>JBBRXJ010000028.1:0-37516 GCA_038248505.1 Bacteroidales bacterium
ATCATCGTCGCTGCTAGCGGTACCCGGATCAAATGTATGATACACGGATGAAAAACCATATCTTAAGGTATTTGATCCATTGAGATACGTAGTAAAATCATATTTATATCCGTAGTCTTTCAATTTTGAATCCCACCTAAACGAATTTGCTTGCCCCTCAGCAGTACCTAATACATAATCATAATTGGATTGTATCAAACTCAAATTACTAAATGTTTTTGGAGAAAAGACATGATTCCATCGCAAACTAAAAGTCTTATTACCAAAACCAAACAATCCAAATTTATTTTTAAAAACATCTCTTCCTAAATATCCAGAGAGAAAAACCTTGTCTTTATCACTAAATGAATGTGTAATCTTTGCATTAAAATCATAGAAAAATAATGTATTGTCTCGTATCTCTTTATTTTTAGCTAAAGGTAAAAAGATATCAAAATAAGTTCTGCGACCCGAAGCAATAATCGTTGTTTTATCCTTAATGATTGGACCTTCAATAGTTAAGCGACTTGACAATAAACCAATACCGCCCGTGGCAGCCCATTTTTTGCTATTCCCATCTTTCATTCTAATGTCGAGTAAAGAACTTAAGCGACCTCCATACTGAGCTGGTATATCTCCTTTATATAGGGCAACATCTTTAACAGCATCATTGTTAAAAACAGAAAAGAAACCCAATAAATGCGAAGCATTATACACCGTAGCTTCATCTAAAAGAATCAAATTCTGATCAGTACTCCCACCACGAACACTAAAACCCGAAGATCCTTCAGCAGCTGATTGAACACCAGGCAGTAACTGAATAGCTTTTATTACATCAACTTCACCCATAAGCGCTGGAATATCACGAATTCGAGCAATTGAAAGTTTTTCAACACTCATCTCAGCCTTAACAATATTCTTATTTACTGCTTCCCCAGTAATAACAACACTTTCGAGCTCATCCGTAGTAACGGGTAGCTCTATATTCATTTTAAGGCTTGATTTCAATTCAATAACTCGCTTTACACTACTATAACCCAAATAGGAATACTCAATGGTATATTTACCCGGATGTAAACTAATTGAATAAAAGCCATAGACATTAGAAACACCGCCTGTTTTGAGCTCTAAAACATAAACGGTTGCCCCAATTAGTGATTCTCCCGTTGAAGCATCCTTAATTGAGCCACTAATAGTTACTTTACCAGACTGATCACCATCGGCAAATAGGTCGTTTGTAGAGATTAATTGTAAGCTTAAAAATAAGGATAAGGATAAAAAGATTTTTTTGAACATTTTTTTATGGTTATGATATAAAACAAATATAGTGCCATATATTTTAATACGGTCTTTTCGTTATATTCGTATTGACTTCTTAATTTATTTGTCATATAATTGTAAAAGACAAACATAATTAATGAAAGTTACATCCATATTTTATTAATATTAATAAAACAATTAATTGAAAAAACCTGATAATCTAATACTTGTAATTTTTGGTGCAAGCGGTGATCTTAACAAGAAAAAATTACTGCCTGCACTTTACAATCTTTTTCAGAGCGGTCGCTTACCTAATAACTTTGCTATTTTAGGTATTGGAAGAAAAAATTTGAATGATGATTCTTTTCGTGATATGGCTGCTTCTTTAAACGAAATTATGGGTGAAAAGAAAGAGGCCTTTTTAAAAATACTCTATTACTTATCCATTGATACTTCGCTACTGGAAGATTATGCCAAAATTGCAGGTCGTCTTGTTGATTTAGATGCAAGACATCATACCAATGGTAATTACATCTTCTATATGTCAACGCCACCAAGCATGTTTTCAACAATTGCCGAGAATTTAGGCTTTTATGGATTAAACCGTCAAAAAAACAATCACAGTCAATGGCGAAGATTAATCATTGAAAAGCCCTTTGGATATAATCTGGATACCGCTTTAAGTTTAAATCAGGAATTACTTAAATATTTTAGTGAGAAGCAACTATATCGAATAGACCATTACTTAGGAAAAGAAACCGTTCAAAATATAATGGTAACGCGCTTCTCAAATAGTATTTTTGAACCAATTTGGAATCGAAATTATATTGATCATATTCAGATAACCGCTTCAGAAGATATTGGGATAGATGACCGCAGCGGTTATTACGATCATTCAGGAGCATTACGCGATATGATTCAAAACCATTTAATGCAGCTCACAGGCATGATTACTATGGAACCCGCTTCGTTATCTGACTCGACATCCATTCGAAATGAAATGGTAAAAGTATTTCAGTCACTACGACCAATGAGTTCAACCGATATCAAAGAAAATGTAATTAGAGGTCAATATGCACCTGCAACTATTGATGATAAAAAGTACATTGGCTATAAGGAAGAATTAGGAATAGCTGCCACTTCTAAAACCGAAACCTATATAGCCCTAAAAATTTTTATAGATAATTGGCGTTGGAAAGATGTTCCAATATACCTACGAAGTGGGAAACGATTAAAAAACAGAGTAAGTGAGGCAGTAATTCAATTCAAAGAAACACCACATAGCATTTTTGGAAATAACTCAGGAAACAGAAATAACAGATTGGTTATTCGAATACAACCAAACGAGAGCATGCTCCTTACTTTTGGTATGAAAGTGCCAGGAACAGGTTTTGAGGTAAAAGAGGTAGGGATGGATTTTCATTATACCGATTTATCGTCAGAAGCTTTACCAACAGCCTACGAGCGACTATTGCTTGATTGCATGAATGGAGACTCAACACTCTATTCACGTGCCGATGCAGTTGAAGCAACCTGGCGTTTTATATCGCCTATTTTAGATGCCTGGAATACTCAGAAAGACATTCCGCTGTATCAATACGAATCATTAAGCTGGGGGCCTTCAGAGGCAAATCGTTTATTTGGGAATACTGGATATGGATGGCGAAATCCTTGCCCAGAAGTAAAAACAACCTGTTAATTTAGATAACATAATATTGGGTGAGAAGTGAGCGAAAGAATAAGTTTGATACCATTATGTTGAAAAACAAATTAAACTATAATATGAATCTTGATATTCATATATTAGCAAAGCCAGCAGATGTTGCAACAGCCATTTGCAAAAGAATTACGTCTATTGCAAATATTAGTAATACACTACATATTGCAATTTCTGGCGGCAGCACCCCTGCACTTTTATTCACGCAATTGGCATATAAAACCTATGCCAATATAAATTGGAAAAACGTACATTTTTACTGGGTTGATGAGCGTTGTGTATCACCAATAAATGATGAGAGCAATTATAAAATGGCAAAAGCTAAACTTTTCAGTATTATTAGTATCCCATCAAAAAACATACATCGAATAAAAGGAGAAAATGAAGCCAATGAAGAAGCTTTGCGTTATTCTAATGAAATAGCCCAACAGTTACCCATCTATAATGGCCTACCACAATTTGATATTATATTATTAGGTTTGGGCGACGATGGACACACCGCTTCTATCTTCCCCAATCAGATAACATTATTAACAGATACGCGCATTGCAGTTGTTGCAACACATCCCAAAACAGCACAAAAACGGATTAGCTTAACTGGCAGCATTATAAACAATGCCAAATACGTTGCCTTTATGGTAATGGGAGCCGAAAAGGCCAATATAGTAAACCAAATTATTACATTAAATAATACCGAATACCCAGCAGCCCATATACGCCCAAGCTATGGTATGCTCGAATGGTTTCTTGACCAAGAAGCTGCTAAGATGCTGTAAGATAGAAAGTGGATATTAAACACATACCACTTTCCAAAATGAGGGATTTTCCTCCTCGTTTTGGCATAATTAGCCATAGTAATCAGTTCCATATTAAAGTACATTTGTATTGTAATAAGATGTAAAGAAATTCACTATACGCATTTAAGTATTTAATTGCTTAATTACTTGAATGCGAAAATATAAAACCTATGCCTCTGATTAAACAAAGAGGATATTTCGGGAAACACCAATAAAAATCAGTTAAATAAGTTAATTAAATGTTTAAAACAATTTGCAACCTTTTTTTGAATAAAGCGTAATAGGTGATTAAAATCACCTTCAATGATGATCTAAATCATCTAAAAATAATTGGAATATGAAAATAATTAGCAGTATTATCAAAAACTTCAGCCTAATAAGTACAATTCAGTTTATTTTATTGTTTTTTACATATAAAGCTAATTCTCAAATAGTTATATTCTACGATTCATTTGATGGTGGTGCTCAAGCAGGTTGGACTACAGGTGCGACGGGGGTAAATGGAGGAGCCAACAACCATAATTCGTGGGTAGTTGGTGTGCCAAAAGGCGGTAAAGGAATAAATATAACAACCAACCCAGTAAAAAAAGTAGGCAATCCTGATCCAGTAACAGACTATACAACAACAAATACCATAAACATGGTGTATGGTCAAGGTATTCAGTTAGATGGAACAGAAGAAGGAGTTTCAAGTTATTATAGCAATTCAAATGAATGGATTTTAACTCCAGCCATTAACTGTAGTAATTATATGGGTGTTAGGCTTTCTTTTTGGAGATGGGCTAATATTCAAAGGACCTATGATTCATCATTTGTTGAAATAAGTACTGATAAGATAAAATGGACAAAATTAGCGCAAAATTCTAGTTATACCGACTTAGTATGGAAACAGGTAAGCATTGATATTTCAATATATGCTAACAGAAAAGCTACGGTATATATCAGATGGCGTACTAGAAGTAATGCAACAATAGCCAACTCCGGTTATAATTTAGACGATGTTTCCGTTACAGGTACCGATATGACAAATGTTGTATGGGATGGTTCATCATCTACCATATGGAGCACAAAAGCAAATTGGAATACCAATTTAGTACCTGATAGTGGTTCAAATATTGTAATACCCGCTGGTTTAACAAGATTCCCGAATATTACAAGCACCATTAGCTGTAGATCGGTAACCATTATACCAACAGCCACTATTAAAATTAGCAGTACGGGTATTTTAAATGTTCGTAAAGATTTCTTACTTAGTTCAAGCGCTAGCTCCTTTGGCACTTTAATTAATTTAGGTAAATTAAACGTATTAGGTAAATCAAAGATGGAACGCTTCCTTACCGCAAATCAATGGACCTTAATATCATCACCCGTAACAGGATACAACAGAAGTTATTTAGATTTGTCCTGTTATTATTATAATGAGCCATTATCTTCAACAAATATTAAAAAAGCCTGGTCATCGATTTTAATTTCTAATACCGCATATACTCTTATTCCTAGCATGGGTTATGACGTTAAATCAGGCAACGATAATATAATTAGTTTTACAGGCACATTCAATAAAGGAAGCTACACAAGCAATTTAACATACACCAATGGACCTGAAACAGCAAACAATGAAGGTTGGAATTTAGTTGGTAACCCCTACCCTGCCTATTTGAATTGGAATTCGACAAGCATTAATAAAAACAATATTAACGATGCCATATATTTATGGAACAGTAGCACAAAAACCTATTCAAGTTACGTTGATGGCATTGGAATAAATGGTGGCACTCAATATATACCACCAACAGCAGCCTTTTTTGTAAAGGGGTGCATTCCAGGAAACGCATCAATCATTTTTTCAGACGCTGCACTTGTAGCATCGGCTACCAGTACTATATTAAAAAGTACCAGCCCTATTGAGAACAGAATCAATATACTTGTGAAGAGTGCTGCTGGGAGTGATGAAAGTGTAATTCGTTTTACCGATAATGTAACTACTGGGTTTGATGCAAATAAAGATGCTATTAAGTTTTTTGGAAGCAACACAGAGATCGCTCAAATATATACAAAAGCAAGTGGTGGTGAAGATTTAGGAATCAACTCACTTCCAAATATTAATGGAAATATTGATATTCCAATCTACTTAAGCATACAACAAGCAGGAAACTTCAAGCTCAAATTAGATGGTATTGAAAGTATATCAGCAGATTATACGGTACTACTTGAAGATGTTAGAACGGGCAATAGTATTGATCTTCGAAATACCAATGTAATAGATTTTAACATTTCAAACATTACAAACAGTTCTCTTTTCATCATACATATTACTGGCAATGCTGGAAATATTACTACCAAAATAAGTACTCTCAGTAATAGTCAAACAATAAACAATAGCCCAATAAATATATATACTAGTAAGGCTAGTTTATTTATTACAGGCGCTAATTCAAAAGAATTTAAAGTGATAAATACCAATGGACAAATTGTATTTTCAGGTAAATCGGATGAAGGACGCCAAGGCGTAGAATTAGTCGCTGGTGCGTATATTATACAGATAGATGGAATAACAAAAAAAATAATTCTTTATTAGTCAATAAAAATAATTGAAAACTTATTCTCTCTTATTATACACCAATTACGAAAAAAAATCATTACGCATTATTCAACTGAAAAGGCAATCAAGATTTACTTCTTTTTAAAAACCATAACACGTTCTTTATCATCTGCATTCATTCGAATACGAAGTGAATCATTTGAGAGAAAATCGAGTCCAATTTGTTTTTCATAACCATCTGATTTAATAAACCATATTATATCATTTTCAATAGCAAAACGACCATTTTCCTCATAATTAACTGATTTATAAACATACTGATTCTTTGCAAATGATAATGATACTTTGGAAAGAAAGCCATCAAAATCACCTGAGCCTTCGAGTGAAACACACTGCCAATTTCCTTGCAGCATCTCTCTTTTAGCTTTTAGGTCTTTGCATGACGGTAGTGAAAAGAGCATTAGAAACATGCATAAAATATACTTAGAGAATTTAGTTTTCATAGCATTTAGTTTAGGTTTATACTGAGTAATTGTTCTATCATATTTTGTTTCATAGAAAATCCTACACATGAAATAAAAACTAAATTATTCATCTTCCAAACACAAACACCGTCACTAGTAGTTGAAATAGCTTGAGCTTTTCCTAAATCATATATATCCCCTAAAATAGTCAATTCGCTCATTACACCCGTCAGTTGAGAGCTACTAACTTTTCTTCTTAATAAACCTTTAACTCCTATCTCCGAAGGTATTTCGTCAAAAATATCTGCTCCATAGATAAAAAGAATACACGTCTTTTTTGAATTAATAAATGGAGAGAGTTCAGACATTTTTAAAGAACCTAAAGTTGCAAGTATCACATCATAATTTTTAAGCTGACTAGGAATTATTTTACTACAGTTAAAAGGCTCAAAAGCATCATAGAAAATATTTTTATCGGCTAACATATTTAAAACACTATCGGTAAAAAAAGCATCGAGAGGAGCGCGATTTTCAAGATCACGCAATGCACGAACGGTATACGGACGAATTACCGCAATACGAGCATCTGTTTTCGTATAGTTTGATCTACAAAATTCAGCATTAATTTCTTTTGCTCTTTGCCATGATTTTGGATTAGCATCAGGGAAGGTCATCTCGTTTGCAGGTCCATAACCAAGCCACATAATAGCATCAGGAGCAAATGTAGTATGCTGATTAATCATTCGATCTAAATCAGCAGGCTTTGGATGATCAATACTAGCACCATAGGTATGCGCCTGCAACCATGGTATAAGTGGTTTAGCATACCTACGCGAAAAGCCACTGATATAATGCATTTCATGAGGTATCAAACTATTATCATATCCCGTTTTGAGTAAAGGATAAGGATCAATTTGAACAATATCAAAATACTGGCAAAGTAAATCCAAACCTGTACCATCGTGGTCATTTATTGGATCAAAAATATTCATTCGAGTAAAATTTCTAAAAACGGGAATTGGAGAAATGCCATTATCTTTAAGACATAGTTTTACAATATTTGCCAATGATGCACAAGAGCTATGCCAAGTAAATAACCAAGCGGCATAGGCATCACGACCAAAAAATTCAAAAAATGCTTTAGCCCGAGGATACTCACAATTTGGCATACATTTTTTAAATGCAGCGATACCCGATTCTGAATAATCATAAAGAGGATACGACGCATCGCGTTCGTTTGCATGCCCTGTTAAAACAAAGCATTCATCGCCATAACGAAAAGCCGAAATTAAATCACTAGGGAATGAACCTCCATTCGCATCACTCCATTTTTTAATAAAATCATTCACTCTTTTATATAAAAAGCGACGAGTATAATTAGATGCGGGACTTGCTGCATCGCCTAAAATCCAATGATCACGAGCACCTTCTGATATCCAATAGACTGCTAATATTACTTGATTTAAATCGCCATCTGTATCAGCGAGCTCAAATTCCATGGTAGTGTAAATTGAATCGTAGCTTGCCAATTTTGCTTCAATAATTTTCAAATGCTGCGAACCATCAAAATCCTTTTGTTTAATGATAACTTCAGAACGCAAAGGAGCGTGAATATTTTCAAAATAGCGACCATACTTTTTATAACAGCGAATGCTGTCATACGTTGGTCTAAGAATTTTTATTTGATGTTTCCCTTTTGAAAAGCTAAAAACATTACGATCAATTGCTTTACCATTGTATGAACCACCAATAAATATAGCTCTTTCAACAGAGTCTTTATTCATTAAAAAAGCTTCTTCGGTAACATCGGGCATATTTATTATAAACTTAATATTATGCTTTCGAGCTGCCTCAAGCATTGCTGGAACAAGCATATTAGTATCCAGAAACTGGCCAACACCAAATTCTACTATTTGAATGCCATTATCTTGCATGTTTGCAAAATCTACTTCATAAGAACTTGTTTTCATATAACTAGACCAAATTTTAGGAAAATCAGTCTGCTTACATGATGTAAACAATAAAGGAAGTAAAAAGAAGAAAAAAAAGTTTACTCTCAACATTAAATATAGAAATAAAGATAACACAAATAATTCAATACAGTTTATTAACAAATATATAAAATAATGATATTGAAGAAAGTAATTTGCTTATTTACTGGCTCCAAACCACAAAAATTAAATAGGAATTGGTAATGTAAATGAAAAAGTACTGCCCTTTCCTAATTCCGAATCGACCCAAATTTTTCCGCCATTACGCATGATAAATTCTTTACACAATGTCAAGCCAAGACCTGTACCTTGTTCATTTGCAGTACCATAAGTAGTGAAATGCGCTCCCACATTAAAAATTCGTGATTTATCATTATCAGAAATTCCAACCCCGTTGTCGGCCACAGTTATTACTGCATATTTTTCATACGATGCAGCATATATATTTATACGACCATTAATGTTTGTATATTTAATTGCATTTGTTAGGAGATTACGAATAATTGTTCGCAACATATTTTTATCAGCAATTACTTGAATTGACGAATCAATCTGATAACTCAATTCAATGCTTTTTTTGTTGGCTTGTGCCTTAAATAATTGCATTTGATCATTTACTAACTCAGCTACATTTAAAGTAGCAGGAATAAACTCAATAGAACCAGTTTGCGCTCTAGACCATTCAAGCAAATTCTCTAATAAGGAATAACCATGCTTAGAGATATCATTTATTTGACGAACATATTCTTCAATCTTTGCTTTATCTAGTTTATCAATATTACGTGAAATCATTTCGGCAAAACCAATCACTGCATTTAAAGGGTTTTTTAAATCATGAGCAATAATAGAGAAAAACTTATCTTTAGTAGCAATTACATCATTCAATTCTTTCTGATTAATTTTAAGTTTTGCAGAAGTGTTTTTATGCAATTCCACTTCATTTTGTAATAATTCTTGTTGAGCAAAGTACTGCTCCATCATAATTGCAATATTACCAAACTCGGAATCCTCCGAAAGCAATGGTTTTATAGGTATAATCGAACGATTGTCAAGACCATCAGAAATCATTCTTATAGGTTTTGAAATCCAAATTCGAGTAAAATAAAGAAACAAGAGCGTAGTTAAAAAAGTTAAGAGAATAATAATATAAAGTGATTGATTTGAAAGTCTATTCCACTCCTTAATATAATTTGATCTATAATGAAAATCGGCTTCAAAGACCATTCTATTATTCCAACTATAAAACTGTCTACGAATATTAATATCGTTTTGATTGCATGTAGGTTTCTTTCTATTATAATGAATCGTAATATTTAGATCTGTTGATTCTTCAAGTTCACTCAAATAATTGGAATTCCATATTTTAGCAACAAAAAAATATCCTTGCGGTTTTGATTTCCGGGAAGGCAAATCAGCTGAGGGAACAATAATAGCACCAAAAACCTCTATAATTGAACCTTGATAATCGAGAAAAAAATGAATAAAAGGTTTATCATTAGATAACTCTAGTAAAGCCAAATGAGGTACCGGAAGATTGGGTAAAATAATTATGCTATCACTTGTACTATAAACTAACTTCATATCTGAATTATAAATCCAGACGAAATTAAACTTAAAGGTAGTAAGCATTGAGTGAATATTTTCCTCTAACCAAATAGGAGAAGGATTATTCACATTGTCAACCATATCATCCCAACCTGAATAATCAAAAGCCGACTGCATTGAATTTTCCTCGTTAATCCTTAGCACATTATCAATAATCATACGCCTTCCATCACGCATTGCATCAAGAAAAACTTTACGCTGGTTACTTTCGAGATAACGAAATCCAATTACAACAAAGAAGATAAAACCTAATGTAAATGATAATAATAATATTAGTTTTGCCCTTACATTCATTGGTTTGTATATGGGTTTTAGCTTAGTTTACTAACAATTATCCAAATATACACATAAGTAATGAGTATGAATAATTCTATTGAATAAATTCACAGAATACAACCTTAAAATGCTTTAAACATTTTAATCAACGGTCTTATGATATCTATCTATTAGCAACAATCACTTCTGTTATTTTATTTTAAAAGTAAAAATTTTTGTCTTAACATGTCCATTAAATTAGGGTGCTAAAACAGCCTCCGTGCCAAAAAAAAGTTGGGTATATAGAGTAGGGCTTTAGCCTGGGGATAAAAAAAAAAATTCTGTACAAATATACACCAAAGACAAATTTCATTCTAAAACACCAAAGAAGGTGGCTGAGGCATTCTTTCATTGATATATAAGAGCTCTACTTTCATTATAAATCAGTAAATATCTAAGTGGTTTACAATTGTGCAGAATCAGTTCTTATTTATGAAAAAAAATGACTTACGCACTTCTATTTATAATGATAAAAAATATATACTTTTGGGTATTAATAATAGAAAAAATGAACTCTACAAAGCTAAAACTAAGCAAACTACAACTTTTCTCACTCATAACCCTTCGAATCTTAATTGGGTGGCATTTTTTATATGAAGGAGTTTCTAAGGTAATGAATTCCAATTGGTCATCACAATCCTATCTGCTTGACTCAAAAGGGTGGTTTTCGGGTATCTATCACTATATTGCCAACAGTTCCAGTCTACTAAAATTTGTAGATATTCTGAATGTTTACGGCTTACTATTAATCGGCCTAGGATTAATTCTTGGATTTCTTACAAAATTATCAAATTGGGCAGGTATAATCCTACTTAGTTTCTACTTTCTATCACATCCAACTTTAGTTGGAGTAAGCTATGCTTTACCAGGCGAAGGTAGCTACTTATGGGTAAATAAAATACTGATTGAACTTGCAGCTATGGTGGTACTTCTAGCATTTCCAACTGGTAAAAAAATTGGACTCGATAGACTTATAAAAAAACTGTAAGCATTAAATTTAAAGAATACATAAATCAGAATATTTGTTATAGCAAAAGATCAGTAGGACTAATATTCAGTATTACGGGCAACAATAAGTAATAAAACCGCATCGGCGTAAAACATTTCAGCAATATGGGTGAAAAAAATAAAAAAGGTAAAATTAGTCGTAGAGATATCTTAAAAGGAATTGCGACGGTACCATTATTAGGAGCATTTGGATATGCTTTATATCGTAAGAAGCAGTATGATAATTACATAAAAGGAAATCTGGTAAATGAAATAGGCTTAAGTTATGAAGCACCCAAAGCAGCCATTTGGAAAATAAAAAGCTCCGATAAACTTATTCGAATTGGAATTATTGGCTTTGGAAGTCGTGGGGAAGATATTATAAAAGCTAGTGGTTTTGCACACCCTGACAAAATAAAAAAAATAAAAGATGCTGCCGAAAGTAATAATGGAGATACACGATTTGATGATTATCAGAATCAAGATCATTTAAACATTGTAATTAACGGCATCTGTGATTTATTTGATGTGCGAGCTGAACGCGCTATGACCGCCGCCGCAAATCATATGCGTACTTGGGATATTGAAAAAATTGACAAGAAACAGCCCATCCGTTACAAAAATTACAAGGAATTATTAGCTAGTCCCGATATCGATGCAGTTATAATTGCAACATCCGATCATTGGCATGCACAAATAGCCATTGATGCAGCCAAAGCAGGTAAACATGTGTATGTAGAGAAAGCAATGACCAAGACCATTGAAGAAGCCTATCGAGTGCGTGATGCTGTGAAGCAGGGTGGAATTGTTTTTCAACTAGGGCATCAAGGGCGCCAGACAGAGAGTTATATTAAAGCAAAAGAAGCGATTCAGAAAAACTTACTCGGAAAAATATCTTTAATTCAGGTTTCAACAAATCGTAATGACCCCAATGGAGCATGGGTTTACGACATACATCCTGAAGGTAATGAGAAAACCATTGATTGGAATCAATTTCTTGGTAATGCACCAAAAATTCCATTTAGTCCCGAACGATTTTTTAGATGGAGATGTTGGTGGGATTACGGAACAGGCTTATCTGGCGATTTATTTACCCACGAATACGATGGTGTAAATCAAATTATGGAATTGGGTATTCCACACAGCGTAGTATCATCAGGCGGTATTTATTTTTATAAAGATGGGCGCACTGTTCCTGATACCTACCAAGTAGCTTGCGAATACCCTGATCGTGATCTTACACTTTTATACTCTGGCACACTCTCGAGCGATAAATATCGTGGTAAAATATTTATGGGGCACGATGCAAATATGGAAGTAAGCGAAAAACTAATCATTAATGCAGAGGAAAAATCAACGCGATACAAAGAAAAAATTAATGCGGGGATTATCAATTCCAAACTGCCTCTATATAGCTACAAACCAGGTATGAAAGACGTTGATGCTATTACCTCGGCAACCGAAGCCTATTTTGCAGGTAGAGGCTTACTTTATACTTATCGTGATGGAAAGAAATACGACACAACTTTTCTTCATATAAAAGAATGGCTTGATTGTATTCGAAATAACGGAACGCCAAGTTGTAATATTGATCAAGGCTTTCAAGAAGCAATTGCTGCGCATATGGGAACCCTATCCTATTTAGAAAACAGAAAAGTTTTTTGGGATAAAGAAAAAGAGATTGTTATATAATTTTAAAATCGTACTATATTTATGTTCTGATTTAATACACATTTCAGGAATAAAATGTAAATTAAAACTCTGAAAAACTAACACGATTGATATGTTTACATTTAATGAATACGTTGTTGAAATAAAAGATCGCGAATTTAAATCGCCTGAAGGAATCATTTTTCCAAACTCAGCAATAGTTACTTTTCGCAATAGAGAAAAGAAAAAATCACTGGTTAAGAAGTATGGATTTTTTGATACCGAAATTGTATATAAAAAAATTGAGAATGGCGAAGATATTAATCTAAATCATGCTTATGTTCATAATTTCTCCATCAGCAAATATCGTAAATCAAGAGGCCTAGCTGAAGAAGAAATGGTACTGATAAATAATTTCACTGCATGTGACTCTATATTTGATAGTTTAGATAGTGTAGATTTTAGCTTCTGTGATTTTGGCGATTGCGACATCAGTTTTGAGAACGCTATTTTTGCCCAAGGAGAGATTTTTTTTCATGGTGCAAAATTTGGGAAAGGCAATAAAGACTTTACTTACCTCATTGTAAAAAATGGGAATATGAATTTTTCAAATGCCGATTTTGGAGATGGTAATATTGATTTCAAAAACTCCATTTTTGAATCGGGCAACAAAGACTTTCAATATACCACCTTTGGTAATGGAGACATATCATTCATTAATACTGATTTTGGCGATGGAGATGTTTCATTTATCAATTGTAATTTTGGTAATGGCGATTGTTCATTTAAAGTATCACGCTTCGGTAATGGTAAAGTTGATTTTCATTATGCTAAGTTCGGTAAAGGTGATATAAGCTTTGAGAGAACGGAGTTTGGTAATGGCAAGGTTGATTTTAGAACAGTTGAATTTCTGCGTGCTAAACTTAATTTTAATCGTTCTGTTTTTGGCGATTGTGATTTGGATTTTGAAGCCTGCGAATTAAAAAATGGACGCTTCAATTTTAAAAGTGCGTGTTTAGGTAAGGGATTTAAAAACTTTAGCTTATGTGATTTTGAAGGAACCAATTTAACCTTTGACCATTCAAAATTGGGCGAAGGAGATATTTCATTCTATAATGCTAAACTCACTGGCTTATCAATGAAGGATTGCCATCTCGACTTTCATCTCGACCTCAGAGTTTCAAAATGCAATTATGTTGATTTAAGCAATACCATTGTAAGAGATATTATTGATTTAAGACCTTATGAATTTAAAGTTGATATTGACACCATAAACTTTACAGGGATGCGACTCCTAGGCCGTATTTACGTTGATTGGGAAGATAACAAAGTACAAAAACTAATTGAATCGCAAACAGACACCTCTGAGAAAATTAAAGGCGAACAATTTCGAATATTAAAACAAAATTTTAATAGCACCGGACAATATACGGATGAAGATACAGCTTATGTTGAATTTAAACGTTTTGAAGCTAGGTCACAGTTACATGAAAGTGTAAAATCAAATCCATTTATGGCTATTATTGAATATCCTGCCTATCTTTTTAAATGGTTGGTATTTGATAAAATGGGGCTTTATGCCACCAACCCTGTAAGAGTATTAGTTAGTATGGCTGTTTGTTACGTTATTTTTTCCTGTTTATATATCATTGGCGATCTTCTAAATTTAGGCGCCATTCATGACTCAACACCCGATATTCAATATATTTTTGATAATTACGGTCAACATGTAAGTAGAATAGGGCTAGTAGCAAAAAGCTTTTATTTGAGTGTAATTGTATTTTTCACTATTGGATTTGGAGACTTTTATCCGGTGGGGTATTTAAGAATTATATCAGGTCTAGAAGGTTTTACAGGCGTGTTTCTGATGTCATACTTCACAGTAGCTTTTGTAAGAAAGATATTGAGATAATCAATCTGCTTTTATAGATAAGAAGAGATTTGTTCGTGAAGCAAATTTGGCAGCAAAATAAATACAGAAAAAGCCATTTGTAAATAAACAAAGAACGAGACATCCCAAAAACACAATAGGAAAAGACGATTCAGCCATATTTAGAACGGGCATGATTGATACAATTGCCGATACTATTCCTACTAATAAACCAATTATTAGTAGAAATATATTTTCTAATAAAATAATGTTTTCAATTTTTCTTTTACAATATCCTATTGAACTCATAAGAATAAACTCATATTTACGTTCATTGATATTTTTTAGTAAAATAATAGCTAAACCAAAGGTACCAATTACCAATCCCATGGCACCTAAAATCATAAACACAGATATATAGGTATTCTCAACCGAGTTAAATTCATTTAACCGATCTACAGTAGTTTTAACTTCAGCTCCGTATTCACTAAAACTTTTATTCAGCATTTTTAATACTGCTGGTGCATTCTCAAGTTTTGCATCTACCAAAACAATATTTGCTTGGTAAGTAGATGGAAAATGCATTATTAATACCTTTTCATCAATCAATAAACTTCCTTGAAAAATAGAATTATCAATTGCGCCAATAAGTTTAAAAACCAATCTACTCCCGTACTCATCTATATATGACAAGGTATCTCCTATTGATTTTTTTAAGCCATAAGTAATCACCGTTTGATCAGCAAATGCAGGGATGTATTGCAGGCTATCCACATATATTAAAGACAACCATGGCTTCATTGAAATTCCGTAAAGTAGTTTCTTAATTGTAAAAGCATTTCTCGAATTAAAAGTTTTATAATTAACACCCAACAATCGGGGTTGTTTTATCTGGTTTAAATTTAAACAACTGGCATCTCCTCCTCTACGTGTTAATAATTGAGTAAAAAATAATCCTGCCGTATCTTCATCCTTTTCAAAAATCAAGTTCGCTAATGCTTCTTTAGAATTTAAATCTTTTACAATGGGGGCTGTACTTTCAAGCCAATACAAATAGCCTCCAGTACCTGATGATTTATCGGACTCTTGGAGTTCGTATTTATAAAATGCTCCTGTTATAATAACGCAAAATGTTCCGAAAGCCAAAATAGTAATGACAGCAATACTCCGACTAATATTTGAACGAGCATTTTTAAAGGCTAGTAAAAAAACATTTGAAACTAAATTTGATGAGATACCTTCTAATTTAATTTTAACAAATAAAATGCCTCCTATCAACAATAAAAAACCAGCTATTAAAAAGAAAACATCATGCCTTAATGGTTTATATAACATGCTATTAACAAGGAATAAAATAGGTACAATAGTACAAAATAACATACACCATTTCACAAAAGAATTTGTTTTACCCGCATAATTTTGTATTCGACTAATAATTGATTTCCTCCGCATTCGTAATGTGATTATAATAATGCTGGCATAAGAAACAAGGATACTTATAATAAAGCCCGTTAAAAGTGTTTTAAAGTGAATAGATATACTCATTAGCTGAGTGTGTAAAGCATTGTTCCAAACTCCATTTAAAGCAAGCAAAATAAGTTTAGTATACATAATTGCAAATAACAGGCCAAGAATACTTCCAAACACAACAACCACAAAGGACTCAATAAAACGAAGTTTAATAACATGTTTCGTAGTATAACCAATACTATTAAGAACAGCCTCTTCAGATGCACGCTTTGCCAAGTTAAGTGAATGGAGCAGCACCACTAAAATAAAAGCCGCTACAATAATAAAAAAGCTAAGCGAGATAAATAATTCTGAAAAATTTACTGAATTCTCCGCCGCATAAACAGCCTCCGATTGAATATCAATAATTGCAATGCCAAGATCTTTAAGCTCCAATAAATTAATGAGCTTATCATTCGTATGCGCTAGAGATTTTGAATTATTAAAGCGAATAGCTGTAGCATTTCCAAAGGGATTAGACCACAACTCTAATCCAGCTGAATAGGGTATAAACGCTTTCGGTGTACCTTTATATGTATTCCAATAGACTTCATCTTTATCTCTGATTTTACTAAATTTAATAGGAACTCCTGCCTCCCAATCTTTACAACTCCCAGCATCAGATAGCCCTGGAAACGATGGCATCAAAGATGAGTCAACAAAGTCACTTTGATTAGGAATAATATCACGTACTATAAACCGACTAGACTTTTCATTAATGGTATGCAGTGGTCCAATTACATAATAGTCTAAAGATAAGGTGTCGCCAATTTTTGCACTCAAATCGTTTGCTAACCATTGGTTTATAAGAATCTCATCAGACTTTGAATTTGAATCAAATAAAGGCTCATTAACAGAAGTAACAAAAGAATAAGGTGTCTCCTTATCGCGCAGCGAAATGGAATTCACCAAATAACTAAAAAAAATTTGAAATTTTAAATCTGATTTTTCAATACGTGATGAAAGAATATGATCAATAAAAACCCTATCAGAATTTAATTCATAATAACTAGAATCAGAACTCATCTCCCAATTGAATCCAGCATCATTTAGCCGCCATGAAGTGGATAAAGCCTTATTAACAGAATTGATAGTAAGACTATTTGTATCCTTTTTAAAAACTAAAATAAGATTAATCGCTCCACTCACATTTATTTTTTTTGAAATCATTTCATGTGATACAAAAACATTATTCTCCAGTTGCTGATTATTTCTCAAACTAAAATAGCCCATCATTTCAGAACCAGCAATCGCTTTTACTTTGAGACGTAGTGCAATGGTCGCTTTTGAATTATTAGAGAATGGCGTATTTACGGGCATTGCATCGGTGTTATTTACCCGCAATAAAAAGTAATCATTAATTTTTAATGAAAGTTTTTTCGCCATAATTGTACTAATTATCGCTTCATCATCAACAACTATTGGGAATCCAATTTCATTTATTTTTGAAAAGTCAGTACGAATACCATTTACCTGAACTCCATTAACCCTTTCGGATGTTTCTGGATTAATCACTATCCCCTGCAATAACAAAATACCAGCCGTTGGATTTGATAATTTTCTTGAAATTTCAGTTGATAATTCATAGCGCATTAATCTAGATCCACTAACAATTGCAAAATTTGTTTTACCTAGTCGTGTTTCAATCAAGCTTTTTAATCCATCTTTCACCGAATCACCAACAATTAGCGAACCGGTAATAACAGCAGTAGCTATGATAATTCCAGCAAGTAAAATGAAATGTTGTTGCCAATAATAGCGAAGGCTTCTTTGTATATAGATAGAATCTTTTATCATTTATTAAACATCATTTAAAAGTGAATTATTGCATTATTAATTTTCCTTTGCTCATCACATATTGCTTGTCAAGCATATTAGCAATTGCAATAGAATGTGTTACCAGAACCAAGGCAAACCTTCGCTCATCCTTCAATTTTAAAAGTAGTTGAATAAGTTGAATAGCATTTTCATGATCGAGCGAACCAGTAGGTTCATCAGCCAATACAAGAGAGGGGGAATTAATTAAAGCTCTTATAATGGCAATTCGCTGACATTCACCTACCGATAATTGTGTCGGAAAGTCTTTAGCTCTATCCTTGAGTCCTAAAATCTCTAAAAACGAATAGGCATCGACCAATGCTTTTTTATAATCATTTGATTTATCTGCCAAAACAGGTAATAAAATGTTTTCTAACACATTTAATTGTGGTAATAAATAATGTAATTGAAAAACAAAACCAATATGTTTGTTTCGATACTGACAAAGCTTGACTTCATCAAATGAATAAATGTCCTCACCATTAACTTTACAAAGTCCATTTGTAGGTTTATCTAAGGTTCCGATAATATTCAATAAGCTGGTTTTGCCACTTCCTGAGGGTCCAATAATAGCGATTGAATCGTTTGAATTAATGGTTAGTGATAAATTAGAAAAGACCGAACGTTGAATCGTTGTATCCACATTTGAATAAAGCTTAAAAATATTTTCGAGTTGTATTTGCATGGTATTTTTTTTTATAAATTCAATATATTAAAATCATTTAGCTTCATGAGTCCGAATTCAGACCCATCATCTTAATTATACATGATACTTTTTATATAAAATATAAGTTCATCTTGCATCTGTATTCCCTTTACTATCATCTCCATACCTTCATCTACAAGCTCCCATCCACAAACTGCTTATACAAAGCAATCATTTTGTTTGATACAATTTTGTTATTAAAATTATTCTCTACAGACTTACGTCCAGCTAAACTAAGCTCTAAAAGTTTTTTAGAATCGACAATTAAATCAGCAAAAGCTGCTGCTAGAGCTTCTGCAGTATTTGGAGAATAAATAACTTCACCTTGTGTCGCATTTGAAATCTCAGGGAAAGCCCCTAATTGAGGCTGAACAACAGGAATTCCAGAAGCAATAGACTCTAACTGATATAAACCAAAGGCTTCTCCTTTAATAACGGGAACAGAGAGTACCGTTAAGCCATTAAAAAAATGAGATAGATTTTCTGTTTTAAAGTCATTAATAAACTCAAGCGAATCAAAATAATTCTCTGCTTTGAGTTTCTTTATTTGTTGTTTTATAAAACGGCTATCATCATCCGTTTTACCGCCAGTTAAGCGTAATCGAGCATCTTTAAATTTTGGGTTCTTTTTTAAAATAATATAAGCATCAATAAGTATTTCAAATCCATTATCCTCGCACATACGAGAAAGATAACCAATCACAATGGGTTGAAATGAAGGAGTATAAACCTTATATAATGAAGTATCAATACCTATCGGAATAACGTGTAACTTATTTTCAGGGATTGCCATTTTTACTTTCATTTCTCTAGCGAAATATGAACTTACAGAAACAAGTGCATCTACTTTTTCAACACTATTTTTCATTAAATCCCAAATTCGACTTCTAAAAGGTTCACGCATTGTATCCACCCACACATCTTCATCTTGCAGAGAACAAACGATCGGTATATTTAATTCATCTTTTAACTTCTGTGCTAATCCAAGTAGTAATGCATTAGAAAGATGAATAATATCTGGTCTATTGTGATACTTAATATAATTACATAATTGTTCTAATTCCTCATGCTGATTTCCATTTACACCTTGAAGCATAGATATAGTCATTTCTTCAAGGCCTTCAGAACGAGTAGAACCCGACTTTTTTGCAGCATAACGTAAAATAAATTGCGAATCGAGCAAACGATATACCCATGAAGGCATATTTCTGAAAATTTTAAAATTTTGTTTCAAATAAATATTTACAGCACCATAAAAAACAGGTATAAGGCTTTTTTGCTTTGTTTTAGCTGACGTCAATGGTAGGTAAATAGGAAGCACCACAATATCATGACCTAATTGAGTAAGCGTTTTGGTGTACACCGAATCGCGCAAACAGTTACCACAATAAAACGTACCACCAAATCCAGGTACAATACTCAAAATCTTCACAATTGTTACTTTTTTATATTAATTGATTTAAAACCATAAACATTACCATCTTCCGCTGCAATAATAAGCGTATTATTTATAATTGCAGGGGTACTTGATGATGCTACTCCAATTTCATACGACCAAAGTTCTTTCCCATTTGTAATATCAAGAACATAAATTTTACCATCCCCTGAAGCAAAAATTACTTTACTACCAACTATAACAGGCGATCCATTTATCTTTCCTAATGTTTTAAAAGACCAAAATAGAGAACCATTTGATTTTTTTAGGCAAAGAACATTTTTATCTTGTGTACAAGCAATTACGCAATTTATACCGATTGCAGGCGACGATATATAAGGACTCTTACCTGTATTGGTCCAATTTATTTTATTTTTCACAATATCTACGCAGTACAATGCGCCATCATAATTTCCTAAATAAGCTAAGTCTCCTTCAATTGCAGGGGAAGAGGCAATATAAGTACCTATATTTATTTTATTCATTAACGTACCTCTTTCAATATTTAAAACATACAAGAAACCATCACAACCACCAAAAACTACTTTATTACCAGTAATAGCAGGTGTTCCATTAATATAATTGGCAGTCTCAAATTTCCAAAATAATTTGCCGTTTTTAGGATCTATGCAATATAAATAGTAATCGTAGCTACCTAAAACTATTCGCTGCTGAGCGTTAAATATAGAATAATTAACGGATCCGGATATTTGACCATCTGTTTTATACTTCCAATTTAAGGTTCCTGAATTTGCATTAAAAGCAAATAAAACACCTTCAAGAGAGCCTGAATAAACCGTATTGTCTAAATATAAAGGCGCTGACTCAATCGCTGTCCCTAAAGAATTAGTCCAATTTAATGAACCATCTAAATTCAGCGAATACAAATTTCCATTGCCCGCACCTATAAAAACCTTTCCATTATTAATGATGGGAGACGATTTAATTTCATCTCCCGTTTTATAAGTCCATACTAATCTAAGTGGAAGTTCAATCTTTGCATCAGATTTACCTGACAACGAATTATTACCTCTAAACGAGTTCCAAATCATTCCCGTCTGTGAGCGAGCTTGAAAAAAAGTAAATACTATAAAAATTACTATGTAGTTTTTAATTTTTTGCATTTAATTTTTTATTTTTTTAAATGACAATGCAGCTGTTGGGCAGCTATTCACGCAAAGCACAGTACATTTTAATAATGCCTCACTCATAGGTCGGCTGAACGGCACTTGAATACGTACATCAAAACCACGTCCCGTAAATGTTAAACCCGTTGTTTCATTGTTTTTACAGGCAATATCAACACACAAACCACATCTGATACATTTTTCAGGCTCATACACCACGTTATCGTGTTCAAAATATTTTACAATTAAATTCCTAAAATCAGTACTATATTTTCGTCTGTCAACATTATATTGATGAGAATATTTTCTCAGACTACAATCATCTTGTTTTCTGCAATCACAATGCAGGCAACGTTTTGCTTCTTCAATAACTTCTTGTTTTGAAAAGCCCATGAGCAGACCATTCATGGGTTCTATTCTATCAGATGAACTTGCTTCTTTTAGGTACTCTTTATATTCAGACTCAATAAGCTTATCAAATTTTGAATTAAATCGTTTGCTGGATCTCTCAACATTCAATTTTCTCAAATACGCATCCACCGATAAAGCAGCGGCCTTGCCTTGGGCCACAGAACGTACAGCCATGTTTTGCTCTCGAATGGCACTACCACAAATAAATATACCGGCTACCGAACTTTTATAACTTCCTTCGTCAGCCATAATACCTGTTTTAGTCATTTCAAGCATAGTGCTTAAAAAGCTGTCGGGTGTATTAATGCCATTGGCTATAACAATGGCATCGTATTCTGATTGCATTGTATTTTGAAGAAAATCTTTTGTCACCAAAAAATTTAAAACAAATTGAACACCCATTTCTATTAGCAAATTCAGTTCATCATCAACAATAGTTTTAGGCATTAGATCCTCTGGAATTTGATAACGTAAACTACCACCTACCGCTTCATTTTTATCAAAAACAACCGTTTGATAATTCATTTTATGAAGATAAAATGCTGCAGCCAAACCTGCTGGACCAGCACCTATAATAGCTATCTTCTTAATATGATTAAGTTTTTTTTGTTTCACAACAGTTGTAGGAATTTTGTCTTTCTGAGTTAAATTCTCAGCAGCAACAAAACGTTTTAACAAACAAATAGAAATCGGTTTATCAATTTGTTTACGACGACAGGCCTTTTCACAAGGTGCAGCGCAAACATATCCAAGTATCAATGGAATGGCTATTTCTTCTTTTACAATTTGTAAAGCTTCTTCAAACTTAGCATCTGCAATAAGTCTATTCATAAGCGGAATATTCATACCAGCCGGACAGGTCAATGCACATGGAGCTTCACAGTCACCCACATGATCACTCATAAGCAGCTCTAGAGCATCTTTTCGTGCTTGTGTAATCTCATCATCCTGACTGATTAAATCCATTCCTTCGGTTACTTGCATAGCACATGAACAAAACAAATGACCCGTTTTAAGATCCTTCACCACACATAACATACATGAAGGATGATTTGAATAGCCTTTAAAATAGCACATTGATGGAATAGAAATTCCATGTGTTCTGGCAGCTTCAAGAACCGTGGTATGTTCTTCAACAGAAATATCAATATGGTCAATTCGTAGTTTTATCATTTTATATAGTAACTACAGCATTATGTGGACATACTTGTTTGCATGCATCGCAACGAATACATGTTTCATCATCTACGATATGTAATTGATAAGGGGTTGCTTTAATGGCACCCGTAGGGCAATGTTGCGCACATTTAGTACAACCAATGCATTGATTAGTAATTTCATATCGAATAATATCTTTACACTTACCAGCAGGACAATGTCCATTAAGGTGCGCTTCATATTCATCTCTAAAATAGCGTAAAGTTGAAAGCACTGGATTGGGAGCCGTTTTACCTAGTCCGCATATACTTCCTTTAATTGTTTTATGCGCCAGTTCTTCTAATACGACTAAATCATTTAGAATACCTTTGCCCGAACATATTTTATTTAAAATCTCAAGCATTCTTTTTGTACCAATACGACAGAAGGTACAACGACCGCAGGATTGATTTTGAGTAAAACTTAGAAAATAGCGAGCAATATCTACCATACAATCAGTATTATCGAGCACTATTAAGCCACCAGAACCCATCATAGCACCAACCGACTTTAGTGATTCATAATCAATCGTTAAATCTGCCATTGATGCCGGGATACAACCTCCCGAAGGTCCACCAATTTGAATCGCCTTAAAAAGCTTGTTGTGCTGAATCCCCCCACCAATTTCCTCAACAATGGTGCGTATATGTATACCCATCGGTACTTCAATCAAACCACCCCGATTCACCTTGCCAGCCAAAGCAAAAACCTTTGTGCCTTTGCTCATTGGTGTTCCAATTTTGCTAAACGCTTCATCCCCTTTATTAATAATCCAAGGCACCATTGACAGTGTTTCAACATTATTAATTAGGGTAGGTTTGCCATATAAACCCTTTTTAGCTGGATATGGCGGACGTATATTTGGCAAACCACGTTTTCCTTCAATGGATGCAATAAGCGCCGTTTCCTCTCCGCAAACAAATGCACCAGCACCTTCAAAAACACGAACATTTAAGTTAAATGAGCTATTCAAAATAGTATTTCCGAGTAAATTTTCTCGTTTACAAATTTCAATTGCTTCTAAAATTCGCTTAACAGCCAAGGGATATTCAGCCCGAATATAAAAAACACCTTCATTCGCACCAACGGCATAAGCTGCAATTACAAAGCCTTCAATAATACGAAATGGATAGGATTCAAGCAACATACGATCCATAAAAGCTCCCGGATCGCCTTCATCGCCATTGCAGATAATATATTTCTTATCAGAAACAACATTACTTACAAACTGCCATTTTAAACCCGTTGAAAATCCAGCTCCTCCTCTACCCCGCAGACCTGATTCCTGAATAATTTGAATAATTTCAGCTGATGATAATTCATGTAAACATTTATTTAATGCCTCAAAACCTCCTTTATTACGGTATTCATTCAAATCGGTCGGACGAATCTCTCCGCGATATTCTGTTGCAATACTTAACTGACCTTGTAAGAAAGCTGATATAGGTGTTGAAGTATCGCGTGCATCATAATGTTTAACAGATTTTGGTAAATCGTGACTAATTAAACTATCAAAATAATTGTAGAAATTATTCTTGAAACGATGAAACAAATTATTTGACGTAAAGTGTTTACGAATTACATCATTAACTTCGTCAGGTTTAATTTTAGTATAATAGCTAATAGGCTCTCCCGGCTTGTGAATTTCTAGCATCGGTACTTGATTACAAATACCAACACAACCAACATGTTTTACATCAACATGTATTTTATTTCTCTGCAAAGAATTTTCCAGTTCATTTTTCACATCAACACTTCCACTAGCTACACAACAAGAACCAAGCCCAACAAGTATTTCACCCTGCACAAAGCCAGAATCAGTATTTAATTTTACATTAACTTTTGAATCGTTCATTTTACTAGCCAAGAACGAATCAAGAATATTTTGAGTCGCATCGGTAGTAACATGACCATAAGTAATATTATCGATCTGTACAACTGGAGCAATAGTACAACAACCCAAACAAGCAACTTTTTCGATGGTAAAAATCCGTCTACTATCGGTATCTGAATTTGCATCTAGTTTTAAATTCCGACAAAAAGAATCATATACACGATTAGCTCCTTTAACATGGCAGGCTGTACCAACACATACTTTAATAATATGTTTACCAACGGGCTGTAATCGAAACTGAGTATAAAAAGTAGCAATGCCAATAATAGTTGATGCATGAATTTTTGTTGTTTCACATATTCGCTCTAATGCCACTTGTGGTAAATAATTATATTCTGATTGAACAGCTTGTAATAAGGCTATAACCGAGTCATTAGAATTACCAATATTTTGAATTAGAATATCCGTTTTATCGATGATATGTTTATCTGTATTTGTCAAAATGTATCTTTTTTTTGAGCTGTAAGATTAGAAATGAGTACAAAAATCTCGACGGGAAAACATCCTCCATCTACTTTCATTTTTGAGTAATATATATAATTACTAATTATTGTATTTTTCGATATTATTTTTATCATTTTCCAAAACAGTATAGATTATTATCTCCTCTCAAATAAATACATGAGTTAGAGAAAGCAGGAGTACAAAAGGTTTTCTCACCTAATGAAGAGCTTGTAATTAAAATCATTTCTATATCAACCTTAAAGATATGCGTCACCCCATTTTTATCAACAACAAAAAGCTTACTCTCTGCAATAATAGGTGATGCGTATACAGACTCATTTAATTCATGCTCCCAATATTTTTTACCTGTAAAAACATCATAACAAACCACCACACCATAACTTGTAACTAAAAATACATATTTATTATTAGCCACCGGACTTGGCACATCCGATAAGAACTCATCGCTTTCCCACAGCACCTGAGGAGTAGAGCCTAATTTAATGGCGGAAAAATTTGAATAATCATTAACGGAATAAATCATACCATTTGAATACGTTGGTGAAGGACCAACTTCGCCAGAAATACAATCAATTTTCCATAATAAATTACCATTATTCGGATTGTAAGCAGCGACAAAAGGCTCAGCGGCAACAACTATGGAACTTATTCCATTATACGTTGCGAGTATTGGCGATGACCATGAGGTCTTAACATCTCTATCAACACTCCACACAATAGCTCCTGTTTTACATGAAATAGCCATAAGTTTTCCTCCCGTTCGTTGATCGTATTGAACATAGATACGATCGTTAAATACGAGCAAAGAAGATGAATAACCATAATGATTTTGGGGAACACCTAGATTTTTTGACCAAACTAATTTTCCTTCTAATGAAAGTGCTACTATATCACCATTTGCAAAGATAGCATATACCCCTTTACCATCAGATGCTACCGTAGGTGCAGCAAAACCAGTTTCAGAATTAACTTTAGGAGACTCAACTGGTGATCCATTTACACGTTCAACTTTATATGTCCAAATAAATTTACCTGTTATTTTATCAATACAGTACACCTCGCGATTAGTTGCACTGGCACCCGTAACAAAGAGTTTTATTCCCCAAAGAACAGGTGAATTGAAACCAGGTAATGGAATAGCTGTTTTCCATCGCATATTTTTACCACTCGCACCATCCCATGCGGTGGGTACATTCTTCTGATTTGAAATGCCATTACCACCTACACCACGAAAGCCCGGATAATTATCATTATTACTATCATCTGTTTTAAGGGTACTCGTACTTGAATCAACAATAGTAGTAGAAGTAATAGCTATTGAATCAATACTGTTTTTTATGGTATCAGTAGCATTAACTATTAACGAATCGGATGCAGGAAGGAACTTTGCAAGGGGAATTTGAGAGTCAATACCAAACATTTGATCTAACTTTTTGTTTGATAAAAAAGCAGTTATAAAAGCGAAAACTATTAACATTCCAATACTAACAGCAATCCATCTACGAGAATACTTTAATTGCATTATTAAGAAATCATCTGATTCTTTTACAAAAACAGCTTGATTTTTCTTTCCAAAACCCGCTATTTGTAATGCAATAATTAATAAAGATAAACCAGCTAATACAAGATATCCTCCAATTTTTATCTGCCACTGATTAGTAAAATAGGCTTTCCGTGAAAGTAAATCTAATTCGCGAATTTGCTCTCTTAATGCCATATCAGAGGGATTTTGACTCAATCGCTCCACAAGTGAATTAATAATTTTTTGATTAACAGGATCCGCTTTACTCAACTGAAAATAATTCGCAATAAGCAATATGCTTACTAAAAGCGTAAAAATGCCAGCTATTACTGCAACACGATGCCAAAACTTTTCATTCACCTTCATGCCTTATGCCTTTGTTTGTATTTTATTTACATTCTCTAAAACTCTTTCAACTGGGCAATATTCAGTACAACGAGCACAACTTAGACAGGTAGCTTTATTTGGTCTATAATCCTGACGATACTTATAAATGGAAAGATTTGCCAAAATTATACCAACGACCAGACCAACGAATAGACCAAGAATCCATGAGCCATAATAAAATTGTTTCAAAATATTCTTTGTATCCTGATAAAGTTTATTTACATCTTCACCCGAACCTTTAAATGTTAAAACTTCAATAGATTGCTTCTGTTGCTCATTTTTAGACTGTATTAAACCCTCATTTGCTAAATGAACTTTAGAATTAACAGAGGCAAATGTTTCAGATAAACGTGATGCAGCATAACCACACATTAGCATTAAAAAAGGTATTATGAGCGTATAAACGATCAATCGCTTTACCATTAAATGACGATTCTCAATTAGTTTTATGGGTGTTGGTTTATCAATGGCATCATAAGGGCAAGAGGATTCACATAAATTACAATTTATGCAACTGGTTGGTGTTATAGTAACGTGGTGTAATGAGAAACGACTGATCCAATTGAGTAAAACACCATAAGGACATATAAATCGACAATATGGGCGAGCGATGAAAACGCCTATTAGCAAAAGTAATGCACCAATGCTGAGCATAAAAAACGAAGCATTTAAACGATACACACCAATAAAAGGATCATATCTGCAAATTATAAAATCTGTTGCTGTTATTGAATATAAAACCGCTAAAGCCAAGTATATGAATGGGAATAAGCCCAGAGCCGATTGAATCCATTTTTTTATTGGAATCGGTTTTATGGCAACAATATCTTGAATTGCACCTAGGGGGCAAACACCAGCACAAAATGTTCTTCCGAATAATAATGTAAAAAATAAGGGTATTAAAAAAATGAGTATAGTGGTAATAGGTATTACATAAGAGGGATCAAATAGCGCAAGACTAACATTTTGCAAAGAACCAACAGGACACACACATCCTTTACGAAAAAAACCAAAATAAGCAATTGAGAAAATAGTCATAACTAATACCCCATTTCGTGAACGTTTTTTAATCACAAACCACGAAACAATAGACAGGCAGGCTATTAATACAAAAACATCAAAATATTCGAGTGCCACCGAACGTGCCTGAGGAATAATGGTTAAAGGCTGCGTATGTCCTTGTTCAAATTCAGGTTTAGGAAAACGCTGAACAGAACTAAAAACAGAGACTGGTATTAGTATAAGTAAAAATAGAATATATATTATTGGTCTGAGCTTCATGAACTATTTTTGATTTTTTGTATAACCATTTAATAATGATAATTGAGATTCGGGAACTAAACGAAAGGCATCAGCAGGACAGTCGCGAGCGATAGCACACTGATTACAATTTACACAAATATCATGACGAATTTGCAATTGCATAGAGCCATTACCAAAAGCACCACAACCTTTAACACACTTACCACAACCAATACAAATTGCTTCAATAATATGATATTCAAAAAATGGATCTTCGATATACGTTCGAGTAATAGCACCAGAGGGGCATAGTTGATTCTCAGCTGCTGTATTCTGCTCCTTTGAACCCGCTTTTAAATAACCACCACAGAGATCACAATAACCACACATGTTATAGACATGCACGCATTTAACTGCTGAAGGTGTTAATACGCAACTAGTAGCACATCTGCCACATTGGACGCATTTTGCAGGATCTAGCTGCCAAACTTTCTTACTAGTTAGAGCTCTTCGAGTTAATACAATGCCAACAGTTCCTAAAATAGCTGCAAAAACTAAACGAATACTACTTGAGAGGAATTTACGACGATCAACTATTTTATTTTCTATTTCCATTTATTAATTATTTTTCAATAAAAATACGGATGGCATTTGAAAAAGCATCGGCAATGTAAATAGTGTTATTAGGGCCAATAGCTAGGTCATTCACAATTGCTTTACTTGAACATGAATTGGTATTACATTTCTCAAGATGAGAAGAACCCGCAACAACACCATTAAATTCTCCCGCTTGATTATACACCTTAATCCGATTAAGACCTTTTTCATAGGTAACAAAAAAACCATTCTCTAAAATGGCAAAATGAATTGGATTGCAGCAACCAACAAATCCTTCAATAAGAGCAGATGCAAAGCCCCATGATGTTCTGAGATCACCATTATCAGCATAATTCTCCAATTGATGTCGCCCAGTATTTGCAGCCCATAGCTGACCTTCTCTATCTACTTTAACATCGAAATACATACTAGGCAAAATAAAACCTTTACAATTTTTAGTGCTATCTTTTTTACCTATTGAAGAAATATATTTACCATCAAAATCATATTTGTAAATTATCTTATTCTCAGCATCAGCTACAAAAACATTTTCATCATTGCAAGCAATAGAAGTAATGTATTGTTGTTCATTTATTTTCACCCAAGAATTTAGTAATCTACCAGTAACGGAATACATCTCAACATGATCTGTCAATCCTAGAATAAGCTCATTATTTTTTCCGAAGCAAATACTAGTAGCAGGTGATTTCAAACTAAAACTGTACAATGCTTTTCCAACAGAATCGAACACATCAACCCCATTTGAATAACAAGCAAATAGAATACCTTTGGATGAAATAGCTAATCCAGTGATCTCTTTATTTGCACAAGAAATTGGATTAAGCTCCTTGTATTTAATTAATGTGGTGTCTATCTCTTTTAAATTCTCAATATCTAATTCGTTTACATTTTCCTTCAAACGTGAATTCCGCGTATAAAAATCGTATCCAATTAGGACTACAATTAATAAAAACACTAATATTGAAAAGGCGAGGATAAATTTATTTTTCATCATTTTTTATTTAGATTTAATATTTAAACATAGCATTTTTTTTGAATCTCTCAACAGCAGATATCCATCGGCCAAAGCCATAGGCCCCCATGCATCACTACCATCAATAACTTTTGCTTTGTCAAGCAAGTCAAATTCGTTGATAGATAGTTTAGCAATATACAAAGTACCATCATCATTAAGGATAAAAAATTTACCGTCAGCAATTATGTATGGCCCTAATCCAAAGCGATCAGACTTATCACTCGTCCATAAAATCTTTTTACAATCGTTTGGATTACAACAAACAAACTGATTACGAGCAGCACCAGCATCTTTAGGCATAATTGCAAATAGTCTATTCATATATAAGATAGGCGTTTGTTGCTCAGAAGCAATGCCTTCAGAAGGCTTATACTTCTGAATTAGTTTCACACTAAAAACTTCATCCTTTTTCACCAATTTAAACATGGCAGCACCTGAGCCATAACCAGCAGTAATAAAAAACCGCCCATCATCAAATATAACAGGAGATGGAGCAAGAACATTGGGGGTAAACAAGCTATTCTTCCAATATACTTTTCCTGCATCATTTGGCATAGCAGAAACACCAACAATACCACCAATGGCACAATAAACATACATTTTAAAGCCCATATAGGTCATAGGCATAATTGAAGAATGAGACATTTTCCATTTATCCAAATTCGGCGTTCGCCAAATCTCTTTGCCCGTTTCACAGTCGATAGCAGCTATTAAAGTACTGCCTCCTGGAGCAATTATTAATTGATCATTATCTATTAATGGACACTGGCCCGTGTACCACAATGGAATTTCAGTTCCATATTCTTTAACTATATCAAGCACCCAGAGCAGATCACCCGAAATGGGATTCGTACACATAACATGGCAACGCGGACCAATCGTAATTAAATATTTATCAGTAATAGCAGGTATTGTTCTCGACATACCATGATTTCTTTTTACATTTACCCGATACCACCTTCGCCATAATTCTTTGCCTGTCTCTAATGCATAACAATGCAGGAGATCTGATTTTTTTCGTTCGTCATAATCGAGTAAATATACTCTACCATTGTATATTACAGGAGCAGCATGGCCTTCACCCAAATCAACTGTCCATACAATCTTTGGTCCATCTTTACCAAAATTATTAATTAAATGAATCGATTCTTTATTGATGTTATCAAAGTTTTGCCCTCTAAAACGTGTCCACTTTCCCGTTAATATAGATGAAAAAGGTTCGTACGCTTTAAACTTCTCTCCAATAATAACAAGTGAATCGGAATTATCAGATGTTAATGGACGATTGTCCATTCCAGGAATAGATGCTTTAAGACTACTTACAGGATTATACAAAAACCAAATTAAAAAAACGCTAATACCAAGCAGTATTAAAACTACCATTACGATAGTTTCAAATTTTGCATTAAGTGCGCTCTTTATTTCCAATTTAGTAATTATAAAATTTAACGATATTACTTGATTTTGAATGCCATTAGGGCACTTCCATGCCGAATATATAAAACACCATTACTAATAACTGGATGTGCAAAATGTTCTTTCGTACCTAAAGAAACTTTAAATTTACTAAGCACTTCCATTTGAGAATTCGCAACTTTAATTAAACAAACATCGCCATTATCAATATAACAATACAACATACTATCTGAATAAATAGTACTTCCACCACCAATACGAATCGAATTCTCAACTAAACCCGTATTGGTGTTTAAGGCAAATAACTTTTTTTCACGATTGGTTGAATAGATATAATCACCTATTTTAACGAAGCCTCCCATAGAATTACCAGCTCTTCTATTTCGCCATACTTCTTTTATTGAAGCGCCATCATCTGATAAAGCTAATTTAACAGCTCCATTACCATCGCTGGTAAGATAATAGATATAGCCATTATCGAAAACCGGGGTGTTACATTGATTTCCATATTTTATGGTATCTTGAATTTGCGACCATAATAGATCCCCGTTTTTTGTATCCAATGCAAAGATGTCGTTTGTTGAGAATGTAACGAGAATACTTCTTGATGGTAAATTTATGATAATAGGTGAACAAAAGCTTACGCTATCACCCACTGCTTTTGATTGCCAAACATTAGCACCAGTAAAGCGATTTAAGCAAACAATATTAGCCTCAACAGCGCCAGTATAGAAATACAATTTATCTTTATCTACTAAAATAGATTCACTAAAACCGAAATCATTAGGAATGCCATTGAAATCTTTAATCACATCTAGCATCCATTTTTGCTTCCCTGATTCTTTTTCAAAACAAGCTACCACCCCTTTTCCTGAACAAACATAAACCAAATCACCAAAAATAGTTGGTGTTGAACGAGCTCCAGAAAAATTTGCTGCATAGTTGTTTCCATAAAATTCAGGTCCATAGGTTGATTTCCATAAAAGCTTGCCTTGCAAATCAAATGCAAACAAACAACTTAAACTATCCGTACTTCCATTTACAAAAACTTTTCCATCAGCAATGGCAGGTGAACCATAACCTGGCCCCAATAATTCGGAGTTCCACAAAAGTGTGGGACCTTGCTCAGGCCAAACTTTTAAAAGAGAGGTTTCATTATAAAAGCCATCACGGTTAATTCCTCGCCATTGTGATATACTTTGAGCAAAACTGCTTAAAGTAAAGACTAGTAAGCCTATACCTACAACTATTTTTCTTATCATAAATTAGAACTGTGATATAAATTAAATTTAATAAATACTAACAGAAGATTATTTAGCTGCTATATCAAAAACCATAAGCGATATACCATGTCTGATATATAGTTTTTTATTAGCAATTACGGGATGCGCCCATTGTTGCTTGTCACCAAATGGAACCTTGAATTTACTGATGAGAGACATTCCATCCGCTATAGGTTCAACCAATGCTACTTCACCTTTGTCACCATATAAATATAACAATCCATCTGCATAAATAATATTGCCTTTTGATAGAATTGGAGCCTCAAATATTTGTTTTCCCGTTTTCCAATCAATTCCAAACCAAGTTGACTGTTGATCATCGGCACCATAAATAATTCCATTAAGGAGAACCACACCGCCCATGCGATAATCAAGCGATTCATTTCTCCAAACTTCTGTTACTGAAGAACCATCATCAGATAGTTTTATCTGTACGCCTCCCTTACCATATCCACTTACACAATATATCAAACCGCCAGCATAAGTAGGCGAATTAGCATGAACAGACCATTGATTTATTTGTTCAAATTGCCATAATAATTGACCTGTTAAAATATCAACACCAATAATTGATTTCATTGTTTGAGTAACAATAAGTCGTCTTCCATTAGTTGCGCTTATGGCGATAGGTGAGCAATAGGCAGACTGCTCTCCGTTTCCTTTGCATGTCCAAATATTAGAACCATCTTGAGGATTCAACGCAAGCATCATAACCTCTTTGCCGCATGGTGTAACAAAAAGTTTATTGTCATCAATTAATAAATTTTCTGTAATACCCCACATAATTTTTTGCGCCCCATATTCTTTTATCAAATCGCGTACCCACACAATTTCACCCGTACTTGCATTTAAGCAAGTTAAAACGGCAAAAGGGTTACAATAATATAATTTATCGCCATATACTAGAGGTGTAGAACGTGCGCCATCATAATTTTCTGTCCAGGCATCACCAACCTCGGTCTTCCATAGCAAAATTCCATTATGATCAATTGCATAGATATAATCTTTCCCGATTAAAGAAACAGATGTAAAAATAGCACTTTTTGTTACTGCCGCAGAAGCATGCCCACTACCCAATTCATCAAAATGCCATAATAATGTAGGTCCTAATTCAGGCCATTGTTTTAGCAAACCAGATTCGGTATATTTACCATCTCTATTTGGTCCGCGCCACTGAGCAATTTCTTGCGCGCTAATTGAAATTGAAATTAAATTTAGAATTAAGACAAGGCATAGAACGTAAGACTTCATAATGCTTTAGATTAAGATTAACAAAAAATATTACTATTTACAATATGTCAAATTTAATATTTTCATTAATAATCTTATTCTATTTTAGGCTTTTTTTAGAAGGTTTTATTTAGAAGAACATATTCATCTATATAAATGATTAAGTGACACATAATACAGATTATCTAATAATTTTCCGTATTTCAAAAATTATGCACGGTAATGAAAACAATAGTTTAGACTCTCAATTAGGGCTTAGATTCAGAAGCTACGAATTTTAAGGAAGCAGAATTAACGCAATATCTCATTCCTGTAGGCTTTGGGCCATCTGGAAAAACATGACCTAAGTGTGCATTGCAATTTGAACATCGTATTTCAATGCGTCGCATACCATACGTCGTATCATCTATTGTTTTGATATTTTCATTTTTAGCTACATCAAAAAAACTAGGCCATCCAGTTCCGCTATGAAATTTTGTTTGTGAATTGAACATAATAGTATTACAAACAACGCAATCATAATGCCCATTTTGATAATGATCGTTGTATTCTCCTGAAAAAGGAGCTTCTGTACCACATTGTTGAGTAATCTTGTATTGTTGACTACTTAGTTTTGAAAGATCAAAAACAGCTTTATCTTTATTCATTGTTTGTGTTTTAGAAGACTGACTACATGATAAAAACATACAGCAAAAAAATACGACGTAATATTCAATCACTTTCATTAAAAATAAGTTAATTTAAGAGGTGTACAACGATGTAGAATCTATTATTATGTAACGAAATAATTAGGATGCTTATTTTACAAGAATATATTTATTTATTAATTAAATTGGTCATGTGGGACTTTCATGAGCAATACCTTTGTTTCTATTTATATTCAAGTCCTTTATGCTACCATTTTAAAAATTGTTCAGGTAGCATGAAAAATTCATTTTGATATTTATAACTTTTGATCTCACAAAATCAAGGAAAAGAAGTTAAAAAAAGGTATCTTCGTATAAAAAAAAAAGTAATCACATGAAACAGTTTCGACTCGTAATTAGCTTGTTAAGCTTAGCAATTCTAATATCCTGTAATAGCCAGAAACCTGTATTAAAAACCGTTGAAAAGGTTGCTATTAAAAAATATTTAGGCGTTTGGTATGATATAGCCAATTACCCTCAGCGATTTCAGGCAGGTTGCCAATGCACAACTGCAGAGTACGCACTCAGCGAAAAAGGCTATGTAATTGTAACGAATCGTTGTCTAAAAGGGGTAAACCAAGAAGAAATTGCAGAAGCTAAAGGCAAGGCCTTTATTGTAGATGCTAAGAGTAATGCTAAATTAAAAGTTCAATTTTTCTGGCCTTTTAGTGGTAAATATTGGATTATTGATTTAGCCGAAGATTATAGCTATGCTGTGGTTGGACATCCAAATCGTAAATATTTATGGATATTATCACGTATCCCTGTCATGCAGGAAAATGTGTATTCTGATATTTTATTGCGATTAACGAAGCAAGGGTATGATATTAATAAGATTGTAAAAACAAATCAAAATTGCACTAAAAAATAGATGCTGCATGCGCTTCAAAACATAGAGTTGAGTTGGAAAGAAGAATTGCAGTGGGAGATTGAAAAATTATATTTTAAAAATCTCATAACTTTTTTAGCTAGTGAACAACAAAAACATGTTATATATCCTCCTACTGAATATATCTTTAATGCCTATAATAGTACCCCTTTTGATAAAATTAAAGTAGTTATACTTGGTCAAGATCCATATCACGGATATGGTCAAGCCCATGGCTTATGTTTCTCTGTACCACTAGGTATTAAAGCGCCTCCTTCATTAGTAAATATTTTTAAGGAGTTAAAAAGTGATATTGGAATGTCCATTCCAAATCATGGTAATTTACATACATGGACACAAGAAGGTGTTTTTTTTATTGAATGCTACACTTACAGTACGTGCTGATCAGGCGGGCTCGCATCAACGCAAAGGTTGGGAAAACTTTACTGATGCCGCAATTAGAAAATTATCAGAAAACAGAGAAAATCTCGTTTTTCTTTTATGGGGGGCATACGCACACAAAAAAGAAAACTTAATAAATGTAAAAAAACACCTCGTTTTAAAAACGGTTCACCCCTCGCCTCTCTCCGCTTACGCCGGATTTTTTGGATCTAAACATTTCTCATTAACGAATGAATATTTGGAGAAGAACGGGATTGAAAAGGTGAGATGGGAATTGTGAGATAAAAGCAGAAAGAGAAAAGCAGAATGGATTTTAAAATAACATCGGAATATAAGCCCACAGGGGATCAGCCAGAAGCCATTGCCCAACTGGTAAAAGGTCTAGAAAAAAAGGATGACTATCTAACATTATTGGGGGTAACAGGCTCAGGTAAAACTTTTACTATTGCCAATGTAATTGAAAAATGCAAGCGCCCAGTTCTTGTTTTAAGTCATAATAAAACCTTGGCGGCACAATTATATAGCGAGTTTAAAAGCTTTTTTCCTGATAACGCCGTTGAGTATTTCGTTTCGTATTACGATTATTATCAGCCTGAAGCTTATCTTCCAGCCACCGATACATATATTGAAAAAGATTTGGCCATTAATGAGGAGATTGAAAAGCTTCGCTTGAGTGCTACTTCATCTTTGCTATCTGGACGCAAAGATGTTATCGTTGTATCCTCTGTTTCATGCTTGTTTGGTATTGGCAATCCAGATGATTTTCATGCAGGCACTGTAACCATAAAAGTTGGTGAACGCTTAGCTCGTAATGTTTTTTTACGTCGTTTGGTTGATGCCATGTACGCCAGAAATGAAGTGGATTTCAAGCATGGTACTTTTAGGGTAAAAGGCGATACCATTGATATTTACTTATCTTTTCATGATATTGCGTATCGTATTGTTTTTTGGGATGATGTGATTGATGTAATAAAATCATTTGACCCTATCAGTTCACAGATTATTGAAGTACTCGAAGAAGTAAATATATACCCAGCAAGTATTTTTGTAGTAGGAAAAGACCGTATTCAGCAAGCAATACGTGAGATTCAGGATGATATGATGTTAC
>JBBRXJ010000029.1:0-36981 GCA_038248505.1 Bacteroidales bacterium
CTGAGGCATTCGCCGTGGCGAATGCCTCAGCCTCCTGCTTTCATCGATACATAAGTGATTTGGTTTCATTAAAAATCAGTAAATATCTAATTGGTGTACGAATATGCATAATCGATTAATTTGATGTTTAAAAAATATAAACATTCAGAAATACTCTTTTAATACACATATAAAATACTATATGTCATATAATTAATTAGATATTCATTATTCTTTTGTTTGTTAGTTTCTTTTTTATATTTTTACAAATATCAAAAAAGCTACTTTTCATCAAATGATTAATAACAAAGTAATTACAATAGTTCTTCCAGCTTATAATGCTGAGAAAACCTTAGAGAAAACCTATCTCGAAATTCCTTTCGACATTGTAGATCATGTAATACTTGTAGACGACAAAAGCAAAGATCGCACGGTTGAAATAGCCCAGCGCCTAGGAATCAAACACTTAATAACACATAGCCAAAACAAAGGCTACGGAGGAAATCAGAAAAGCTGTTATAACAAATCGCTTGAAATAGGGTCGGATATTGTAATTATGCTACATCCCGATTATCAATACACTCCCAAGCTCATTCATTCTATGGCGTACCTAATAGCTAACAATGTTTATCATGTAGTACTCGGATCGCGAATTTTAGGTCAAGGTGCTCGTAAGGGAGGAATGCCTTTGTATAAATATATCTCCAATCGCTTTTTAACGTTCAGCCAAAATACCTTAATGGGTCAAAAATTATCTGAGTATCATACAGGTTACAGAGCATTCTCAAAAGAGGTATTACAGCGTATTGACTATATGTCCAACTCGGATGATTTTGTTTTTGATAATCAAATGCTGGCACAGATATGCTACAGAAATTACGAAATAGCAGAGATTACCTGCCCCACAAAATACTTTGATGACGCTTCATCAATTAACATCAGAAGAAGCACAATTTACGGTATTGGGGTATTAAAAACATCATTAATGTACTTTCTGCAACGCAAAGGAATTGCTAATTTTAAAATTTTCAAACAAGTATTAAAATAAAACATAAACTATAAACAAATATGAGAAAACCCTTAATTAACCTAACGATCGTACTTTCATTCGCAACATTATTGTGCGCATGCAATAATGATAAATCACCTTGGATTAAATTATTTAATGGCAAAGACCTTAGCGGTTTTGAAAAACGTGGTGGTGAAGCGATTTATACAGTTGAAGATGGCGCAATTGTTGGCACAACCGTTTTGGAAACTGAAAACACATTTTTAGCTACAGATACAAGCTATGATAATTTTATTTTGGAACTCGAATTTAAAGTTGATCCTCGCTTAAACAGCGGAATACAATTTAGAAGTAATTGCTATACCTACTATAAAAATGGTCGTGTACATGGGTATCAAGCAGAAATTGATCCCGACTCTTCACGTAAACGTTATTGGACTGGAGGTATATATGACGAATCGCGTCGTGGTTGGTTGTATAAATTAGAAGATAATGATAGTGCACGTAACGCTTTTAAACAAGGCGAATGGAATACCTATCGCATTGAAGCAATTAATGATACCATCAAAACATTTATAAACGGAGTACCCGCTTCACATTTAATAGATAATATGACACGAAGCGGATTTATTGGCTTACAAGTTCATAGTATTGGAAAAGATAGCAGTAAAAACGGAATTCAAGTTCGTTGGAAAAATATTCGCATCATGACAGACAGTGCTGCAGTAGTAAAATATTCAACACGAAATGCAGCCCCCATTAAAATTGGAAAGATTCTTGAAATTTCTGACTCACTAGTAGCCGCAGGATGGAAACCATTATTTGATGGACTCAGCAATAGTGGATGGCGTGGTGCTCATGCAGATAAATTTCCAGCAAAAGGATGGGTTATTAATGATGCTATTCTTACTGTTCTTCCATCAGATGGTGGTGAATCAACAAACGGTGGTGATATTGTAACAGAATGTGTATATAAAGATTTTGAACTTAGTGCAGATTTTATGATTACACGTGGGGCAAATAGTGGTATAAAATATTATGTTGCCGAAAAAGAGGAGAAACATCCTGGCTCAGCTTTTGGTCTTGAGTTTCAAATTCTTGATGACACCACACATCCAGATGCTAAATTAGGACGTGATGGTAATCGTACTATTGGCTCATTGTATGATCTCATTCCTGCTTCAAAAGACAAACAAGTAAAAAAAATTGGCGAATGGAACAATGCCCGCATCATTGCAAAAGGAAAACAAGTTGAACATTGGTTAAATGGAGCTAAGATAATTGAATACGAAAGAGGAAGTAAAGCATTTCGCGCTATGGTTGCAAAAAGCAAATATGCCGATGCAAAATACAATGCTGCTGGCCCATTTGGCGAATTTGAAGAAGGCCATATATTATTACAAGATCATGGCAATTTGGTTTCATATAAAAATATTATGATTCGCGAATTAAAATAGTTGAACTCTTGAAAAATTGAATAGTTGAAAAAAACGAAATAAAAACAGGATATGACAACACGCAGAAACTTTATAAAAACAGCCGGAATTGGTGCTGCTGGTCTAACCATTGCAGCCAATAGTTATGGTCGAATACTGGGAAGTAACAATAAAATACGTGTAGGTCTTGTTGGTTTTGCTGACAGAGCAAAAGGTGCGCTACTTCCTGCATTTTTACAAAATGCAAAGGAATTAAATTTTGAACTAGTTGCTGTATCTGATATTTGGAGCCGCAGACGTGATGAAGCAAAAGAATGGTTTGCAAAACAAGGTTATGATATTGCCCTTGCAAGAAACAATGAAGAGCTTTATGAAAAAATGAATGTTGATGCTGTAATAATAGCTACAGCAGATTTTCAACATGCCCTTCACACTATTGAAGCAGTTCGCGCGGGTAAAGATGTATATATTGAAAAACCATTTGCCGAAACAATGGAAGATAATCGTGCTGCCCGCAAAGCAGTTCAGGAAACAGGACTCATTGTACAAGTTGGTAGTCAAAGACGCAGCGGCCAAAATTATCAAGCTGCAGCAGAATATATTAAATCAGGTAAATTTGGCAAAATAAATATGGTTGAAATGACATGGAATGTTAATCAACCTGGCCGTTGGAGAAGACCTGATTTAATTGGCTCCATTAAAGAATCGGACACCGATTGGAAACGCTTTATCATGAACCGCCCGTATGTTGACTGGAATCCTCGTTATTATCTAGAGTATCGCTTATTTTGGCCTTTTTCATCAGGTATCCCTGGCCAATGGATGTCGCATCAAATTGACACCGTACATTGGTTTAGCGGATATACCCACCCACGCAGCGTAACTGCAAACGGAGGTTTGTATATGTGGCAAGATGGTCGCACAAATTACGATACGATGTCTGCCGTGTTTGATTATGGACCCAAAGATAATATGAAAGAAGGCTTTCAAGTTTTATACAGCAGTAGAATGCACAACTCTGCTGGAGGTACCAAAGAATTATATTTTTCAAATGGAGGCACACTAAATCTTGATACCAACATGGTAACAAGCAATGGTGGATTAGAACAACGTGCAGCATCAGTAATGGGCTTACAAGCAAATTTACTCTCTGAATTTACCCTTGCTTCTGAAAAAGAAAAAGTAGCCACTTCAGCTAATACCGGAAGCGACCCAATGACAACAGCTCATATACGTAACTGGATGGAATGCATACGCAGTCGAAAAGAACCGAACGCTGGCATTAATGCAGCATATAATCACAGCGTCGCAAACATTATGTGTACAGCAGCTTTGCATACAGGTGAACGTGTAATATTTGATGAAACCACACAACAAGTTATTGCTGGCGGAAAACCATTTTTATATTAAAGCGAAGGCTCAATCTTTTCTATATTTTAAAATTAACGTATGAGTATAAAAATTAAAATCATTTTCGGCTTCCTAATTCTTATTTTAATGTTGCTTCTTGCTGGTGTTGTTACTATTTATGAATTCAACAATATTAGCCTTGCAATAAAAAAAATAATGAAAGAAAATTTCACAAGCATAAATGCATCACATACCATGCTTGAATTACTGGATAAAGAAGATGATGCACTTATAATGCTACTTTCGGGGAATTTAGATGAGGGGCAAAAACAATTAGAAACATCAGACACTGCATTCTTAAATAAACTACTACTCACAAAGAATAGTTGCTCAATTGAAGGAGAAGAACAAATTATAAAGAATATTTATAATAAATACAATGAGTACCGAAAGATGTGGATAAAACCTATAGTTGGAGATAGTAAAATATATAATTTCACTTGGTATCATCACACTGCCCGAAAAAAAGTGGATGAAATTAAAATACTAGTAAGAAAGCTTCTATACTTAAATGAAAATACCTCCCTTCAAACAGCCATGTTTATGAAGAGTAGAGCAAAAAGAGCTATAATGCCCGGTATTGTTGCCATCATATCAGCCTTTGTCTTTGCTCTTATTTTTAACTATTTTATTAACTATTATATCATGAGTCCAATAATTCGAATTACTCAAGGCATTAAGGGCTTTATCGATAATAAAAGTCCGTACAAAGTAAATGTTGAAACGGATGACGAGATAGATGAATTAAACAATTCAGTACAGAGTCTCATAAATAAAAAGTAATAATATGAGATTCCATGTACTATTAAAATATATTGGATATATCCTCCTACTTAATTCGTGCTTTCTCTTTATTTCATTTCTTATAGCGTGGTATAACAATGATACATCCATGTTTGCTTTGCTTTACAGCACAGTTCTAAATGCTATTTTCGGAGTTTTTCCTTTAATATTTGTACCAAAAGTTAGCCAAATAAATAATAAAGAAGGCTATTTTATTGTAGTTTTAAGTTGGCTTGTGTCTTGTTTGTTTGGTACAATCCCATATATTTTATGGGGAGGCGATTTCACTTTTACAAATGCTATTTTTGAAGTCGTATCTGGCTTTACAACAACCGGATCAACTATCTTAGCTGATATTGAATCCCTGCCATATGGTCTTTTATTCTGGCGCGCATCAACGCATTGGATTGGTGGAATAGGAATTGTAATTTTTGCAATGGTTATTCTACCTGCATTCACGGGTGGTGCCAAAACTGCTCTTTACAATAAAGAGATGTCGCCCCTTGCAATGGAAAACTTTCAGTACAGAACAAAGAAAGCATTGCAAATTATTCTTGTGGTTTATTTAGGACTAACATTATTGCAAATTATTGCACTCTGTTTAGCTGGCATGAATCTTTTTGATAGCGTCTGTCATACCTTTGCTACGGTTGCTACGGGTGGTTTCTCAACAAAGAATATTAGTATAGCATACTATGATAGCCTCTCAATAGAAATTATCATAATGGTTTTTATGTTATTCTCAGGTATGCATTTTGGTCTGCTTTTTGCAACCGTTACGCTTAATAAACCAAACATTTTCACTTCTTCCATTATACGCTATTATGTTCTTGCAAATCTTGTTGGTATTGTACTTGTAGCATGGAATGTCCGACAGAGTCAGTTTGATAACTATGGAGATGCTTTTAGGTATGCATCATTTCAAGTTATTTCATTAGGAACAACAACAGGTTTCGCAACCATTGATACAGCAATATGGCCTGGATTTGCAAAAATGATTCTTATATTTTTTACTATACAATGCGCTTGCTCTGGCTCAACTGCTGGGGGCATAAAGGTGGATCGCGTTGTTTTATTTTTTCGATCTGTTCGAAAAGAAATTAAACTAGCTCAGCACCCAAATGCGATCGTTTCTTTATCAATAGATAATAATCCGCGTGATGAAATTGTTGAGAGCACACTCAATTTTATTGTTCTGTACATTTTAATTATTTTTATATCCACTACACTTTTATCGTTAATGGATATAGACCTACTAACTGCATTTTCTGCAACAATAACATGTATTGGAAATGTTGGACCTGGTTTTGAGAGAGTCAGTAGTTTAGGCAATTTTGGTAGTTTACCCGATGCTGCTAAATGGATTCTTTCATTTGATATGCTTCTAGGCCGTCTTGAAATATATGGCTTGATATTGTTATTCTACGTTAGAAGTTGGAAGTAAAAACAAACTGCTGAGATATTAACGTTTTAGAAAAATGCCCGTTGCAAACCTTCCTGTTTTTCCACCTGAACGTCTATGCGAATAAAAATCATTGTAATTTTCCCAAGTACATAATCCTGCTACCTGAATATTATCTTTAGGAACCCCTTGCTTGAAAAGTTGCAACATATTGGCTTTCCATAAATCAAAACAAAACTTCCCTTCTGCATTTGTCGTTATAATTTCAGCGGAAAATGAAAACGTTTTCTTTACATCAGTAATAAGTTCTTCACCTACCTCATAATGTTTGGGACCAATTGATGGACCTATACCAATAAGAACATCAGAATAGCTTGTTCCAAAATGCTCTTTCATTGCCTTAATTGTTTTAACTGCAATACGAGCTACAGTACCTCGCCAACCAGCATGTGCAACACCTATTGCTCTATGCTCGGGATCATAAAAAAGAATAGGAACACAATCAGCCGCTTTAATACATAAACAAACACCCGGGTCTTTGGTTATCATAGCATCAACACCATATAATAGCTCTGAACTATGAGCAAAATCTGTTTTTGAATTAACTAAAAACACCTTATCGCCATGTACCTGCTTTGGAAATAACAATCGATCCGCATTAAGCCCCATTGAATCAGCTAAAAGCAATCTGTTTTTTTTGACACTATCAGCGTCATCATTAACCGAATAGCTTAGATTCAAACTATCAAAATCACCACAACTCACGCCTCCTCTTCGCGTTGATACAAAATGCGAAACATCACTAAATCGATCTATGTGCTCATAAACCAATATAGGTAAGCCTTTTATTACTTTCTTTATCATTGTATCTCCCCTTTTAATATTTATTTTGTCTATTATGAATTTACAAAATCGCCATAGCTCGCTATTATAGGCTACTTCACGCCTAAAAAAAGTTTATTATAAAAATACTTAAAAGCCTGCGATTTTTATAATAAATGCGATTAATTTTGCGCCTCAATGAACAAGGTATTTCGTACATATACGCTACACAACGGTATCAGACTGATACACCGACACTCCGATACTGGAGTTGCCTGGATGGGATTATTTATACACAGCGGCTCACGCGATGAACTGCACACCGAACATGGCATGGCTCATTTCGCTGAGCACATGGTTTTTAAAGGAACAAAACGCAGAAGTCTTACTCAGGTATTAAATTGTATTGAGGAAGTGGGGGGCGATCTAAATGCTCATACAACAAAGGAATACACCTGCTATCATGCTTCATTCCTTAAAAAGTATTATTCACGTGCCATGGATTTGTTAAACGACATGGTATTTCACTCAACTTTTCCGGTTTCAGAATTACGTAAAGAACAGTCTGTTGTGCTTGACGAAATCAATTCGTACCGCGATAGTCCTTCGGAACTCATTATTGATGACTTTGAAAGTATGGTATTTCGTAAGCATCCACTAGGCCATCCTATTTTGGGAACAAAAGGCAGTGTTCGAAAATTTGAGAGAACAGGACTAAATAATTTCATGGGACGCACATATAATACTGACCATATGGTTATTTCATCGTATGGAGATATATCATTCACAGCACTTAAAAAACTAGCCGAAAAATATTTTGGTAGAGAACCCGAACTAATTGGTAAACCTATTATTACAAAGAAATTAAGCTATCAGCCTGAATTTAAAAAAGTAAATCGAAATACACATCAAATTCATTGTATGCTTGGTGGTCCGGCATACGATATGCATCATGATAATCGTTTATCATTAATGTTACTATCAAATATGATAGGTGGCCCAGCGCTTAATTCACAACTAAACCTATTATTACGCGAGCAACATGGCCTTGCATATACAGTTGACTGCTTTTATAGCCCTTTTACTGACGCAGGAGCATTCTATATATATTTTGGCACCGACTCCAAAAACTTTACTAAATGCCTTGATCTCACCCGCGGTTTCTTGAAAAAAATATCAACTGGTGCAATAACTAGACAGCAGATAAACAGAGCCAAAGAACAAATTATTGGTCAAATGGCTATTGGCAATGAACATCGTGAAGCCATGATGCAAACCGCCGGACGGAGTTATTTACTAGTTAATGACGCTTTCACCTACGAAGAAGTTGCCGCTGCTTTTGATGCGCTTAAACCATCTGCAATCATAAAGGCTGCTCAGGAAATAACAAATCCTGAAAACATGTCAACCCTAATATATCACTGATATGCTTTTAAAAGATAAACGGCTTAACGATTATATTGAAAAATATATAGACACTGAAAGTCCAGTATTATGTGAGCTTAACAGACAAACGCATTTACGCATTGTAAATCCCAATATGTTATCTGGCCACCTCCAAGGCTCTGTTTTAAGCATGCTTAGCAAGATGATTGCCCCAAAATACATTCTTGAAATAGGAACCTACACAGGCTATTCTGCCATCTGTATGGCACAAGGATTGAAAGAAGGCGGCATGCTTCACACCATTGATATAAATGATGAGATAAAAAATTTTGCAGAATCCTATATTACAAAAGCGGGAGTAAATGATAAAATTACAATGCATACAGGCGATGCTAAATTAATCATCCCACAGCTCGATATTAAATTCGATTTAGCATTTATTGATGCTGATAAAGAAAATTATCTCAACTACTATAAATTAGTTATACCCAAAATAAATTCGGGTGGATACATATTAGTTGACAATATTTTTTGGGATGGAAAAGTTCTTGATACAATTGACAAGCAAGATGTGGAAGCAAAAGGTATTTTACAGCTCATGGAATTTGTTAAAAAAGACAAAACCATTGAGCGTACTATATTACCAGTTCGTGATGGTCTCATGATCATTCGCAAAAAATAATAACGCAACAATCCCTTTTTAGTATTTTACTAAAAGCTAAATCTATTTTTAAGACTTGGATCCCTTTTTAGCGTTTCATTCTTATAACGCATAGCATTTTGTATATCTCCCTTGTTTTTATAGGTTACAGCAATATAATACCAAGCCTCAGTTTTTTCAGGAGCATATTCAGTAACTTTTATAAAATTTTTAATTGCTAAATCATACTGCCCAATAGTTCCGTAGCTACTACCTAAATTAAGATAAGCATCAGCATAACGCGGGTTGTATTTTATTGCATTAGTAAACGCTTCAATTGCCTCATTGTATCGTTTCATTGAAAAGAGTAATGTTCCCATATTACTGTATGTTTCAGGCTTGGTGCGATCAACCGATAATGCCTTTTTATAAAAGTAAAGAGCATCATCATATAAATTCTTTCTAAAAAAAGCGAGCCCCAAATCAGAATAAGGAGCAGCAAAATCAGGATAAATATTTATCGCATTATGAAAACTAACTATGGCTGAATCAAGATAGGTATTTCGTAATTTCAAATCATCCGTTTTCATAGCTTTTTCACGCATGTAAATCAGACCCATATAGTAATTCATTCGCGCACTACCTGAGGCATTTTTTATATCTGCCGTATATAAAGTTGTTTCGCTCTCCCAATCCTTATTTCTTGAAAATGTTTTTAATGAGCAAAATAAAACAATAACTAAAACAGGAATTATAACTCGCATGCCAGAGGAAAAGAAAACATTTAATGTAAGAGCCTTATCCGCCTTGGCCTCATCGGGCTTAAGAAATTTATGCAAAAGCCATATTAATAGTATGCTAAAAGAAAGAGTAGGCACATACAAAAAACGATCAGCGAAATTTGTGCCTATCAAAATAAAAATATTCGAAACCAAAGACATTGTAATAAAGAAAAGGAAAATAGCGAATGCTAAAATCTTGCTTTTATTAATCTGTATTAAAGCGAAAACAGCAGCACTTAACAATATAATGGTAGTTACAATAACTCTCCAATCTGTAATATACACATACGAGAATTGCGAAAATGAATAATCAGAGGACAAAACTTTCGGATAAATAGCAAGCAAAAGATACTGCCCCATTAAATAAATGGCAGTACCCATTCTTAGTAATGGATCCTTTGCAGCAATTAAATAATTATCAATAAACATTATAGTATCATTGGCATTTGGACCCAGTGCTACTTTACGCATAATAAGAAATAGAATGGTTACTCCAAAATATGCCGTCATTAATATAGCAATGTCCTTAATTTTTTTATCTGAAAACAGGAATAGAGATAGAGGAAAAATAGCCAACCATGTAATTGTACTCTCTTTTGATAAGAATGCTAGAAAGAAGAATACAACTGACCATACATATTTAGTTATCTTACTACTCTCAACAAAATCAAATAAATAATTTAGTGAAAACAACAAAAAGAGAAAAGATAATATTTCATCTAAACTTTTAATGTTTGCGACAACTTCGGTATGCGTTGGATGAGAAATATAAAGTAAGACAATTAAAAACGACATTAATATACGACCACCCGTAAAACGTTTTAAGGTTTTAAATAAAACCAATGCAGTTAGTCCATATAGTAAAACATTAAGTAAATGAAATGGAAATGGGTTATTTGGAAACACCTGCCATAAAGAAGCGAAAGCTACCAGAGATAATGGTCGGTAGGTATTGCCTGCAATATTCCAATATCCAAAACGATATTCGGTTTTTAATATATCAGGAATACCGTTAAAGCCCGATTTTACTAACCAATTTTGTGTAATAAGAGAAGCATCGTCAAGAACAAAGCCATGAGATAATGTATTTACATATAATAAAATGGAATATACTACTAGAATAAAACCTAAATAAAAAGGCATTTTTGAATCTGTCTTTGCTTTTATAACCGATTGCTTAACCGATTGCTTCGTCTTAAAATCTTTCTTTCCCATAACAGACTATTTATTATGATGCATATCGTTAATTATTTGATAAAACTATTTGGGATCATTAAAAATCGATTTTGCCTATATTTCTCATATTAACAAGTACTCTTGATTGCTGACGAATCAGAAATGCTGAAGGACGTTTGGGATCATAACGTCTTGGACTCGGCAAAGTAGCAGCAATAAGTGCAGCCTCATTACGCGTTATTTGCGATACCGGTTTATTAAAATAATATAAGGATGCTGCCTCGGCTCCATAAACACCAATACCCATTTCAATAACATTCAGATACACTTCCATAATTCGTTTTTTACTCCAAATTATTTCAATTAAAAAGGTGAAATAAACTTCAAATCCTTTACGAATGTAAGATCGTGCAGGCCAAAGAAAAACATTTTTAGCTGTTTGCTGACTTATAGTGCTTGCTCCGCGTTTAATTTTATGCTTAGGATTTTTATTGTATTTCATAGCAGCTTTCATCGCTTTAAAATCAAAACCATTATGCTCAAGAAACCGATTATCCTCAGCGGCAATTACAGCCTGAACTAAATGTGGGGATATCTTTTCTATTGAAACCCAATCGCGACGGATTTTAACTTTTTTGCCCTTAAACACATATTCAAACTTACGATTAAGCATTAATGGTGTAAGGGGTGGATTTATAAACGAATACAATAGAACAACAAGAATAGTAGAACCGAAAAAAGTAGCAAAAAACTGCAAAATAAGTTTTTTCCACTGTATGGTTCCGAGCCATTTCATTTCCAAAAATCAATTTTTATAAGTGGAACTTCTTTTTCAAAAAACATTTTAGCAATTATTTTGAAATAATCGGTATAATCTGACACATAAAATGTTTGCTGTGGATTGCGAGAATTATTTAAAAGATTTTGATCAGCTAAAACCTCTCGTAAACGAGAGGCTACTAATTGCCCACCATCAATTACCTGTACGCCAAAATTAAAATATTTACTTATTTGATTCTTTATAATAGGATAGTGCGTACAGCCCAAAATCAATGAATCAATTGATTTTAATTCATATCTTGAGAGATAAGACCGTATTATTGCATTACTAATATCATCAAAAATAAAACCCTCCTCAATCATTGGTACTAATAATGGAGTTGCTAGCGAAACTACTTTTACATCATTGCGTAGCTCGTTAATTCTATTTTGATAGGTTCCGCTATTTACAGTTCCTTTGGTTCCTATTACCCCTAAATTTTTAATCTCAGTAGCGTTTACAATAAAATCAACTACAGGACTAATTACATCAATTACAATTGCCCGATCACCAACAAATTCTTTTACCGACTGAAAAGCATTTGCTGAAGCGGTATTACAAGCTATTACAATGGCTTTACATTCGTTTTTCAATAGAAATTCTGCAATCCCTTGTGAATAAAACTGAACACTTTCCTTTGATTTATCGCCATAAGGCAAATGAAAAGTATCCCCAAAATAAATCATATCCTCATTAGGCAATAAGCGCTTAATAGCACTGGCAACAGTTAAACCACCTACGCCAGAATCAAAAACACCAATAGGCTGATTTGTTTTTAATGACATATATTTTGTACTTTTGTAAACTTTTTTATAAGCACAAACGGGGATTGATTAACAAAATGCTAACCAATCCCCGTACTGCACACAAAATTAATTATTGTATCCCTAATTCTTTTTTTACTAAAGGCATAATATCCATACTTTGTTCCGACTGATACAACAAAGCACCTGTACTAATATCAAAAACATATATAAAACCATTTGCTTTACCTACTTTAGCGATAGCCAGATTCACTTGATCGTAAATAGGTTTAAACAAGCTTGTCTTCTTTTCTTGCAATTCTTGTTCAGCATTTGTTTGGAAAAGTTGTATGCGTTGTTGCATACTTTGCAATTCTGTTTCTTTATCTTGTTTAATGAGTGCCGAGAGTTTGTCACGATTGGCAAGATAATCATCATATTTTTTATTTAGCTCCACCTGCATTAGCTCCAACTGATCTTCCAATTCTTTCGAATACTTCTCTAGTTTAACTTTAGCAGAATCACCTGCTGGAAGTGCTGCTAACAACTCTTGTGAATTAATATGACCAAATTTTTGTGCATTAACACCTGAGGCCATTAGAAAAAAAGACAAAACTGCAAAACCTATTATTTTTTTCATTGATTATTTTTTTTCAAAGCGCAGACGAAAATGCATGTTAACACTAAGCTTTTCAAGCTTATTCTTTCATCTGTTCTTTATATTAATAATTAATTAAACATGCATTTATTTAAACCCAATATTATGCTAAAATAGAATTATTAATTAAATTAAAAAATCATATTGTTGAAAAAATCACAACAATATGATTTTGATATAATTACATTTAATTTTTATAACCTAATACTTCAAGTACTTCATCACTTTTATCATACTTAGGATCAGTAAAAAGCATTGATAAATCACTTGATGTATCGAAAAGTACTGCATATGCACCTTTTTCGGCAACTTCCTTCACGGCTTTAAAAACTTCTTCCTGTATAGGCTGAATTAGCTCTTTTCGTTTTTCATACATTTTTCCCTCAGTGCCAAAATATTGCTTTTGCAAATCACGCACTTCTTTTTCCCTCAACACAATTTCATCTTCTTTCTTTTTCTTCATTTCTTCAGTCATAAGAACGCGTTCAGCCTGAAAATCACTATATAATTTCTCAACACTTGCACGCTTATCTTCAATTTCCTTCTGCCACTCTGTTGAGAGTTGGTCTAATTTTTCTTGTGCTGCTTTATATGAAGGTATATTCTTTAAAATATAATCCGTATCAACAAAAGCAAATTTCTGCGCCATTACTGAAACTTCCATCAGCATTAGCAATCCGAATAAAAAAACAATCTTCTTCATAATATTTATTTTTATTGGTTAAGTAATTAAAACTGCTGTCCAATAGTAAAAGCAAATTGACTTTTATTAGCTGAAGATCCACCTGGCACCTCATCAAAACCATAACCCCAGTCAACACCCAATAAGCCAAACATAGGTAAAAATGCTCTTATACCAACACCCAAAGCTCGTTTCATGTCAAATGGGTTAAATGTTTTTGAATCATACCAACAATTCCCCCCCTCAAAAAACGCCAAGCCATAAACAGTAGCTGAGGTTTTAAGTACAAACGGATAACGTAACTCTAATGTTACTTTATTGTAAATATTACCAGACTTATTATTTACTCCAATAACAGGTGTTAATGATCCATTTGCATATCCCCTTTGTGCTATAATATCACGACCATAAAGATTATAATTCGATAAGCCATCTCCTCCAACATCAAAACTTTCAAATGGAGAGGGTCCAATTTTTTTACTGTAATAGGCTAAATAACCAAAGTCGGCACGGGTAAATAATACTAAATTACCAACTAAACTGGTTACCCATTGACTATTAAATTTCCATTTATGATACTCAATCCATTTATATTTTTGGGCATCAGCCATCGTATCATAATTCAAGTCAGAGAATGCTGAATATGGCGGAGTAATTTGCAAAGACACTGAAAAATTAGAGCCTGTACGAGGATAAATTGGTTGGTCCAAACTGTTACGACCAATTGTGGTTGTAAAACTTAAGTTATTAGAACTTCCATCAGCAAATACAAAACCCATTGCCCCATAATCTTTAAGAGTGTAATTTTGAATACCTATCTCATTAAACATCGTAAAATAATCGTCAGGCCATTTTAATCGGCGACCTAAACCAAAAGACAAACCCGAAACCTTAAATGACTTATCACTCCCCGTCTTAGTATAGAAAGACCCCCCAGTTCTAATTGTATGATACATTGATATTGAGAATGAATTTGGTTTTTTACCCCCAAACCATGGTTCAACAAAATTTAAACTATAAGCTTGATAGATTTTCCCATTCGTTTGTGCTCGCAAACTCAACTGTTGACCATCCCCACTTGGCACTGGTCTCCATGCGCTGGCTTTAAAGAAATTCTTTGCCGAGAAATTATTAAACTTAACCCCTAAAGTACCTACAATCATTCCAGCACCCCAACCGCCCGACAATTCTAATTGATCATTGGGTTTCTCAACTAAATCATATTTAACATCAACAGTACCATCTTCGGGATGTGGAATAGGATTTGGTGCAATTTGCTCTGGATCAAAATGACCTAATTGAGCGAGCTCACGAACAGATCGAATAATATCTTTTTTACTAAATAAATCGCCTGGCTTGGTACGTAACTCTCTTCGAATAACATGTTCATTCGTTTTGGTATTGCCTTGAATAATTACTTCGCTCAAACTGGCCTTATTACCCTCGGTTATACGCATCTCTAAATCAATAGAATCACCTGAAACTAAGATCTCAACAGGATCAATGCTTGAAAAAAGATAACCATTATCAAGATATAAAGAAGAAACGGCATCCTCATCAATGTATAATCGTTTATCAAGTAAATCTTGATCATAAACCTCGCCACGCTTTATACCAAGATTTACAGATAATGCTTCTGAAGAATATTTCGTATTGCCTGACCAAGTAATATCGCGAAAATAGAATTTTTGCCCTTCTCTAAGAGTAATGTAAATATCCATTCTATCTTCTGATACCATAGCGATAGAATCCTTTACAATTTGAGCATCCCTAAAGCCATTTTTATTATAGTGTGCAAGTAATTTTTCCTTATCCTCCTCATATTTTTCAGGAAGATACCTAGATGATTTAAAGAAATAGCGCCATTTACGTTCACGAGTTTCCTTTAAGGTTCGTTGTAAGCGATACTCATCAAAAGCTTTATTGCCAATAAAGATAATTTCACGAATTTTTATCTTCACCCCTTTATCAATACGTGCAATAACAATGGTATTGTTCTCTTCAACCGCACTATTTTGTTTTTCAATAGAAATCTTTACATTATAATAGCCTTTATCTACATAATAATTTCGGATAGAATAATTAATTCCGTTTTCCAAATTATCTGTCAATTGCATTCCTTTTTTTATCTCCAATTTTTCTTTTAATTCTTTTTCTTCGGCCTCTTTAACGCCCACTATCCTAAACTCACTAATACGAGGCCGTTCCTTAAGTTCAATATTTAAATATATTTTATCTCCCGCAATACTATCAATAAATAATTTCACATCAGAGAACAAACCTTGTTTCCAATATTTTTTTATTACATCTGAGATACGATCACTCGGAATAGCAATTTTATCGCCCACTTTTAAACCCGATAATGTAGCTACAATATCAAGATCTTGTAAATATTTTACACCACTAATGCGAATTCCTGCAATCTCATACTCCGTTGGAATTGTATAATCGACATACACATCCGACTGGGCTTCTACTGAAAGCTTAAGGCAAAGAAGGAATGAAAAAATCAGAAGGAATCTCATGCTTTTTTATTTAATTTTTGGGCCTGCTCACCGGTTTTTCCGAAGCGTCGCTCGCGTGATTGAAAATCAATAATCGCTTCATAGAAATGACTTTTACGAAAGTCGGGCCATAAAGTATTTGTAAAGAAAAGCTCTGCGTAGGATAACTGCCAAAGAAGGAAATTACTTATACGTTGCTCACCACCTGTTCTGATAAGTAATTCTGGATCAGGAATACCCGCAGTTGAGAGGTGTTTTTCGAAAGTTGATTCATCTAAATTTTCAATATCAGCATCAGACAAATTTTTATCTGCAGCAATTCTTTTAACTGCTCTTAAGATCTCCCAACGTGCCCCATAACTCAATGCCAATACGAGACCTAAACCTGTATTGTTTGATGTTTGTTGTATTGCCTGATTTAATTCAGCAGCTACATTCTTTGGCAGGCTATCAATATCGCCTATTACACACAGGCGTATATTGTTTTTCATCAAGGTTTTTACCTCTGAATGAATAGTTGAAACCAACAAAGTCATTAAACCTTTAACTTCCGTTTTGGGTCTCTGCCAATTCTCTTTTGAAAACGCGTAAAGGGTAACATAAGGAATACCAAGTTCGGCAGCAGCCTCTATAACTTCGCGCACAGCAACAACGCCATTTTTATGACCAAAAATACGCTGATTGCCTTTTTGCTTAGCCCAACGACCATTACCATCCATAATTACAGCTACATGAACAGGTAATCGTGATGTGTCAATCTGTTTTTTTAAATCCATGTTAATCTTCATACACAGGACAACGCCCTTCTTTTGAAAATATTTTATAGCTCAGGAACAAACCACCGAAAGAATACCAATCGCGATTATGAACGCTAGAATGATACATTTTGTTACTTTGATTTACCACTCCATCCATTTTATCACCCGTCATTCTACGATAACTCCACTCTGCTCCAACGGTTAAGCGTTTTACTAAATTATATTTAATTCCTCCACCCATAGGTATCACAAGAATTCCACCAGGGTCACTTGAGCCTCCTAGCATAATATTAGCGCCAAGACCACCAGCCACAAAGAAAGTAAAATTATCCTTAAGTTTAGTCATATTTTCATAGGGGGAAAAATTAAATTCCAATTGCACTGAGATATCTAAAAGATTAGCACTGAAAGATGCATTTCGAAGCTGTTTGTATGGATCCTTAAAATCTTTATCATTACCACTTAAGGAGGCCTTATAAAAGCTTGTTTTTAAAGAATAACGAGTAGTAAAATGATAATAAACAAGGCCTCCATAACTTGGTGCGGGACTGTAGAATATACGTTTATTATTGATATCGCCCATATAATAGGAGGCACCACCAAAAGCCCCAATATCAAAACGATCTTGCGATTGCAAGCTTAAAGTCAAGAGAAAAAAAAAACGCTAAAAACAAATGATTTCATGTAAGGCTATCTTGAAAATTTAAAAATAGGTCGGCCTCTCCTATCCGTCTTAATACGGTATATGGCATTCAACATGGTTAGATAATAAATATCGTATGATTTTGAAAATTTTGAGGTATAACCATCTAAGTAATCGCTTAAGGTAAAACGCCCACCTACTTCGAGCCCTATTTCAAGACTACTGCTCAAAACATAATATACACCTAAGCCAGCAGGAGCAACCAAGGTTGTATTTGTAAACTCACCTATTTTGCTTAAAGTTTTAGGATTAAGGGCTGTTGTATTTGGATTAAAGTAGAGTAAGCCTGCACCTACAAAACCATAAATATTCAAAGCTGAATAGTCATTCAACATACCCCTGCGACTAAAAATGCCTCCACCTTTGCTCCCACCTATTCTTAAAAAACTATAATTAATTTGTAAGCTAGTTTCAAAAAAACTGCTTGCAAAAGATAAATTTCTCTTATCATTTTTAGAGCCCACATCCGAGCCAGTCATCGTTCCGTAGTTAATACTATATTTCACATCAAGGGCTTGCATTACCTTATACAAAGCACCAACGTGTATTACTGGTCTAGTATATTGAAATTGTATATCCTTTAAACCCATCATATTTGATGGAGTAGCAGCTCCTCCAATATCACCAAAATAATTTGCTGAACCCGCACCAAAATATAAACGATACCTCTTAAGCTTCCAACGCTGAGCATCAGCATCTTGTACGCCTATAAGAAAAAGGACTAAAGTAAATATGGAGAGTATTCGAATCATCTTGTTTTTAAATTAAAGGATAAAGTTACTTAAAAGGGTTTTAAACCACAAATTTATACGAAAGTTTGCAATTAAAAGTTTCTTTAAAAACCTTAGTTTCTTTTATCAGCTCCCCACATAAGTTTGTTTCTTAACGTAGTATAAAAACTCTGCGATTGCAATTTTATTATCTTGGCTTTAAATTCGGCAGGCACAACCTTAAAAACTTTTATAGTATCGGTAATGGCGGAGCGAGAATCGACAGTAACCAAACAACGAGGCGATCGCTGGTCAATTCGTATCGTTAATTCGCTGTTATACGGTACAATAAGTGGTCGCACATTCAAATTATGAGGAGCCAATGGTATTAGTATTAGATCTTTAGACTGAGGCACCATAATAGGCCCACCTGCACTTAAACTATAAGCTGTTGATCCGGTTGGGGTTGAAATAATTAAACCATCGGCCCAATAGGTGTTAACATACTCACCATCAATATCTACATGAATAGATACCATAGTTGCATCTGGTTTTTGAAAAGAGATCTCATTTAGTGCATAACGTGAATCTTTAAGCAAATTACCTTCAGCCATCAATTTAATCATGCTGCGATCTTCAATACGGTACTTCTTGTCAATAAGCTCTTTAAAAGCAACGGCAATTTCATCTTTTGATATGGTAGCTAAAAAACCCAAACGACCCGTATTGATACCAATAATTGGAATTTCTCTATTTCCTACAATGCTTACTGTTTCTAAAAAAGAGCCATCGCCCCCTAGTGAAATCATAAAGTCAATATCATTAGGCAAATCATGCTGATTTTCATAAAATGCATCGGCTTCAACTTGAATACCACACTCCTGCTTAATTAGCTCATAAAAAGGAAGATACACAATTGCACGAATATGATTCCGCTCCAATTCCTCGAACAGATGACGAATATACTCACCTGATCCATTACAACTGAAACCGTAAACACCAATTTTCACCTTCTTACAAATTAAAAATTATTATCAGAAAAGGGGGCTTAAACATTCATATACTTCATAAAAGAATCGTAGCGATCCTTATAAAAGTCTTCCATATCGTCCGTTTCAGCAAACCAACCGCTTACTGAATAATTATAGCGCTCAAAGGTTTTTAAAACAGAGGTCAAATCCTGGGTATTAACCTTTAATGTTAAACACAACTGACCAGCCACCCTACCTGCTGAAACATATAAACTCAAAATTTTAACATCATTCATCTCAACAATTTGGGCAATTTCAACAAGACTATAGTCGTGATTATTAACATCAACAGTAATAATCCCCCCAGGTTGTTTCAGGGCATACATATCTGCTGTGTGATGCAGCAAATCCTGAAGCGTAATTAGGCCTAAATATGATTTATCAACATCAAGTACTGGAATAGCTGTAAGTTTTAAATTGGCTGCCAACTCAACTACTTCATAAAAATGCTGACTGGCATTCACATACGGTTTTGTTAGGGATAGTTGATGATTTCCTATGGCCTCATCAGGAATATTCATATCAATAATGTCATTCTCAGAAATCAAACCTAAGAACTCATTGTTATTTACAATGGGCATGTGGTTTATTTTGTAAATATCCATTAAACTCAAGGCCTGAACTCCCGTATCGGAGGTTCGCAGTGTTGGCACAATATCTGATATTAAATCTCTAGCTTCCATATGAATGTTACAAAAATACAGTATTCCCTTAAAATAAACTAATTGGTAACGTTTTTTATTCTTAATAAGATATCCTATAGAGCACTATAAAACATACTTTATTGAAAAATTACTACGTGAGCTCTATATATAGTATGTATCCCTCAGCACTTTTCTGCAAAAGAATTCAATAGTTTATAACTAAAAGCCACAGTTAAAAACAATGCTTTTGCGATTTTTAATAACTTTACATAATGATTACCCCCTAATAATACACTAATTAGGGGTAATCAAAATTACATTTTAAATTGTTTTACAATGACAAAATTAAGCGTTAACATCAATAAGATTGCTACCATCCGCAACTCAAGAGGTGGTAATATGCCCAATGTGGTTGAAGCAGCTAAAAACTGCGAACGTTTCGGAGCACAGGGCATTACTGTACACCCTCGACCTGATGGCAGACATATTCGTTACCAAGATGTTTACGACCTTAAAAAAATTGTTACAACAGAATTTAACATTGAAGGTTATCCATCTGATGATTTTATTGAACTTGTTTGCAAAGTAAAGCCCAATCAAGTAACCCTCGTTCCTGATGCTCATAATGACATTACGTCAAATCATGGTTGGGATGCATTAAAAAATTTCGAATTTCTTTTAACCGTTACTAAAAAATTTAAAGCGGAAGGTATTCGAGTTTCAATTTTTGTTGATACCAATATTCGCAATATTGAACAAGTACAAAAAACAGGTGCCCATAGAATTGAATTATACACAGAGCCTTATGCAACAGAATTTCCGTTAAATAAAGAAGCAGCCGTTAAAGATTTTGTTACGGCAGCATTAAAGGCAAATGACCTAGACTTAGAAATTAATGCAGGCCATGATTTAAATTTAGATAATCTAAAATATTTAAAAACAAACATTCCATTTATGGCTGAAGTATCTATTGGCCACGCCCTCATTTCAGATGCGTTGTATCTCGGTCTTGAAAACACTATTCAACAATATCTGCGCCAATTAAAATAAATGAAACTCTTTTATCGCTCATACGGAGAAGGTGATGCTCTCATGCTCTTACACGGAATGTATGGCTCATCTGATAATTGGAATAGCTTAGCTAAATATTGGTCAGCATACATGAACGTAATTGCCGTTGATTTAAGAAATCACGGAAACTCGCCACACACACAAACCCATACATACCACGATATGTGTGATGACTTGCTCGAATTAATGATTGATCTTAGTATAGAAAAAACATCATTTCTTGGTCATTCAATGGGCGGTAAAACAGCAATGACTTTTGCGCTTAAACATCCAACAAAAGTAAATAAACTAATTATTGCCGATGTATCGCCGCGCTCCTACAATGATATGTTGCAATTATCGCCTGAAATGATTCCGCATAATGAATTAATTACCAAGCTACTTAAAATTGATTTTCCCTTATTAAACAATCGGGCGCAAGTTGAAACGGAGATACGAAAATTTCTCCCATCAGAAAAATCAGTTCAGTTTTTCATGAAAAACGTAAAGCGCGAAAAAGACGATACATTCAGTTGGAAGTTTAACATTCAGGCAATAAGTAATTCTATTAATGATTTATTTACATCCCTTCATGAAACGGTACCATTCCCCATAAATGGATATCAGAATATTCAGGCACTTTTTTTAAAAGGCGATCATTCCGATTATATTCGGGCAGAAGATGAAAAAATTATTCGCTACTTTTTCCCAAAATCAGAAATTAAAACAGTGTGCAATGCTTGCCATTGGGTGCATGCCGACAATCCAGACTTTGTTAGAGATGCCGTTCAAACATTTTTGCTAGAACCCAAATAAATATTAATGATTTCTATTTGAGGATGTAGGTGGCTGAGGAGTTACTTTGAGTTCATCGAAATGATCTCGAAGCCCTGATTATGAATAAATGCAAATGATTGTATAGGCTAAATTACTAGTATATAGTATGAAGGCATGTGACCACAAATAGACACACAAAAACTAGGGGGTATAATTCTATATAAACAGTTAAAAAATTATGATAATCCAGCTTGTTCAATATTTGCATCTAAAATTATTGACTCACCCTTATAACGCAAAAATAGTTGAGCAATAGCCAATACATCCTTCTCGCAATATTTTGTAATACGCTCTAACTCCTTACGTTGCCAATAGGCTTCACCCACCATGCTGCCATCCATATCGTCTTTGGGGGTAGGAATATTAAAAAGATTTGCTAATAGATTTAAAGAAGTATAATGTTTATAATCTCCAAACTTCCACAACTCAAGGGTATCTAAAAGACTAACTTCCCATGGTTTTTTTCCAGCATTATCTAAAATTTGTGGAATACGAACGCCTAAAACCAGCATTCTACGTGCGATATAAGGGAAGTCAAATTCTTTTCCATTATGTGCGCAAAGCATCACTTCTTTACGTGAGTCGCAAAATTTATTTATCATGTCAGCAAAGCCTGTGAGTAATTCCTTCTCATCATCGCCTGAAAAAGATTTTAAACGAAGGCATTTCTCATTTCCTTTCATATAAATAAAACCTGCTGAAATGCATATAATTTTACCAAACTCGGCATAAATACCTGCACGACTATACACATCTTTTGCCGATTCATTCTCCTTACGAAAATAGGAAGATTTTTTATCCCACAAATCTTTAAACGCATCATTTAATTGGTCGAATGAAGGTGCAGCCGGTGCCGTTTCGATATCAACAAATAATACACTTTCGTTTTTTATATGATCAAGCATAATACAATTTAAATTGGGTTTTTTCAAACTTACGAATTTATATCTATCTGCCAAATTATTTTTTCAACAATGGTGCTGAGAGACATTTCGCCTTTCAAGATATTGGTAGCTTTAAATTTGTATGGTTCAATATGCTTCTCATGCATCGGAAAAACAATTCGAGTACATCGTTCAACAACCTCATCATAACTTTTCCCTCTTTCATGAGAATCTCTATAAACAAGGCGTTTTAAGCGAGTCTCTTCGGATACATCAATAAAGAAAGAATAATTCAATTCCATTTGCAAATCTAAATCCGTTAACAAAAATAAACCTTCAGCAATGATAAACTTTTTAGGATAAACAAGGGAAGTATGGCTCAGCCTTACCGAATTCACAAAATCATAATTTGGAATTTGTATTTGATTGCCAGTTTTAAGTTCCCGAAGAGATTTAACATAAAAGGGCAAATCAAGGGCTTCTGCTGAATCAAAATTATACAAATCCTTTTCTTTTCGAGTCAAATGACTATGATCATTATAAAATGAATCCTGAGAGATAACTATGGCCTGCTTTTCTCCAAAATATTTCTGCAACTCAATTGCTACTGATGATTTACCCGAACCCGAGCCCCCAACTATTCCAATTACAATATTTTGCATCATTATTTGATAGATTTAGGCTTTAAGTCACAAATATATCATTTAGCTCTTTCATTAGGCTATTTTTTTTGTAGGTTTGTTAAAAAATAATAATATGATTAAGCATATTGTAATGTTCAAGTTAAGAGATTTTAGTGAAGCGGAGAAAGCGGAGAAAAAATTGCAATTAAAAAAGATGCTGGAAAATCTTCCTGCAAAAATTGATTTGATAAAATATTTTCAAGTAGGAATAAATTATGCAAGCGTAAGCAATGCCTGGGATCTCGTTTTACATTCTGAATTCACTGACGATAAAGATCTCAACTCCTACAGAGTACACCCAGAACACCAGATCGTAGTCACCTTTATTAAAGACATCACAGAACATGTTGCTGTGGTTGATTATCACATTTAAAAACGAAAAAAAATGAACATGGAAAATACTTTATATCCATTAAAATTCACGCCCATTCTTAAGGATAAAATTTGGGGTGGTTCTCGACTAAAAAAAACACTAAACAAGGATACTAAAAGCTCAAAATGCGGGGAAAGCTGGGAGTTGTCAGGTGTAGCTGGCGATGTATCGGTTGTTGCCAATGGCTTTTTACAAGACAACTCGCTCGACGAATTAATAGAAATTTACATGGATGAATTGGTGGGTGAGCAGGTTTATGAGCGCTTTGGAAATGAATTTCCTTTGTTAATAAAATTCATTGATGCCAATGATGACTTATCAATACAAGTTCACCCTAATGATGCTTTGGCGGCTGAAAGACATGACTCATTTGGCAAAACCGAAATGTGGTATATAATGGAGGCTGATAAAGATGCTGAGTTAATTACAGGCTTTAAGAAAAGCATTGACAAAGCAACTTATTTAAAACACCTAAATAACAATTCACTTAAAGACATATTAAATTCAGAAAAGGTTAAAGAAGGCGACACCTTTTTTATACCTGCGGGTCGAGTTCATGCAATTGGTAAAGGCATTTTGCTTGCCGAGATACAACAAACCTCTGACATAACTTATCGGATTTATGACTGGGGCCGTACCGATGAAAAAGGTAATCCGCGCGATTTACACACCGAACAAGCAGTTGATGCCATTGACTACAAAGCATACGAGCAATACAAGACACAATATCAAACAGAACTAAACGAAACCAAAAGTTTAGTAAAATGCGATTATTTCAATACTAATGTTCTGGAATTTGACACCACGATTATAAAAGACTATAATTACCTTGATTCATTTGTTATATATATATGTACTTACGGTTCGGTGATGATTATTTTTGACCCTTCACAAAGCCCTGTTGAGATACACAGGGGAGAAACCGTTCTTATACCAGCAGCAGTAAGAGATGTTGTACTACAGCCCCGTGAAAAATCACGCCTACTCGAGGTTTATATTAAATAAAGCACTGAAAATCATAAACATTATACATTATACGTTTTAGATTAAAACATAGGGACATAAAGCACCTATGTGTATATAATAAGAACTAATACCTAATTATATGAAGACAAAACAAATACTACTCATTATTTCAACTATTTTGCTAGTGAATACCACTATTTCACATGGGCAAGCTCTAGTTGAAGCGCATTTTAGCAAAATCATACAATCGAACGGGAAAAGTGTTAACTTTTTAGTTTCGAATGACCCCGATGCGGTTAAATATTACTGGAACTTTGGAGATGGCAAAGACACAGCTATGCTTATCAATTCTGTTAACCACACCTACAACAAACCAGGTGTTTACAACGCCTGTTTAACCATTACCGACAGTTTAGGAGGAAAAGACAGTTACTGCGAAAATATTATTGCAGAAGATAGTATTGCAAAAGCGAGTAAGCGAATTCAAAGCTATGATGTTGATTTCTCTGCCCTTGTTGACACTACGCTTTATCCATACAAAGTAACATTCACAAACTTTATTCCTGACACGCCAAACATCTCATTTTTTTGGGATATGGGCGATGGCAAAACCTTTGCTGAGAAAAACCCGATACATGGGTATTCAAAGAAAGGCACGTATAGGGTTACGCTTGCAGCACGCGATTTAATAAAAGGGCAACTATATATCAAAACAAATTTCATCAAAGTTGGCACACCTAATTGTAGAGCCTCATTCAAATTCAGCGTGAGCAATGATACACTTCGTTTATTTAATACGAGCAGCAGTAATTTAGATAACTATTATTGGAATTTTGGAGATGCTCTTAGTAGTAGTGACGAAAATCCAGTTCATAAATTTACATCAAATGGTATTTATAATTTAGTTTTTGTTGCTTGGGATGGTACCGATACTAGCTCTTGTATGGATTATGCATACGAGCAGGTGCGCATTGGTAATGTTTTTTGTAATGCCTCTTTCAATTATTTTGCAGACTCAGTAACCAATATTGTTAATTTCAGAAGCAATTCACTTGGCGATTTTGGTGCGGTAAAACATTCGTGGGTATTTGGTGATGGTAGCGAAAGTAATGACATAAACCCAGTACATCAATTTAGTAAACCTGGTATTTATCCGGTAACCATGGCTACATACAACCAACTCACAAATTGTATTGACTTTAAAAAAGAATATATTAAAATTGGAAACACCAAAAAAGATTTTGAAGCCGATTTTGAAGAATTCGTTGAACCGGTATTTTATAATGTAAAATTTCAAAATCGTTCAATTGGCGATAGTCTTAATTATTACTGGACATTTGGCGATGGAGATACGAGCACCAAAATGCATCCAGTTCACCATTACGATCAAGGGGGATATTACAATGTATGCCTAAATGCGTTTAGGAACAAAAAACAAAACATTAGCTGTAAATCAATACGAGTTCTTGAAAGCGGACAGAATATTGATGCCGAAAAACAATGCAAAGCAGACTTTATACCTATAATTGACAGTAGCTTGAGAAAAGTAACTTGTGTAAATAAGTCGTTTGGGGAAAATATAAATTACAACTGGATCTTTTACGAAATAGGCATAAAAAGCACCGCAAAAGACCCAATTTACAGTTACCCAACACCTGGATATTATAAAGTATCACTTAAAGTTGCCAATACACTTGGCAGTAAATGTGTGTCGTTAAAATATGCGCTTCTGAATGTGGGAATGGGCAACCAAGGAATACGAGTTAATTATGGATATAGATATGATTCGGTTAGCCGCCTGAACAAAGCCACTGGCTACCCTGTTGATTTTATAGGCATTTCACATGGTGATGCTGCAAAATTAAAATGGTCATTTGGTGATGACACGTATGACTCAACAACCGTAAATCCAACCCACAAATATGATTTAATTTCGCCACCCGATACCTTCAATGCCTGTCTTGAAATATGGGATGAGATCACAGGAGATTATGATAAATATTGTGAACTCGTTGTGGTTGATGTTTTCTCATCGGAATCTATTGGAGAGGTTTCAATAACATCAGGAGCTGAATTAACAGTATATCCAAATCCGGTTGAGAAAGAAGCAAATATTGATTACACCTTACCTAATGATGGAAATGTAGAAATCTACCTTCTAGAATCTGACGGAACGATTATATACACCCTCACGAGCGGATACCAATCCAAAGGCAACTATCAAATTAAACTAAAACCGGGCAATTTACCAGCCGGAAGTTATTTTGTACAGATGCTTACTTCTAATGGTAAAACAGCAAAGAAACTCCTTTTTATAAAGTAATTTATTAAAAACAAAAGCCCTGGGTAATTCCCGGGGTTTTTTGTTATACTTTTGCACTATGGAGATAATAAGTGCTGAATATAAAATTAGTAGTCCGGATGAGGCTGGTTGCCCCAAAGACCAATTACCAGAGTATGCTTTAATAGGTCGGTCAAACGTTGGAAAATCCTCGTTAATAAACTACTTAACGGGCAGAAATAGCTTGGCTCGCATATCAATAACACCAGGTAAAACCGTTCTTATAAACCACTTCTCAATAAATAACAACTGGTACCTTGTAGATTTACCAGGCTATGGCTATGCAAAACGCTCAAAAGACCAGCGTAAAACCTTTGCCGAATCAATAACAGACTATGTATTAAAGCGCAAAAACCTTTGCTGTTTATTTGTTTTGGTTGATGCCAATATAAAACCACAGGAATCGGATCTGAGTTTTATTTTTATGCTCGGAAAAAACCAGATTCCCTTTTCTATTGTTTTCACAAAGACCGATAAATCAAGCTCCCTTGCGGTAAAGAAAAACATAGCCGTATTTACTGAACACCTACTGGAATATTTTGAGACTCCCCCTATGCTATTTAAAACCAGCTCAAATAAAAAACTTGGTCGCAATGAAATTCTCAGCTTTATTGATGAAACAAATCAACGATACCATAAGAAGGATTAAGAGCGAACATCGAAAATCATATGACTGCATCTCAATTGCAAACAAAACATTAAGCTGAGCATTATCATTCAAACACTTACGAATGTTTATTAACTGTCTATATCTTTTATCTTAATAAATCATAAGATACGCACTGTTTTTCTAATTTCGCAGAGTCATAAAAAACGACATTGTAATGAACCAATTAATGCCTATTAAACTTTTTGCAGGCAGTGCCTCCACATATATAGGAGAAGAAATTGCCCGCGAATTTAATGCTCCACTCGGTCAATATAAGTTACATACCTTTAGCGACGGCGAATTTCAACCCGCTTATGAAGATTCCGTTCGCGGCGCCGCAGTTTTTATAATACAAAGCACCTTTCAGCCAGTTGATAATCTTTTTGAACTATTAATGCTAATTGATGCTGCTAAACGCGCATCAGCCAATAGAGTTATTGCAGTAATACCCTATTTTGGATTTGCCCGACAAGATCGTAAAGACAAACCACGAACAGCCATTGGAGCAAAACTGGTAGCCAACTTACTCACGGCAGCGGGTGTTGACCGAATAATGACGCTCGACTTACATGCCGATCAAATTCAAGGTTTTTTTGATGTTCCTGTTGATCATTTGTATGCATCTCCCATTTTTGTTCCCTATTTAAAGGACTTAAATTTACCAAACATGGTAATTGCCGCTCCTGATATGGGAGGAACCAAACGTGCTAATGCATACGCTCGTTTCTTAAATAAAGAAATGGTAATTTGCTACAAAAGCCGAAGAATTGCCAATGAAATAGATGATTACAAAGTAATTGGCGATGTTAAAGGCAAAGATGTAATTATTGTGGATGATATGATTGATACAGCAGGAACCGTTACCATTGCCGCAAGCATTATGGATAAAGAAGGAGCCAGTAGCATAAGAGTAATTGCTACACACGGCGTACTTTCAGGGCCAGCAATTGATCGCATTATGAAATCACCTATTACAGAAGTAATTGTAACAAATTCTATTCCTCAAAAACATAATTGCCCTAAAGTCAAAGTATTATCTATTGCCTCACTATTTTCACAAGTAATTCAGAAAGTATATACCTTTCAATCGATATCATCGCATTTCCTTGTAAAATAAGATTTTAGGTTATTTTAGCGTCTTCAGAATTGAAATGATTCATTTAGACAGACATTTTAGCTTTCATTTGAGATATTATTTGAAGTAAATTGTATATTTGCACTCTCATTTTTTAATTAAGGATATAAAAGTTTAAATTTCAAGGAAATGAAATCAATTGCGATTAAAGGAAACACAAGAACTGAAATAGGAAAGAAAGCCAGCAGAGATCAACGTATTAGTGAATTAATACCTTGTATTCTATATGGAGGTAAAGAAAACGTGTCATTTACAAGTCACAGAAACAACTTTAACGGTTTAATATTTACCCCAAACTCATATATAGTTGAACTCGATATTGATGGAAAGACCTATCGTGCTGTAATGCAAGACCTTCAATACGATACACTTAGCAATGCAGTAAGTCACATTGACTTTATGGAAGTTGCTGAAGGAAAGCCAGTAGTTGTTATGATTCCTATTAGTACCAAGGGAAATTCAAAAGGAGTACTTGCAGGCGGTAAGCTAAAAATAAGCAAAAGACATTTAAAAATACGTGCACTAACTCAACATCTTCCTGATGTCCTTGATATTGACATATCAGAGTTGGAAATTGGCAGTCACATACGTATTAAAGATTTAGCTCATGATAATATTGAATTTGTTGAATCAGGTAATACTACTATTATATCAGTATTAATGGCAAGAGCCGTTGCAGTTGAAGAAGCTAAAACAGCAGCAAAACCTGCTGCAGCTAAAGCTGCAGCTCCTGCAGCCGCAGCAAAAGCTGGTGATGCAAAAGCAGCTGAAGCTAAACCTGCTGCTAAAAAGAAATAAAATACTTGACCTTGAAATACCTTATCGCCGGTCTCGGTAACATAGGGGACGAATACAAGGATACGCGACATAATATTGGATTTAGGATATTGGATGTTCTCTCAAGGGCATCCAATATTTCATTTATAGACCAACGTTATGGTGCCCTTGTCGAATACCGATTTAAAGGCCGCACCCTCATCCTACTTAAACCTTCCACTTACATGAATTTAAGTGGGAAGGCCATAAACTATTGGCTCCAAAAGGAGAACATCCCAATTGAAAATCTTTTAGTTATAAACGACGATCTTGCCCTTCCCTTAGGAACGCTTAGATTAAGAGCCACAGGAAGTGATGCTGGACATAATGGCTTAAAAAACATTATCGAGATTTTAGGGCATCAAAATTTTGCACGTCTTAGATATGGCATTGGTAAAGAATTTAGACCCGGCGAACAAGTTGATTATGTACTTGGAAAATGGACTGCCGAGGAAGAAAAAACAATTCCTGATAGAATTAAAGTTGCCATAGATATGATTCACTCATTTGCAACGCAAGGCACACAACGAACAATGAATGACTATAATAAAAGATAGTGAGGTTTGATCCGACGACGTGGAGTGAACAGTGAAGTGTGAGTAGCCAATGTCTGAATAATCAATATGCGGTGAAAGACATCGCTATTCGCATTAAATATGCTGAGATTATTTTATTTTGCGTCTAATTCTGCAAAAGGAGTATTATTATTCTTTTTATAAGACGATTAAAGCAAGTTACTTTATCACTTTTTTTCACTTCGTTAACTGATAATCGTTAATTAAAATATTTGGTGAAATATTTAATCAATGTATCAAGTTACGAATCATCTCAAAGTCAAGTTACGTTTGCAATTGAGTATTCCAAATTTCTGCAATCCTCCATTTTATTCTTGTTTCAATCCAACATAATAATTTATCATACGCAATATTGAACGCTGGCAAACGGGGCAAAAAAAATCTACCTCATTATCTTTCATACGACAAGAGTGATATGAGCGATACAAACCCTTTGCACTGTAACCCGCACCTTCATAAACTCCAATTTTATTAACTGTTGAGTCGTTTATAGGGCTCGGAATACTCAATCCGGGTTCAAGCATATTAGCCCATTTACTTTGAAATGCTACGAGGCTGGTGATATTTGGCTCCCACGGTTCTGAGAGGGTATCATAAAAATCGATATATGGCACCTGCGAATTATAATACTCATCGCCTAATCCTGCAAAGCTATGCCCAAGCTCATGTACTGTAACAATATTTGACAAATCACCACCATTATAACTAGTAGCATAAAGATTATAAATTGCACCACCTCCATAAATTTTACTATTACATAATATGATAATGTTATCATAAGGAACGCCAGCAACAGCATCACTCAAAGCAAACATATCGCTTGTCATTAAGTAACGATCAGTACCAAATGTATAATACGAAGCATTTACCACGGTCGACTTCCAGATACTATCACCCGGCACATCCACACCACTCTCCGCAGAGGGAGCCATTACGGCCCAAACATTAAAATTATTTATTTGCTCTTTAAAAGGTGAGTACAAAAACAAATGAGCGGTCATGGACTTTGCAGCATCTAAAAAAACAGGCATCTGCTGAGAGGTAAAACCTTCGGCCACAAAAACCAGATCAACTTTCGAGGAGGAAGCTCCTTTATAAAGTAGTCGTTTTACGTTGTATTTAACAGCTTTTTTCGTTTCTATATCAATTCTATTTGGATTAATATACATGGAAAAATGATTTATAAAACGACCATCATTATGTCGTTCTTCAATTATAAAGCGAACCGACTTTTTTGGATATGGAAAGCGAGCTACCTGTGAGAAGCAACGATTCACCATTTTAGCCTCGGGGGTTGATTGCCATTCATTGAATAGACATGAAAAACCGCGAGAGAAAATAGGTACATTTGAAACGGAATCATAAATTACGAAACGAAATTCACCATAATTAAAAGGATCTATAAGATTTACTTTTGTGCCACCCCACTCCGATTCGCGACCTAACTTATGTAAAAATATAGTGCCATTTTCATTATTTCCGGCTATAAAATAATCGACTCGCATCACACCTTCAGTAAAAAAATTCTCAAATGAAACCTGAGCTTTAAGAGGCGCACTTATAATTAGAAAAAGTATTAAAATATTTTTCATCATAATAAATTTAATTTTAAATGGCAGGATGAAACCTCCATGTTGCTGATTTTATTATTGTTGTGTTTGTATTTTTCAAACATGGATGTTTCATAAGACTGAATAAGGTTTTAATGTTTGAAATTTACTAATTTTGCTCCTTAACAGTACGAAATTAAATTAAAACTTTAAAAACGATATGTTAAAACAAATAATTGAATGGAGTGATTGGTTGCTTTCATACACCAACTTAGCGCATCAGTATATTGTAATTATTCGTTATATCGGATTATCAGCATTGGTACTCTTGTTTAGCTATATTGCCGATCGCATAACCCGAAGTATTTTAATGCGCTCCCTAACAAAATTTATTGAAAGTAGCGAAACGCAATGGGATGATATTCTCCTACAAAAAAATGTATTTAGCCGTGTAGCACATTTTGTACCCGCTTTGGTTTTATACTTTGCTATAGAACATGGCATGCAAGAGTTTCCCACTCTAGCTGGAATGCTGCACAAGCTAATTTATAGCTACATGATTTATTTATTATTGCGTGTTATAAATGCATTACTTGATGGCTTTCATGAAATATACCAAACCACACCCATGGCTAAAGACCAGCCTATTAAAGGATATATACAAACAGTAAAAATCATCGTTATCTTTATAGGTATTATTCTTATTCTCTCTATACTTTTAGATAAAAGTCCAAAGTACTTTTTCACTGGCTTGGGTGCACTTACCGCCGTTTTAATGTTGGTATTTAAAGATGCTATTCTTGGCTTTGTTGCTTCAATACAGCTCAGCACAAATAACATGGTACGTATTGGCGATAGCATTGAACTACCCAAATATGGGGTTGAGGGAGAAGTAATAGAAATTAGTCTCACTACAATTAAAGTTAGGAATACCGATCAAACCATTATGACAATTCCTCCATACGTTTTAGTTAGCGATTCTTTTAAAAACTGGCGCGGAATGCTCGAATCTGATGGACGTAGAATAAAACGTGCCATAAACATAAACATTAACAGCATAAAATTTTGCGATGAGCAGATGTTGAAAAGAATGTCCAATATCAAGCTCGCAGCAAATTATATTGAAAAGAAAAAAGGGGAAGGCAAAATATCTGAACTCACCAACCTCAGCATTTTCAGAGCTTATTTAGAGGCTTGGTTACTGACTCACGACAAACTAAATCTTAATATGCCAAACGTTGTGCGCACTCTTGACCCAAAAGAAAGCGGACTTCCTCTTGAAGTATATGTTTTCTCAAAAGAAAAAAAATGGGCTGATTATGAGTGGGTGCAAGCAGAAGTGGTTGATCACATTATTGCCATGGTTCCTCAATTTGAATTGGAATTATTTCAAAACCCAAGTGGGATGGATGTTTGCAGGAAATAATGTTAATTGATTATGCATAATCGTACACCAATTAGATATTTACTGATTTTTAATGAATGCAAATCTCTTATATATTGATGAAAGCAGGATGCTGAGGTATTTTAGTATGAAATTTGTCTTTGGTGTATCATTATGCATAGTCAAATTGTTAAATGTTAAATGTTAAATATAAATTACAGAATAGATTATGAAAAATGTTTTAATAGTATACAATAGCAAAACAGGTATTACTAAGAAATACGCTGAGAATATTGCTTCTTTCTTAAAAGGCAAAGGTGCCAGCTGTATAGTAAAAGCCGATGAGGCATACAATGCTGCGGATCTAACTACAGCAAGTCATGTTTTATTGGGTTGCTGGACGAGTGGTTTATTTTTGTTTCTGCAACATCCAAATCCTGATTGGGTAACGTTTGCTAAAGCATTACCCTCTTTAAATGACAAGAAAACAGGCTTATTTACAACATACAAATTAGCCACTGGAAGTATGTTTCCAAAAATGAGAGACAAGATAAACGCAAATCCTAGCCTATTGCTACGATCAAAAAATGGTATACTTTCAGAAACCGATGAGTTTCTGCTCACTGATTTTATCTCTGCATAATTATTCTTGTTAGCATTATTGCATAATTAAAAAGTGTGCCGTTATACTATTGCCTATTTCATCAACAAGCACTACATCGTGCTTTCCGGCTGATGGACTTAGCGCCATCTGATGAATATATTGAGTTAATCCAATATATTCACCATCTAAATGCCAATAAATAATTGCACTGGCTTCGCGATGGGCCACTTCAAAAACAGTTTGACCTTTTTGTGCATTCAAATTTACCGGCACATAAATAGAGGCTGAAGCATGCGGATAAATAAATGCCATCACTGCTTGCTGCTCAGTTAGACAATCGCTACGGTAAGGAGGCAGAGACTTGTAAGTCGACTCCTTCTTTTTATAATACCACTCTTGCAAGGGAGGCAAAACAAACCATGGCAAATGCTTCATTTTTAAAGGAGATTCACACACATCTGTAACCTGATATCGTCCTGTAGCATTAAGATGAATTAGTTTGTGATACGGGCAAAATTCCGTATTCACTCCATTAAAATGCACCCAGACGGTATCAAGCAAGTCACAAAATTCGTTAGGACGATGCCCACTATTTCTACAAATGGCAATAGGTCGCAATTCATCCCATGGTGCCTCAAACCATGCCGATGAAGGAAGACCACGAAAAACTTCGAACATTATAGGTGCTGCACTACCAACTCCAGTAAGACCGGGTCGACCTGTACCATCAGCATTGCCGACCCAAACAGCCACCACATATTTTGGGGTAACACCAATAGCCCATGCATCTCTAAAACCAAAGCTGGTACCCGTTTTCCAGGCAACATTGCGCGCTGATAAAAAGTACTCCCATCCATTTTGCTGTTGCGGTTTATTCACCTCTAACATAGCATTAAAAGTAAGCCATGAGGCAGCAGCACTCATAAAAGATTTACCTACTAATGGCACTGATAAACTATCAGCAATTTTTAATTGATAAGTTAAAAGTCGCCAATCGCTCAAATTGTATTTACCATTGTATTTGTGAAAATGATTTAATGTGCGTGCCATAGACGCATACATAGATGCGGTCTCCCACAAACTCGTTTCAGCACCTCCAAGTATTAATGACAAACCATAATGACCCAATTGTTTTTTTATTGTTGAAAATCCCATACTTTGTAATAAATTATAAAAACGCGGGATACCATATTCTCTCAATAAAAAAACCGCAGGAATATTTAATGACCTAGACAACGCTTGCTGTGCGTGCACTGCACCATCAAAGGTATTGCTAAAATTTTTGGGTGAATACCCATTATACATTAAAGGAACATCAGGTAATAAGGTGCCTGGCAGAATTATACCAGCATCCATAGTTGCAGCGTATAAAAAAGGCTTTAGAATACTTCCTGTGCTTCGTGATGCCGTAACTATATCTACTGCATTCCCATGATCTTCCCCTTTCAGCGTTTTGGCATTTCCAACATACGCGAGCACCTCACCACTTTCAACATCGGCAATTAATACAGCAGCATTAAATATTTCGTTTGCTCGATGTACCAACATATTCCGATCAACCACATCAATCAGTTGTAATTGTTTATTTCTATCAATACTCGTTTGAACATGGGTACCAGCAGTTTTACCATAAACACGCGACACCAAATGAGGCGCAAGCCGAGGTAAGTCCAAAGGCTTTAATGGAAGACTTTCTGCAACAGATAATTCATAGGTACTTGTATCAATGATTCCTTTCTTCAATAATTGTAAAAGAAGTCTATTGCGTTTATTCAATAATAAAGTTTGATTATGCCCTGGATATATCAGAGCGGGAGCATTAGGAAGTACCGCCAAAGTAGCAGCCTCTGCCCACGACAACTGATTGGAGGAGCGTCCAAAATACCGCCATGCAGCGGCCTCTAAACCAACCACATTACCACCAAAGGGTGCATGAGCTGCAAATTGTTTTAAAATATTTTCTTTTGAAAAACCTAATTCAGCTCGCGTAGCAAGAACTATTTCAATCATTTTTTGCCAAACATTTCGTGGCTTTCCTTTTCTACTTAAACGTATAAGCTGCATACTAATAGTACTACCACCTGCAACAACGCGTTTAAATTTTATATTAAGGAAAGCTGCACGATAAAGCGAATATGGATTAACGCCAAAATGATTATAAAAATATTGATCTTCATAATTAACCAAACATTGCGTAAATTTTGCAGGAAGCGTATCGCTCATAGGGAAACGCCACTGGCCATCAGCGGCAATCATGGCACCCAGTAACTGACCATTGCGATCATCAAGCACGGTGGAATAAGGATCGTAAAAAAGAGGTTTTGGTAAACAGAAATAATATGCAACACTAAGCACAAGAAAGAAAGTGCCTAGTATAATTTTTATTCTATGATTACTTATTAAACGCAAATAAAAACTCACCATAATTCATACTATACTAGCATTGTATCTGTAAATATTGAGATTTAAAATTAACACTAAGGGCATAGAGTACACTAAACTCGGCGAGAAATAAAATCATCTCTTTGTGTCTTATGCACTCTATGTCCCAAATATTAAACTACTTTACCACCTTTACCCAAGTACCTTTCTTGCGCGCCAAAGCTCTATTATCATACATAGCCTCGGCAGTAACAGAAGGTAAATAATACGTACCAGCATAAGATGCATTAAGAAGAATATTAAATATTTTTGATTCATCTGCCTTTAAGCCGGTATATAACATCACTCTATCATCACGTATATCCATGTAATCAGGAGTACTATAATTGCCTGTTTGAACAATATCACCTACACGTGTATTAACAATTTCCCAACCAGATGGAACTAGTTGTGTGATTGCAATATTTTTTATTTCACCCATTGCCCCATTATTTGAAAGAGTAAGTTCGGCTCTAAAATCTGTTCCTTGCTGCATGTCGGTGCCTGAAATATGTTGACCGTTTTAAAGACTTAAAAAATCATTTTAAACTGGAAAAAAATGGCAACAAGAGAAGAATTTAAACTTAGTGAATCAGAACGTCGGAAACGAGTTTTCAGCGAAGATTTTAAGAAAC
>JBBRXJ010000030.1:0-36818 GCA_038248505.1 Bacteroidales bacterium
CTACAAAATTACCTAAATGAGTATTGTTACAAATACAACAGAAGATATTTTGGAGAAAAAATATTCGACAGATTACTCATTGCATGTATAGAAAATTGTTAATAAACATGCGTTGGGTGCAAAAACGGATAGTCATTTAATTTAATAAGTTGACCCAACCTCGGCTCGTCCTGCTTTATTCTACTTGCATAATATAATACGTCATCTTGTTTGGCATATCATATATTTCAACTGATAACATAGGTTTAATTGTATGTGTTTTCATATATTCCGTAAAGGCAGGGTAGACTTTCGCTGGACCAATCATATATGATAGGCTATTTGGTGAAGGGAATTCAATAAAAATTGATTTTTTCACTTCAATGGTATCTAGTTTTAAACCGAGTTCTTTTATTAGCATTAATTTGTCAAAATCTTTACCTGAGATAATGTTCCCGACAAAACTACGGCACTTGTCTTTTGCAACTTGCTTTGGGTCATCGTAGTAAATTCCGAATCCCATTTCGCAGATGATTCCTTTGCTGCGCAAGATACTATCAACAACCATCATAGGTTTCATTACTTGGCTGTACTCGCCAGTAAAATCAGTACCAACTACAATATAACCTCCTGCATCTTTCTCTACTACAGTAATTTTACGAAAAAGTCCGCCCCAAGCTAAGACACCTAAAATAATTAAGGCAATGCTGAGGGTTACTACTAAAACTATTTTTAAAGCTTTCATATATAGTCATTTTTAGGTTAAGTAAAAGCTAATTCAAAAGGAGAATAAGGGAATAATAAGCTTACTGATATTTGTTTGTGTTAAATTAGTTAAAAAAAACATACGAGCTTCTATTCATCTTAAAATTAATGTAGTATAAATATAAATATTTTAATTATTGGACGTTTTATATGTGAAGCATTAATTTGTTTAAAGCTTTTTCTACATTAGGCTTTATTTATTTCTAAATCCTAATCCTTAATTGATAATTGTTTTTAATTTTACGGCAAAATCAATATAAAATGAAAAAAGCAGAGATTCACACCGTTAAGGGTGTTATGAAAGTAAATTTTTACGAGAAAGATGCACCAAACACGGTGGAAAACTTTGTAAAGCTAGCAAAAGCGGGCTTTTATGACGGTTTGAACTTTCATCGGGTTATTGAAGAATTTGTAATTCAAGGGGGTTGCCCAAATGGTACAGGTGCGGGTGGACCAGGTTATAGTATTAAGTGTGAATTAGATGGTGAAAATCAATATCACGATCGTGGGGTATTATCTATGGCGCATGCAGGCAAAGATACCGGTGGTTCACAATTTTTTATTGTAATGACACGTGCGTATACTAAGCATCTTGACCGGAAACATACTTGTTTTGGTAAGGTTTATGAAGGACTTGATGTGATTGAGCAAATTAAACAAGGCGATGTCATTAACAAAATTGTAATCATAGAAGAATAGACTTCTTAAATATATCCTAAAAATGGGACGCGCATTTGAATACAGAAAAGCCCGCAAGATGAAACGCTGGGGCACCATGGCAAAAACTTTTACTAAAATTGGTAAGGATATTGCGATTACAGTAAAATCGGGTGGCCCAGATCCAGCTAGTAATGCACGTTTGCGAATGTTAATAAACAACGCAAAAGAGGCAAACATGCCAAAGGAAAATGTGGAACGAGCTATAAAAAGGGCAACAACAAAGGATCAGGAAGATTATAAATCGGTGGTGTACGAAGGGTACGGCCCGGGTGGCATTGCAATTTTAATTGAAACAGCAACCGATAATACCACCCGAACAGTAGCTAATGTTAGAAGCTATTTAGTGAAATACGGCGGTTCATTAGGAACTTCGGGTAGTGTTGAGTATATGTTTGAACACAAAAGTGTTTTCAAAGTAAAGTCGAAACCTAATGTAAATATAGAAGAACTGGAGTTAGAGCTCATTGATTTTGGCGTTCAAGAATTATTTTTAGAAGATGAAAATATCATGATTTATGGTGGTTTTGAGTCATTTGGGCCGGTTCAAAAGTTTTTAGAAGAAAATACCTATGAAATCTTAAGTGCTGAGTTCGACCGTATCCCTTCAGATACCAAAGAAATAACAGGCGATAATTTGATTAACTTTGAGAAAATACTTGCACGTTTAGAAGAGGATGAAGATGTAACAAGCGTTTATCACAATATGAAAGAAGAAATTGCATAAATTTTTAATAGTTAAAATAAACACTCAACACGCTCATCAAATTATAATAATCACTTTACTATTCAATAACAATTTAATCATAAAATAATGGTTTCTTATAAAGAATTAGGACTCGTTAACTCGAAAGAGCTTTTTGCGAAAGCTGTAAAGGGTGGCTATGCTATCCCAGCATTCAATTTCAACAATTTAGAGCAAATGCAAGCTATTATTATGGCTTGTGTTGAAACTAAATCACCTGTTATTCTTCAGGTATCAAGTGGCGCTCGTAAATATGCCAATCAAACTTTATTGCGTTATATGGCACAAGGTGCCACAGAATATGCAAAAGAATTAGGTTGTGCTATTCCAATTGTGTTGCACTTAGATCATGGTGATACATTTGAACTTTGCAAGAACTGCATTGATTCAGGTTTCTCATCAGTAATGATTGATGGTTCACATCATTCATACGAAAAAAATGTTGAGCTAACAAAACAAGTAGTTGAGTATGCACACGCTCATGGCGTTACTGTTGAAGGCGAACTTGGCGTTTTAGCTGGTATTGAAGACGATGTAGTGGCTGAACATTCATCATACACTCGTCCTGAAGAAGTAGCCGATTTTGTAAAGAAAACCGGTGTTGATTCATTGGCTATCTCAATTGGAACATCACATGGTGCTACCAAATTTAAACCTGAACAATGCACACGTAATGCTGATGGTATTTTAATTCCACCTCCATTGAAATTTGATATTTTAGAAGAGATTGAGAAAATAATTCCAGGTTTTCCTATCGTTTTACATGGTGCTTCATCTGTACCTGCTGAATTGATTAAATCAATTAATGCAAACGGTGGTAAGATGAAAGATGCAGTTGGTATTCCAGAAGAACAATTACGTCGTGCTGCAAGTTCAGCTGTATGTAAAATCAATATTGATAGCGATGGTCGTTTAGCTATGACTGCTGCTGTTCGTAAGGTATTTATTGATTCTCCAGGTGAATTTGATCCACGTAAATATTTAGGCCCTGCTCGTGATCAATTAAAAGAATTGTACAAGCATAAAATCATTAATGTGCTTGGTAGTGCAAACAGAATCTAATACAAATTAGATATTAATAAAAAAGCTGCGATTGGTTTCGCGGCTTTTTTTTGTTTATAACCAGAATACATAATTTTGGGTGTAATGGCTAAAGCAACCCAGTTTTAATGTCTTTGTTGAGTTTTACGAACTAATTTACCTGTGAATAAGCTTGTTTAAAGAATAGAGTTTTTAATATAAACAAAATAAGTATAAGTATTTTCTTTTCTTTTATAAATTTCTTATTTTAGATTTGCTTAATTAAACTGATAGAATAAAATAGTACTAATTTAAAAATATGAGATCAAAGGAAAAAAAACATATTAAACAAATGAATACGACCTTTCAAAAAAAAACAATTCTAAAGGATGAAGGCTTGAATAGTGCTCGGTGGATATGGTATGCCTTAGCTCTTGTATTAGTAAGCACATTTGCCATTTATTTTAAGGCATTAAATTTTGATTTCCTTTATACTTGGGATGATAATTTATATATAAGTACCAATAATGCAATTAAGGACTTAAAGTGGGAAAATATTAAGTTGTTTTTTACTGAATTTTATGTATGGAACTATCAGCCTATTACTATACTAAGTTATGCTATTGAGTATAAATTAGCAGGAAATGCGGCATCTTTATTCCATTTTAATAACATTGTTTTTCATCTACTAAATACATTCTTAGTTTTTGTATTAATTAGAAAGCTCTCACCAAAAAATGCTATGCTTGCATTAATTACTTCTGCTTTTTTTGCAGTTCATCCAATGCATGTGGAATCTGTTGCTTGGCTTGCTGAGAGAAAGGATGTTTTGTATTCATTTTTCTTTTTGCTTGCGCTCATACTATACATAGACTACCTTAAATCAAATAAATTCAAATATCTTATCCTTACTGCTTTTTTCTTTCTGCTTTCTTGTTTAAGTAAATCGGCAGCAGTTATTCTACCTTTCGTTTTACTCCTTTTAGATTATTATTTTAGTAGAAAATATTCATTGAAGTTATTTGCTGAAAAGCTTCCCTTCTTTTTTATTTCCCTTGTGTTTGGAATCGTTGCGATGAATTCTCAAACGACTGCTATACCAGAAGCCTTATTAAATATTTCATTTCTTGATCGTATTTCGCTGGTTTCCTATTCTGTTTTATCTTATTTAATAAAAGCTGTTGTCCCTGCAAATCTGTCAGCAATTTATCCCTATCCTATTGAATTAGGAACTAATCTTCATGGTATATATTATTTCTCAATCTTTTGTTTGGCCTTAATGGCATTTTTTGTGTGGTTCACTCAGCGATGGGGAAAAGATGGCGTTTTTGGATTCTTGTTTTTCTTAATCACTATAATTCTTGTTTTACAATTTATTCCGATAGGTAGCGCTGCAATGGCTGATAGATACACGTATATTCCTTATATCGGTATTTTCTTTATGGTAGGTAAACTTTTTGAGTATTTATCTGATGGTTTCAAAAATAAGTACATTAATTTAGTCTTGTTAATTTCGTTTGTTGTTTTCTTAACTATTGCTAATTCACGTGTAAAAGTTTGGAGAAATGATGAAACATTATTTTCTGATGCAATAAAAAAGGATTCCTTTTCAATGGTTGCTTATAATAACCGGGGTTCTTATTATCTTACTATTGCTAAAAATAAATTTGCTTCTGACCTTAAAAACCAAGAACGATTTTATAGACTTGCATTGCAAGATTTTGAAAGCATTAGTAAGCTTAATGCTAATTATTTGCATAATTATTACAATCGCGGATTATCAAAATATTATCTAAAAAATTTCATTGGAGCAGTTAAAGATTTTGATAATGAAATCATAAATGATTCAAATTCACCTGGCGTTTATTTTTATAGAGCCTTGGCTAAAAATGAAATTAAAGATTATGCTGGTGCAATAAAAGATTTCGATAAAGTCTTATTATTTGATTCTTATGTGTCAGAAGTATATTACAACAGAGGCAATGCAAAAAAAGAGCTAAATGATTATAGTGGCGCGCTAAGAGATTATGATAAAGCTATTGAACTGGATCGCAAAAATATTGTTGTCTATAATAATAGAAGCATTTTAAAATGTATGTTAAAAGATTATGAAGGCGCTATAACTGATTTTGATAAAATGATTGAATTGAATCCACAAGACGCAGCTACTATAAAAAACAGGGAAATCATTAAATCATTGCGTAAGGATTCCTCCCCAAAATAAACTTAAAACCTATTCAATCGTTTGCAAAATCTGCTGCTGAATTTTACCATTTGAAGCAATAATTCCAGTTATATTTACATCAAAATAGTCTTCACCCATACTTTGCATGGTGCCTTGGGCTTCGGCTAAGATGAGGCTTCCAGCCGCATGATCTTCAGATGTACTGCCATTATCAACCAGCGCATCTAAACGACCACGTGCAATGTTGCATAAATCTAATGCCGGTGCAAAGTTAATAACAACACGTCGTGCAGTTAAAGCTAATTGTTGCTGATAGCAAATACCTTTAATGATATCATCCGGATCAGCTGAGTAGGCTATAGCAACATAGGCTTCTTTTAATTCTTTACGGTCTGACACGTGTATTTGATTATTGTTAAGATAAGCGCCTTCACCTTTTATGGCATGAAATAATTCATCAAGAATGGGATTATAAACGACCCCTACTATTATTTCTTCTTTGTATGCAATACCTATGGATATTGTAAAGTAGGGATTGCCAGTAACGAAATTTGAGGTGCCATCTATCGGATCAACATACCATGCGTATTCTGATTCGGCCACCATGCGCCCTGATTCTTCTGCAATGATGGAATGATTCGGATAGTTGGTCCGAATCATTTCTATAATCAATTTCTCTGCCTTTAAATCCGTTTCAGAAACAACATCATGCATCCCTTTACTCAAGACTTTCCCTAAATTGTGGAAGTCATGACTCAGAATTTTACCTGCTTCAAGTACGGCCTTGGTAGCTAATTCTAGTAATTGGGTATGCATATTCAAATTGGTTTTTTTTTTGCTCTTATTCAATAACAATTTCATCTATAAATAGGAGTGTCTTTTTAATTAATGATTGGTCAGATATCGTTTTGCCATAATTTTCCGCCTCTATCTGTATGTACTTAACCCCTTCCATTTTTGTGGCTTTCTCAAATTTGCGTGAAAAATTTTGTTCTTTTTTTACGGCTTCATTAACGTTGGGGTTGAAGCTGGCTATTTCTTGAAAGCTTTTTCCATCTTTTGACGTTTTAAATATAATTTTCATAGGAAGGTAAATAAGCCATTTATCATGCAAGAAGCTGGCTGAAATACGTTTCAGATCCATTGTCTTAACAAGTTCTATCTTAATCACAAGATTGGTATCAAAACCAAGCCATTCAATTTTATTATTTTCGGGTACACCATATTTTCCATTAAAAAGAATCCATAATCCAAGTAATGCATTATTACTAGCCTCAACATTGCTGCTTATTTTTTTTGCATAAATGTATGTAAATGTATCCGTTGGAATAAAGCTTAAATAGCCCTCTTTAATTGACTTACAGGTTACTCTGCATGATGAATTAATGTTAAATGGCTGTGTGTAAAGAGTAGATTTTATTGTTGGCACACTTCCATCTATGGTGTAATAAATTGGAACATCATTGTTTCCCGAAATCAAACGCACTTCTTTTGATGTATTAAAAGGCCCATCTGCAATAGTAATGCTCAAAGCGGGCACTACTTTTATCGGATATTTTGGTATAGCGTATTCGTTTAATTTTGAAGACTCAAAATGTTTAAATGGAATAATTGTAAAAGAGAAACGCATCTGTTTTGGCTTCACGAGATACTGATCAAATGTGTGTGGACCACAAGTAGCCGTGCCAACACCCATGCTAAGATAATCCATATTTAATGTTGTTAAATTGGCGGGTTTAAGTTCGTTAATATGCCATGCTTTGTCTAAATCTAAATCAGAATAATGATATGCCGATGTATTAAATAAAGTATCTGATGAGTAAAATAATCCATAACCATCCTTACTTGTAATGCTTGCCCATCTTACATCGGTACGGTTACCTGATTCTTCGGGTACGGGATATTGAAAGAATAAATCATTAACAAACATATTGTATTGTCCAATAATACCTGAAGTTTTACGATCACTATACGTTTCATGTGGTCCATTTCCTAACCAAATAAAGTGTTCAAATTCTCTCTTTAGTGTTAGTTGTAAACCAACTTTGGCAAAGCTTTTAATGTCAATGGCGGGTAATATGTGATTCTCAATCTGTATTATCCCTGAACTGTATATAGTGTATGATTGAATTGCATTTATAATTGTTTGTTGTTTGTAATTTACAAGATTGTAAATACATTTTAATTGAATAATCCCTTTTTCTAGTCGTATAAATGAAACTTCACTTACTTTCGGTATCAATGAATCAAGATCTGAATTTTTCCATACTTCCCAACCATTACGGTCACGAATATCATTCTCCGTAGGGCTACGATAAAAGTTTAAGTGTGGTCCTACAATTAATAACTCTTTACCTCTGTAGATATAGCTCGATAGAATAGCCTTTTCTTTATCGAATGTGATGTTAAATTCTCTTGAACTTAATTTAATCTGCTCATCATTCTCAAGAGTAATAATACTGTCAGAAGCTAAATTATTAAGCACTTTTAATGGAGGATTATTTTTACTATTAGGTAGCTTAAATTGACTCCAAGCAATTACATGGCCTTTGGGCGCCCACAATTCATCATTTGAAAGTTTAAAATAAATATTTAAAAAATACGCTCCATTTGGAATTAAATCTTTTAATTGGTAGGCAATTTTGGCAATTTCTCGTTCTCCTGGTTTTGCCTTGAGTTTTAAATTACCCTGTGCTAAAATAGTTGCACCTGATTTAATTTCATAGATCGCATCAAGCTCATCTAAATTGGTGAAGAAAAACTCATTTTGAATTTCAATCACTGCTTGATTGTTTGAGATATTTAAGGCTTTGCACCAAACACTTTGATATACTTTTTTAACTTCAATTAGATGGGGTTTAACTTTTCTGTCTGGATTCACAAGTCCATCCATTACGAACGAACCATCGTTTGGCTTATCACCAAAATCGCCACCATACGCCCAAAAATAGTTACCCTCAGCATCAAATTTTCGCAAACCTTGGTCAACCCAGTCCCACACAAATGCCCCTTGCATGCGATCGTATTTACGAATGGTATCCCAATAGTCGCTAATACCTCCAACACTATTACCCATAGCATGTACATATTCGCATAGTATGATTGGGCGGGCAGGGAAGGAGTCATGCAGTTTTACCATATCATTTGGGCGGGCGTACATGTTTGAAATAATGTCAAAATTGGATGGGCTAATTTTTGAATAACGATCAGTACCGCGGTCTTCATAATGCACTGGTCTGCTAGGATCAGCTTTGCGAATTGAGTCAGCAAGTATATAAAAGTTTTTACCAATACCACTTTCATTCCCCATTGACCAAACGACTACCGATGGATGGTTCTTATCACGATGCACCATAGCCATACCACGTGCAACATGCGCTTTAGTCCAATCATCATGATCAGCACAATAGGGTCGTATTTCATGACTCTCAATATTTGCTTCATCCCACAACATAATGCCATATTCATCGCAGAGCTCGTACCACATTGGGTTATTAGGATAATGCGAGGTACGTACTGCGTTAATGTTGTATTGTTTCATTAATAGGATATCCTGAATCATAAGTTCACGACTTATTACACGTCCATGATCGGGATCAAATTCATGCCTGTTAGTTCCTTTAAAATAGATTATTTGACCATTTAAAAGTACGTGCGCGTTTTTTATCTCAACCTTTCTAAAACCAATTTTGTTACTGAGAACCTCAATAATTTCACCATTGGCTTTTAGTAATGACAAACTTATTTTATATAAATTCGGTTTTTCAGATGACCATTTAAGAGGGCTAGTTACATTATTTTCACAGCTAAGCAGAATTTCTTCTTTGCCGCGAATCGTCTTTGCAAGCATGGTATCAGATAAAATAAGACGATTATCTTTTGCATACAAATTCAGTATAATACTTGTTTTTTCAAAAGTAGAAGTATCATAATTTCGTAAGCTTACTTCGGTTTTAAGCACAGCATTGTTGTAATTTGAATCAAGGTCTGTTGTGATTTTAAAATCGCGCATATGTAATGTGGGCGTGCTGTATAAATAAACATCGCGGAAAATCCCATTGATTCTCCAATAGTCTTGGTCTTCAAGATAGCTTCCGTCAGTAGCCCAAAATACTTGAACAGCTAATACATTTTTATCTTCATTCAAATAATTTGTTAAATCAAATTCGGCTGGAGTGAAGCTGTCTTCACTATATCCTACCATTTTGCCATTCACCCATATATAAAATCCTGCTTGTACTCCATCAAATACTATAAATGTTTTTCGTCCACTCCAATCTTTTGGAACAGTAAATGTTGTGCGGTAGGAACCAACAGGATTGTCATGTTTTATGTACGGAGGATCAGCAGGAAATGGATGTTTAATATTTGTATAAATAGGAATGCCATAACCTTTCAATTGCCAGTTTGATGGGACTTCTATCGTATCCCATGAGCGATCATTGTAATTAATTTTGAAAAAGTTTTTAGGTGTTTTTTTTGCTTTAGGGGAGTAATGAAATTTCCATTTTCCATTAAGTAGTTTAATCCAAGGCGATGTCTTTTTATCAAATGATAAGGCACTTTTTTCATCGCTATATGGACAAAGTGTTGCATGAGGCTTCTCTTTGTTTATGCCAATAACATTCGGGTTTTCCCAATCGTTAATGGTATTGTTTTTTTTACATGAAATACAGAGGATGATTGCTGCAGTAATTATAAATAGTATTTTTTTCATTGATTTTAATATTTAGTTTTATTTGGTTTTATCTTGATACTCTTCCGGAGCCATCGCCTTTCATTAATGCCTCTACTTCTGATACGCTTACTAAGTTGAAGTCTCCGTGAATGGTGTGTTTTAAACAAGAGGCAGCAATAGCAAAGTTTAAGGCTTTAGCATCGTCTGAAGGCCATTTTAATAATCCATAAATGAGACCACCCATAAATGAGTCACCTCCACCAACTCGATCAACAATATGTGTAATGTTATATTCATTACCTATGTGAAGCTGTTGTCCATCATATAATACACCCGTCCATGTATTATGATTTGCATTAATGGAGCCACGTAAGGTGATGATTACTTTTTTTGCAAGAGGAAATTTTTGTACTATTTGTTTGCAAACAGATTCGTATGCTGTTGCCTCTACATGTCCTTTATTCACATCTCCTGTAGTAGGTTTAATGCCAAATACTTTCTCAGCATCTTCTTCATTTCCTAAAATAACATCGCAACCTTTTACTAATTCCGGCATGATATCAGCAGGCGTTTTACCATATTTCCAAAGGTTTTTGCGGTAATTTAAATCACACGAAACGGGAATATTCAGTTCATTCGCTGCTTTAATTGACTCGAGACAAACTTGCGCTGCTCCTTCTGAAATTGCTGGTGTTATACCAGTCCAATGAAACCAGTCGGCACCTTCAAATACCTTGTTCCAATCAATCATGCCTGGCTGAATATCTGCTATTGAAGAACCTGATCTGTCGTAAACAACTTTACTAGAGCGATTAACAGCGCCAGCTTCTAAAAAATAAATTCCAATACGATTACCTCCGCATATAATATGATCTGTTCCTACATTATGTTTATGCAAATCCATTATACATGCTTTGGCAATATCATTATCGGGTAAGCGTGTTACAAATTGGGTATTAAAACCAAAATTGGCAAGCGATACTGCTACATTGGCTTCACCACCACCAAAGGTTGCTTCAAAACTTTGTGCTTGCGAAAAACGCTGATAATGCGGGCTTGCTAAACGCAACATAATCTCTCCAAATGTTACAATCTTCTTGCTCATTATTTTTTATTTTACTATTATTTTCTTCACTATTCGTTCACCTGTAGTTTCAAGTACTACATAATATAAACCCGAATTTAAAATACCACAATCTATGACAAGGCTATGTTGTCCTTCATTTGTAAAACGATTTAAAGGAATAGTAAGCGTATTACCAAGAACGTTTAATATTGAAATTTTAACTTGGCTTTTCTTACTTACTGAATACTCAATAGTACTTGAGCTTTTGCAAGGATTTTCTTTAATACTCAGTTCGTTGCATCTTACTTTTAGATATGTAATTCCAACTCCCGTTGCTTTGTAAAAAGTAATATCACCTCCGTCTGGTATGGCATTAAATTGAATGGTGTCTAATTCTTCAATAAATGTTATTTTTGAGCTTCCTTGTTTAATGGAATCTATTGCCCATGAAGGCTTCTGTGCTCTAATGGTAATAGGATGATTAAAAACATTGTTTTTTGTATTCGTGTCTGTAAGTCTTAATTTCCAAGTAGTATCACTTTCTGATATTTCACTTAATGTCGAGAAGATTACCTCGTGGTGATATTTAGAAATATTTCCGAAAGTATTTATCCAATGGTTGTTGTAACTAATCATCGTGTCCATCATCTGACCTAAAGTGTTACTTAATAAAGTTTGATGTGTAAAGAAAATAAGTAGTCCGCGTTGAGAAATGTTAGATCGTATGTTTGTGCCAAATGATGTAGGACTTGCAGCATCTGCATTAAAGGAGCCAATCTGATACCAATAGTTCTCAAACCAGGTATTTGTATATTTAGTATATGCATCAGGTCCTCCATTTGCATTACGAGCCCCAATATAAAAGTGATTCATAGCTAAATGTCTAACAGCAACTTGAGATGTGTCAGTTTTTGCGCCACCACCACCACCTTGTGGCCATGCCAGAGAATTACAAATGTATCCATTACCTATTTGGGTTTCAATTGCAGTTTTTGAGCTTATCATTTCATTATTTATTTGAGCTCTTGTTATTGTTTTATTTTTTAATTCTGTTGCCCAATTCTTATCGCTTACTCCATGGTTGCCAATCTCATGACCTCTTGAAGCTAACGAACGTATGGAGTCCCAATTAGCAGTACTACTCATGATAAAAAATGTTCCCTTAATATTTCTTTTATTTAATTCGGGGGCATACCCACTGAACTGAATGGCAAAACCATCATCAAATGTTATTGCTATAGCAGCTTGTTTATTATTATACCAATAACTAAAACGATAGTTCAGATTGGTTTGACATACTACAATTGTGTTGAATAAGAGTAATGCTAGACATGATAGTAAGCTGTGTTTCATATTTCTTTGTATTATGGGTTTGAAATAATGTTTTAAAAGTATAAATTCTTTTCTTGTACACGATAGGTATACCATTGCTTTTTTCTATTTTTGTTTTCCACAAATTTAGTTAAATATGACAATTAAATATTCAATTCGTTATTCTTCTAGTCCAGAAGACGTTAAACATTACACCACAGAGCGACTTCGAAAAGATTTTCTAATTCAGAATATCATGTTACCGGGTGAAATTAGTATGGTGTATTCTCATTTTGACCGTTTTATAACTGGTGGTGCAGTACCAACTACCGATTCTTTAAAATTGGAGTCTATTGATCCACTTAAAGCATCTTTTTTTCTTGAGCGACGTGAATTGGGTATCATAAATGTAGGTGCAAGCGGTAAAGTTACTGTAGATGGTGAGGTTTTTGAACTTGGTTTTAAAGAGGCGCTTTATGTTGGTCGTGATTGTAAAGAGGTCATTTTTTTTAGTAATGATGCTAAGAGTCCTGCCCATTTTTACTTTAATAGCACTACCGCACATGCTAAATATCCAAATAAACGCATCACTTTAAAAGATGCCGAGATTGTTGAAGCGGGTAGTTTGGAAGGTTCAAATGCTCGACGAATAAATAAATTACTAGTGAATAGTGTCGTTAAAACCTGTCAATTACAAATGGGAATGACTGAACTCCAGGCTGGTAGTGTTTGGAATACTATGCCTCCGCACGTTCATGATAGAAGAATGGAAGTCTATTTTTATTTCAATATTCCTGAAAAACATGCCGTGTGTCATTTTATGGGTGAAATGAATGAAACTCGCCATGTATGGGTGCATAATGAAGAAGCTGTGATTTCACCTGATTGGAGTATTCATTCGGGAGCAGGAACAAATAATTACATTTTTATTTGGGGAATGGCTGGTGAAAACCTCGACTATTCGGATATGGATTCCGCATCCGCCACTGATCTCCTTTAAAATGTTGCTTTTATTCAGTTTCTGAATTTTTTAAAATGATATGTAGAGTCTGTTCACTGAGCTTACTTTACTAAAATAAAAGTTTATATCTCAAATCCAACTCATAGAATTGGCTTATACATTAACAAATAAAATAAATAAAATGTCAACAAAACTCTTCGATTTAAACGGTAAAGTAGCCCTCGTAACAGGTGGTACTCATGGACTAGGAATGGCTATGGCCAAAGGGCTTGCTAGTGCAGGCGCAAAAATTGTTATCAATGATATCTTGCAAGATAAATTGGATGCTGCCATTAAGGAATATAAAGAAGCAGGGGTGGATGCTAAGGGTTTTATTTTTGACGTGACCGACGAAGCTGCCATTATAAAAGGACTTGATCATATTGAAAAAGAAGTAGGCATGGTTGATATACTTGTAAATAATGCTGGAATTATTAAACGAGTACCAATTCTTGATATGGAGGTGAACGATTTTCGTCAGGTAATAGATATTGATTTAGTTGGTCCATTCATAATGTCAAAGCAAGTGGTGAAGCGCCTTGTAGCAAAAGGCAAACCCGGTAAAGTTATAAATATGTGTTCAATGATGAGTGAATTAGGACGCGATACGGTGTCGGCTTATGCTGCTGCAAAAGGGGGATTGAAAATGCTTACTAAAAATATGGCTACGGAATGGGCACGTTTTAATATTCAAGTAAATGGTATTGGCCCAGGTTATTTTGAAACAGCACAAACAGCTCCTATTCGCGTTGACGGACATCCGTTTAATGACTTCATTTTAAAGAGAACTCCTGCCGGTCGTTGGGGACTACCTGAGGAATTACAAGGTGCGGTAATTTTCTTGGCATCAGATGCTTCAAATTTTGTTAATGGTCATATATTGTATGTTGATGGTGGAATACTTGCTACCATTGGCAAACCAGCAAATGAAAAATAATTTATCTGATTTATTAAAATTATATCTAAATAAGAGATCGACTGATTTTTTTTAAAATTTATCGCTTGTATTTCAATGCATGAAAGACCGATCCGTAAAAAATATGTGGTATAATTCTATATGATTTAATATAATACTAAATACAATGCGTAGATATCTTTTTTTTGTTTTGCTCTCTGCCATTATTTTTTCCTGCAAGAGCCCAGTAGTATCCTTTACTGCCATCAATCCTGATTCTCTTAATCGTGTTGATGAACCAGTAATCCTTTCGCGAGAGCTTATTGCCAGTTTGGTTGGACAGATTCCTGAAAATAAAATTCCAATACTTAACGTGAATGGTGTTATGTTACCATCGCAGGTTAATGATTTAGACAAGGACGGTATTTGGGATGAATTGGTTTTTGTCTGTTCAATAAAGCCTAATGATAGTTTACAAATAAATATTTCATTTGTGAAAGAAAGTAAAGCACCGGTATATCCTATCCGTACCACCATTAGATTTGCGGCAAAAGAGAATGATATATTTAACCCCATAACCATTGCTGATCGTTATAAAGGCGATGATGTAACTCTTACGCACAAATATTTTCAAGCTGAAGGACCAATATGGGAGAATGATAAAGTCGCTTTTCGTAATTATTTCGATAAGCGCAACGGTATGGATATTTTTGGTAAAACAGTTTCACGTCTTATATCTGACAGTATTTCGCGCAATGGTGATTATCATAAATTATTGCCGTGGGGGATGGATATTCTTAAAGTAGCTAACTCGCTTGGAGCAGGTTCTATTGCAATAATGATAGGCGATTCATTACATAGAGTAGGTCCATTATGTGATGGTTCTGCAGAAGTGATTTGCGTTGGCCCTATTCGTTCCATCCTTCGTTTAACGTATAATAATATTGTTGTAGACTCGATGAAGTTTAGTATTGTTCACGATATTAGCATGTGGGCTGGGGCTTATGCTTATGAAAGTCGCGTATTTTTAAAAGGGGCGGAGCATGGTGAGCAAATAGTTACAGGAATTGTGAATATGCACAGTGATTCCTTAATAGTGGTGAAAAGCGGATCGTATAATATTTTGGCAACTCACGCTAAACAGGCATTTAATGGCGAGTATCTTGGACTAGCACTTCTAGTATCCAATGCGTGTTTTGATACAATTTATGTAGCTCCAGAAACAGAAACGGATATTACTCAAACATATGGAGCACTGTTAAAAAACACAGTGGATACACCTGTTGATTTTACATTCGTAGCTGCATGGGAATTAAGCAATACGTCATTTGCCTCAACATCTGGTTTTATTAATTTGTTAAAATATTACACCCAAAGTAAAACGAATCCAATTATTATTAATTATTAATCTATTTAGTATGAAGAAATTTTTAATTTTATCATTATTGGCTGTTGTAGTTTTTTCTGCATGTAAAAAAAAGCAAGAGATTCCAGCCTATCTAAATCCCGAATTGCCTATTGATACTCGTGTTGATGATTTAGTGCGACGCATGACTTTGGAACAAAAAGTAGCGCAATTAAACTATGAATCACCTGCAATTGATAGTTTACATATTCAAAAATATAATTGGTGGAATGAGTGTTTACATGGTGTAGCTCGTGCGGGTAAAGCAACAGTATTCCCACAAACCATTGGACTTGCGGCCACATGGGACAAAGAGTTAATTCATGAAATGGCCATCGCTATATCAGATGAAGCACGCGCAAAATATCATGATTTTCAGAAAAAAAACAAACGAAATATTTATCAAGGTTTAACATACTGGACACCCAATATAAATATTTTCCGTGATCCACGCTGGGGTAGAGGAATGGAGACCTATGGCGAAGATCCTTACTTAACAGGATCAATGGGTGTTTCTTTAATTACCGGTTTACAAGGTGATGATCCTAAATATTTAAAATTAGTAGCTACGGCGAAACATTTTGCGGTACATAGTGGCCCTGAATCATCACGCCATAGTTTTAATGCAGAGGTTTCGGATTATGATTTAAGAGAGACCTATTTACCAGCATTTAAAATGGCCGTAAAAGAAGCCGATGTGTACAGTGTTATGTGTGCATATAATCGTTTTAAAGGAAAACCTTGTTGTGGTAGTTCTCCGCTCTTAAATGATATTCTTCGCAGTGAATGGTTGTTTACTGGTTATGTGGTTTCTGACTGTTGGGCTTTAGTAGATTTTTATGGAGGTCATAAGGTAGTTCCAACAAAAGCACAGGCTGCTGCTATGGCTTTTAGAAATGGTACCGATTTGAATTGTGGAAGCACTTCACCGGCATTAGTAAAAGCAGTTGATAGTGGTTATATTTCTGAAGCGGAAATTGATGTGCCATTAAAAAGACTAATGAAAGCACGTTTTATGTTGGGTATGTTTGATTCTCAAGATAAAGTGCCATTTAGCAAAATACCTTATGATGTGGTTGATTCAAAAGAACATCATGAATTGGCACTTAAAACTGCGCTTAAATCAATGGTGCTTTTAAAGAATGAAAAGAATCTTTTACCGCTTTCAAAGGATATTAAAAAGCTCGCTATTATTGGGCCAAATGCGAATGATGTAGAGGTATTACTTGCAAATTATAATGGAATTCCAACCGATCCTATTACGCCTTTACGAGGTATTCGGGAAAAATTACCAAACACTTCGGTATTGTATGCGCTCGGTTGTCAGCATGCTGATAAATTGCCAACGCTTACTGCTATTCCGGCATCAGCATTTTATACCAATGCTGAGAAAAATGAGAAAGGTTTAATGGCCGAGTATTTTGATAATAGTATCCTTAAAGGTCTAGCTAAACATACTCGTGTAGATAGCACTGTTGATTTTTACTGGTGGGATAATGCGCCTTATGAAGATATGTATGATGATAGCTTTTCTGTTCGTTGGACGGGGGTAATAGCACCTCCAGTTACCGGAAATTATGCTATTGGTACTCTAGGTAAACTCAAGTATAGTCTTTATATTAATGATAGTTTGATTCTGAAATTTAAGAATGAACATTCATCTAGTAAAGAATATGAATTTGTGAAAATGGAGGCTGGTAAAACTTATAATGTTCGCTTGGAATATGCCGACAAAGATGGTGGTGAAGCTGAAATGCGCTTATTGTGGGAGTTGCCTGGAAGTAACTATGAGAAAGAAGCAATGGATATTGCTAAAAAAAGCGATGTAATTATTATGTGTATGGGTTTATCGCCTCGTTTAGAAGGTGAAGAAATGAAAGTGCGTGTAGATGGGTTTGATGGCGGAGACCGTGTAAGTATTGGTTTACCTACAATACAAAGCAATCTAATTAAGAAAATTTATGCACTTGGTAAACCTGTTGTGTTGGTATTGATTAATGGGAGTGCTGTTGCCATTAATTGGGAATCACAAAATATTCCCGCAATTCTTGAAGCTTGGTATCCAGGACAAGCTGGTGGTACTGCTATTGCTGATGTATTGTTTGGCGATTATAATCCTGCTGGTCGTTTACCGGTTACGTTTTATAAATCAGTTAATGATTTACCTGATTTCTCTGACTATAGTATGAAGAATCGTACCTATCGCTATTTTACTGGCGAAGCGCTCTATGCTTTTGGTTATGGTTTAAGCTATACTACATTTAATTACTCTGATTTTAAAGCAGAAAAATCAGTTATAGGAGCCAGTGATAGTGTTAAAGTTTCATTCACTTTAAGTAATACCGGAAAGTTTGATGGGGAAGAGGTTATTCAATTGTATGTTCGTAATCCAATATCCAATCAGCCACAAGCTATTAAATCACTAAAATATTATGACAGGCTGTTGTTAAAGGCAGGTGAAAAGAAATCGATAAATATGGCTTTAGCGGCTGAATCGTTAGCAACATGGAGCGATGCAAAAGGTGGATTCTTTGTTGAATCAGGTAAGTATGAAATATTAATTGGTTCTTCATCAGTTGAAAAAGACTTAACTAATGTAGCAATTGAAGTGAAGTAATTTGTTAAATATAAGGTTATAAAAAAGGAGACAGTATTATGCTAGTCTCCTTTTTTGCTTAAAATTATACATTTCTTTATAACTCCAATTGCTTAAAAATTAATAAAAACAGATACAATTATGCATAATAATAATAAAGGTCACAAAGGTGTTATAATATTATTATTTGTTGGTGTTTTAATAGGTGCCTTAGATATTTCTATTGTAGGTCCAGCTATTCCTTCTATTGAAAATTCGCTAAAAATTGATACGCAATTTGTTGGGTGGATTTTTTCTATTTATGTTTTATTTAATCTCACTGGCATATCACTTTTTGCTCGCTTATCAGATATTTATGGACGAAGGATAATTTATATTTTTGCTCTCAGCACTTTTGCATTAGGTTCGTTATGGGTATCCTTAGCTGAAAGTTTTACTTCATTACTTATTGGACGAGCTATTCAAGGTATTGGTGCTAGTGGTATCTTCCCTGTTGCATCAGCAGTTGTTGGTGACTTATTTCCGCCTGAACGTCGTGGTCGAATACTTGGACTGATTGGTGCTGTATTCGGAATCGCTTTTCTAATTGGCCCATTTGTTGCGGGAACTATGCTGCACTTTTTTGAGTGGCACACTCTTTTTTTAATAAACATTCCTATTGCGTTGGTATTAATTATTTATAGTTTTAAATTATTACCAAGCAATGCAACTACTAAAAGTGGTAGTATTGATTGGTGGGGTATTTCCTCGTTGGCATTCGTTCTTGCTGGTTTTACCTATGCTTTAAACAATATTAAATTGGCAAATGGTACATTTGATTTATTGAATTTGCATTTTATTGTTCCTTTTATTTTGTTATTGGTTTTTGCAATTGTTTTTCTTATTGTTGAGCGAAGGATAGAGTCTCCTATTATTAAGTTTAGCTTTTTTCGCAATAGGCAGATACAAATTGTTAGTATCATTGCGCTTGTTACTGGTATGTTTCAAGCTTGTTTTGTTTTCATTCCTAAATATACTGTACTCGCTTTTTCTGTATCTCCATCAACAGCAAGTTTTATGCTAAGCCCTATTGTACTTGCAATTGCTGTGGGCTCTCCTTTTTTTGGAAGGATGATTGATACCTATGGTGTACGAATAATTGTAATTATTGGTTTGTTTTTAACCGCTGTTGGCTTCTTTTTACTTTCTCAAAGTCATGGACAGCGTTCAATATTTTATCTCAGCGGCATTTTTATTGGTTTAGGATTATCTGTAACTTCAGGTAGTTCTTTACGGTATATAATGCTTAATAACTCATCTGTTCAAGATAGAGCAATATCGCAAGGTATGCTCACTATTTTTATTAGTGTGGGACAATTGTTTGGTGCAGCTATTATTGGTTTCTCATTGTCGGCTTTAGTCAGTAAGGATGTATTTCAGCCTTTGTTTATAATTGTTGCCGTTCTTTCGCTATGTATGATGCTTTTGGCCGTTGGTATAAAGAATGCTGATAAGATGTGACAAGGTAATAGCGCTTTGTATTACCTTACAATAATTGAAATGTGATTATTGGATTTGTTTAATAATCAGTATCTAACTATACTTCTTAGGTTGAAAGCTGATGAGACATGGTTCTATCTAATTTAAATCCATAAAATCTATTGGATTTTGAATATTCCCGATGTTTGCTTTACTAATTTTAGCATAAACCTCTGTTGTTCTATGGCTTTCGTGACCTAGTATTTCCTGTATAATCCGTATATCTGTGCCTTGCTGCAGTAGGTGACTAGCAAAGCTATGTCGTAAGGTATTTATTGTAATTCGTTTATCAATACCAGCAAGTTCAATTGAGGCTTTTAGTATTTTTTGAACACTTCGATTTGAGTATTTCTTGCCATGCCATCCTTCAAAGAGGTATTGACATGGCGTATATGTGGTGATGTAGTTTATGAGTTGTTTATGAAGTAAAATAGACATCGGAATGATACGTTCTTTTTTTCCTTTCTTTATTAGTATAATTTTTCTTACCAGGTCAATATCCTCTAGCATAATATTGGTTGCTTCGCTTAGTCGTATGCCTGTGCTATAAATTACCGTCATTATAGTACGGTGTTTAGGATTTTTTGTGGCTATAATGATGGAGCGAATTTCGTTTAGCGAAAGTGTATTCGGCAAACTTGCATCCATGCTTGATTTTGGAATAAAGGAATTATCAATATGTCGATTATACTGAAATTCTAAGAACTTACGAATGGAGTTTATTATTTGATTTCTAAAGGATTTGGAATAATGGTACGATTCCAATAATTCATGCAAATACTTTGATATTTGCTCGTTGCTTAGTTTTGAGATATCTTGATCTTTGAAATAATCCAGAAAATGATCAATTTGTGCGGCATAAAGGGAAATGGTTTTCTCACTATAACCTTTATAATTCATTATTTCAAGAAAGTTTAAAGGTATTCGTTTCGGTACACTCTGGCGTTTGTGTTGTTCTGGATTTATGATTGTTAAATTCGTACTGTTTTTTATCTGATATTGTATGGAATTAAAATAGAGCAGTTGTCTTAATTGATTTATGGTTTTTTCGTTATTTGGGAGTATCCAAATTCTTTTCTCGGAGATCCATTGACATTCTTTAAAACTATTTAAAATATCTGTTAATTTTGAAGTATTATTAGTTTGAATTTCAATAGTATTCTCATTTTGGTTGATTAATAATTCAGCTTTTGCTTTACGCTTTTTATCTTTCGCTTTTATTTCATTGTCAATATCTCGTGTTATGCTTTGATAATTTGCCTTTGGAATTGAAGTAAGTGTTTCATTATTAGGTAATCGTTCAATAAATGCGTAGTTGCCATTAAGTATGTTCTTTAGTATCTCTCTATAGTTGTCTGATGCTAAAAAGTGCCAGCAAAGCATACTCGCACTGAATTGCATATCAGGTAAGTATAGCATATTATCGGATAGCCATACATCTTTCGATAGTAAAAATTTTATTCTTTGTTCTCCTCTATGCGTAGTTGGCTCTAAAAATATCTCTTTCATCGGTCTCAAAAAATTTCGCTCGTTTTTTTAACAAAAATAGTTTTTGAATTTACAATACCAAAATTTTTTTAACATCTAAGTGATTATTTTTCATAAAGTTCACACTATTGAATTATAAGTACGCTCTATTTGCTTTAACGAATGTTTTATTCAGGATGATATACGTATTTGATTTCGTTAATGAATCAAATTTGGATTGTAGGTTCACAACATTCTCATAATACAAAAACATGCTTATTTCTTCCATATAACGCTATAGCATCTTCAGCGGCAGACTAGCAATCGAAAGTATTATAAAAGGTTAAAAGCTTTGTTCTTTTTAATATATATTGTGTTTTATTTTACCATTATACAACCGTTAATGGTATTATGCTGTTTTTCTATAACGCCATACAGAGAGTAATATCATTGTTACTCCAATAATAAAAAGATTGAGTAGCTGAGGTAAAATATCCATAAACGTTGATCCTTTTAGAAGAATCATACGTATTGCTTTTATGAAATAGGCAAAAGGATTAATGATATTTATATTTTGAGCCCATGCAGGCATGCTTTCTGTTGGCGTGAATAAACCACTCATCATTATAAAAATGAGCATAAAGAAATAGGCCAAAAACATCACTTGCTGTTGTGTTTGACTTATGGTACTTAGGAAAAGCCCTATGCCGAGAGCTACTAGTAAGTAAACTGATGCAAAAATATATAATGTAAATAAACTTCCCTCAATTGGCAATCCAAAGAGGTAGCGGCCTACAATTAATCCTATACTTAGTTCTATCAGTGCTATAATCCAAAAAGGAATAAGTTTTCCTAATAAAAACTGATATTTCTTTATCGGTGTAACGTTAATCTGCTCTATTGTTCCGGTTTCTTTCTCTCGTACTAGATTGAGTGAGGTCAAGAACATCCCAATAACGGTTACCAGTATTACAATAATGCCAGGTAGCATATTCATTTTGTAGTCGAGTGTTTTGTTGTACCAATAGGAGTATTCGGTGTTTATTTGGGGTGAATTAATGATATTGATTTGTGAATACCATGCTTGTGCGAGTGCACGACTCTCCTCGAGCAAAATGCCTTGTGTGTATGCATTCATAAGTCCTGCACTGCGACCATTGATTGCATTAATTAGTACTTGTACTTTTGCATTGTCATTGCCTAGCCTTAACGTCTTTTCTAGATTTGGAGGAATTACTAACACCATGTCAGCCTCATTATCTTTTAGTAAATATTCGGCTACGTTTAAATTTTCAGCGTAGCCCTTAAAGCGATATAAACTCGATTGGCTGAATCGTAGCGCTATGCTTCTACTCAGAGCTGATGGATGATTATCAACAATGTAAAGTTTTATCTCTTTAATTTCATAGGTGGCGGCATGCACTAAAATTAACATTTGAACAATGGGTACTATAAAAATGATGGGCAGCATCATCTTATTTCTAAGAACTTGTAAAAATTCTTTTTGCAATATGAAGAGTATGGTTCGCATATTAGCTGCCTAAACGTATATTGAATTTTCGAATACTTACTGTTAAAAAAAAGATGGACATTACGATCAAAATCAATGTTTCGCGCCATATATCCATAATTCCGGATCCTTTTAGCATAATATCTTTTACTATAATAATGTACCATTTTGGTGGCATTATATTACTCAAATATTGCAATGCTTTTGGCATACTTTCAATCGGAAAAATAAATCCAGAGAGTAAAATGGTCGGCAACATGAGCGCAAACATGGAAATCATCATCGCTACTTGTTGATTATTAACTGCTGTAGATATCATTATTCCAAGCGACAATGCGAGAATGATAAATAAAAGTGTTTCAGAAAGGAGTAGAATTAAACTCCCAGTTACGGGCAATCCGAAAATAAAATACCCCAGTGTAATAATGGTTACAGCGTTTATAAATGATAGTAAAACGTAAGGGGTTACTTTTCCTAGTATTATTTGTATCGGTCGTAATGGCGATACTAAAAGGGTTTCCATCGTTCCCATTTCTTTTTCTTTTACTATAGAGATGGAAGTCATCATGGCGGATATGAGCATCAATATCATGGCCATGGTACCGGGAACAAACATGAACACGCCTTTTAATCCTGGGTTGTAATACATTTGCACTTCGCTGCTAATTTGAACGGGTAATTCACGATGCCCTGGTAAATCTTTGCTAAAATCGCGAATGATACCCATGGTGTAATTTGTGAGTAAACTCGATGTGTTTGGGTAAGATGCGTCAGCAATAATTTGTACCGATGCTTTGCCTTCGCGTGTTATTTTTTCGGAAAATTGAGTATCAAAAATGATGACTAGTTTTATGTTTCCTTGTTTAAAAACGCCTTCAATTTCGTTGGTGTTTTTAAGTTCATGCTCAATTAAAAAGTAACCTGACGAAGCTATTTTTGATATCAGTTTTTTAGTCATCACATCTTTAGATTGATCGAGGATAGCGATTCTGGCATCTATTATTTCGGTACTAACAACAAATCCGAAAATTAAAATTTGAATAAGGGGCATGCCAAATAATATCAGCATTGTGCGATAATCACGCAGTATGTGATAAAACTCTTTTATGACAAATCCCCAGAATCGTTTCATTTTTTTATTTTGATGTGTTCTGTGTAATTTATATTAATCAATTTCATTTGTATTTGCGACATGTCTGTATTGCCTCTCAGCATTATTGCTCTAATTATATAAAATATAATGTCAAACTTTATACTCCTAAATTATTCAACTCGTGTCAGTCTTACAAATTAATATATCTTTTCAATAATTCAGGGCTAATTTCTGTAAAATCATTTATAATATAATTAGCTCTTTCTAATTTTTCTTTTGGGTAGGTTGTCGTTAAAGCTATTACCTTCATTCCTGCACTAATTGCCGCATCAATACCATGAACGGCATCTTCAAAAACAAGGCAGTTTGCAGGCTTAACATCTAATAACGTTGCCACTTTTAAAAATATTTCTGGACTAGGTTTACCTCTCGATATCATTGAATCGTCAACAATTACATCAAAATATTTTGCAAAGCCAGTATGCTTCATTACAAAATCAACATTTGTACGAGGTCCGCCAGTGGCAACAGCTATTGGTAAATTAGCCATTTTAAGTGTTTCTAACAATTCAAATAATCCAGCTATTGGTTTTACTTCTTGTGCAAATACCTCCCTATATATCTGTTCTTTTTCAGCGGCTAGTACTAAACTTTTTTCAGTACTCAACGTATCAAAAAATAGCGGTAAAATTTGACTATTTGTATTGCCAAAAAGCGGCATAATTTGTTCTTCTTTTATGGGTATATTATGGCGTTCTCCAAAGACTATCCAAGCCTTAACATGAAACTTGAAATTGTCAACAATTACTCCATCCATATCAAAAATTACTGCCTGATCTTTTCGCTTCATATCGTAATTTATTTTCTTGCAATTTTAATAAATACCTCATTAATATTTTTAGCCTGATATTTTTCTTTTAAACCATGAGGTGTATCTAAGGCCTCTATTTTCCCTGCATCCATAATAGTTACACGATCACAGTATTCCGCTTCATCCATATAATGTGTGGTAACAAATACCGTCATTCCTTTTGCTGCCGTTGCATAGATCATTTCCCAGAATTGTCTTCGTGTTACAGGATCAACACCTCCCGTTGGTTCATCTAAAAACACTATAGATGGCTCATGTAATATAGCAACGGAGAAGGCAATCTTCTGTCGCCATCCTGTGGGAATATCAGCAATAAGTTTTTTCTGATGTTCTTTTAAATCTAATCGTTCAATAAGATTTTCAGTTCGTTCTTTAATTTGCACATTCGTTAATCCATATATTCCACCATAGAAACGTATGTTTTCAGTAACGGTCAAATCTTCGTATAAAGAGAATTTCTGACTCATATACCCAATATTCCTTTTTACTAAGTCGGCTTGCTTTGCAACATCAAATCCGGCTACGTTTACTATGCCCGAGGTGGGTGAAGAGAGACCGCAAAGTATGCGCATAGCAGTAGTTTTGCCTGCTCCATTGGCTCCTAAAAAGCCAAATATTTCGCCCGCATATACATCAAAAGTAAGATTGTCATTGGCAACAAAATCACCAAAGCGTTTCACTAAGTTTTTTACTTCTATTACTTTTTCTTTATTCAAGAACTCTCCTTTGCCTATAAGGGTTTAACTTACGCAAATTGTTTATTGCTCCAAAAACTTTCCAATTTTTATGTATTTATCAAACAACTTTTGATATTTTGCTGCACGCTCTTTGTTAGGTGTGTATTCACATTCAAAGCCTCCACCCATTTTTTGTTGTGCGGAAAGTACATCTGGATATATTCCCGCTACCACTGCAGCAGCCATGGCAGAACCCAATGCACATGCTTGTTCTGACCTAGCAACTTTTATTGGCATGTTCATTACATCACAAACAATTTGCATTACAAAAGCCGATTTTTTGGCTACTCCACCTAATGCAATTACACCATCAATGCGAACGCCTTCTTGTATAAATCTATCGGCAATACTTTTTGATCCAAATGCAGTTGCTTCAACCAATGCTCTGAAAATACGTGGCGCATCCGAACCTAAATTTAATCCAGTAATCGCACCTTTTAGGGCTTGGTTTGCATCGGGAGTTCTTCTTCCATTCATCCAATCAATAGCAACTATGGCCGACTCTTCCATGGGTATTTGCTCTGCATGTTTTGTGAGTTCTGGAATCATTTTATCCGCTAATTCCTTAAGTAGTTTTTCTTTTGTGGCATCATCAATAATTGTACTTTGTTTTACGATATTTTCAGCAGGCCACATGAGTAATTTGCGATACCATGCATAAATGTCGCCAAATGCACTCTGTCCTGCTTCCATACCCAACATTCCTGGCACAATGGAACCATCTACTTGTCCGCAAATTCCACGAATGAGTTTCCCTTTTAGTTCGCTCGTTGGTGCTATAAGCATATCGCATGTTGAGGTGCCCACAACCTTACTTAAATGGTATGGTTTTATCTCTGCACCAACCGCACCCAAATGCGCGTCAAATGAGCCAGCTCCAATTACAACACTTTCTTTAAGGCCTAGTTTTTTAGCCCATACAGTACTCAGATTTCCAGCCTTTACATCACAAGTATAGGTTTCTTTGAAAAGTCTATCTTTAACTCCTTTTAAAAATGGGTCAAGTTTGATGAGAAAATCTTCTGCAGGGAGGCCACCAAAATCTTCATGCCACATGGCTTTATGGCCAGCGGCACAACGACTTCTTTTTATGGTTAATGGATCGGTCATTCCTGTAAGTATAGCAGGAATCCAATCACAATGCTCCACCCATGAAAAGGCAGAAGCGCGTACTTTCTCATCTGCATGAAGGATGTGTAAAATCTTTGCCCAGAACCATTCCGATGAATATATTCCTCCTTCAAATTTGGTATAATCTATACCGCCCCAATTACGAGCAAGTGTATTGATTTGGTCGGCTTCTACTACCGCTGTGTGGTCTTTCCACAATACAAACATGGCATTGGGATTTTCAGCAAATTCAGGCAACATTGATAATGGTGTTCCTGATTTATCAACGGCAATAGGAGTGGAGCCCGTTGTGTCAACAGAGATGCCAACAACCTGATCAGCAGTGCCAGCAGGTGCTTTAGCTAATGCATTGCAAATACTTGCTTCCAATCCTTCAAGATAATCTAAAGGATGCTGACGGAATTGATTGCTGGATGGAACGCAGTATTTCCCTTGTTTCCATCGAGGATATTCAAAAACATCGCTGGCAATCTCTTTGCCATTAGCTGTATCTACAATCAATGCACGTACCGAATCTGTTCCGTAATCTACTCCAATAGTTAGCTTCATGATTTTATTTTTTTAAAATTTTATCTTAAAATTTATTACTTTACTGTCCATAATAAGCATCCTTACCATGCTTTCTCAAAAAATGTTTATTAAGCAAAACCGAATCCATAGGTGGTGTTTGCTGTATGCTGAGTGTTGTGTGTGCAATTTTTGCAACCTCTTCAAGTACTACTGCATTATGTAACGCATCTTGGGCATCTTTACCCCAAGTAAATGGACCATGGCTATGCACTAATACGGCAGGCATTTGCATAGGATCTATGGTAGTAAATCGTTCAATAATTACATTGCCCGTTTCTTGTTCGTATGCTCCAGTAATTTCGTTAGCACGCATTTTTCTTGTACACGGAATTTCGCCATAAAAGTAATCGGCGTGTGTAGTGCCCAAGGCAGGGATTCCTTTACCTGCTTGCGCCCAAGCGGTGGCCCAAGGTGAGTGGGTATGAACAATACCGCCAATGCCGAGAAATTTTTTATACAATTCTAAATGCGTTGCGGTGTCACTCGATGGTTTTAATTTACCCTCAATGACCTTTCCTTCTAAATCTACAACAACCATATCTTCTGGCTTCATATCTTCATAAGATACTCCGCTGGGCTTAATTACAACGAGCCCGCTAGCACGATCAATAGCGCTTACATTACCCCATGTAAATACCACCAATTGGTGTTTTACAAGTGCGAGGTTGGCTTCAAATACAGATAATTTAAGATGATTTATCATTAAGATTGTGAGTTATGATGATCGTTTAAATGTTAAAGAATAAAGAGATTTAGTGAATTGGATAAATTTTGATTAAGCTTACTAATAAAATATAACGAACTCTTTCAGGCATTTGTTTACATTTAATTATAGTATTCTTTTACAATATCTATTGCTACCAAGCATCTTTCTTCTTAGAAAATATTTTCCTCTTTGTAATACACATCAGCAGGCTGAGGCACCGAAACATCAGCTACTCCGAGCATTTTGCAAACGGCAAATAAAACGCGGCCTACATGCTCAAATCCTATTCCTGCGTGGTGAGGAAATTGTTTGCCAACCAAAACATGACGATAGAAGCGGGGCATACCTTTAATACCAAAGACAGCGATACTGCCGAAAGATTTTGGATCGACATCGAGAATTTCGCCTTGTGCTATATATGCTTTTAGTTCAGTGTCGGCTGTTGATTGTAGTCGGAAGAGCGTGATATCTCCCGCTTTTATTTGTCCTTCGAGTGTACCACGTGTAATATCAGGTTCGCCAGCTGGTTCGAGCAAGCGTTTCATAATTAGTTGATGTTGCATTTTAGGTTTAACCATGCATGATGCAGCAGTATTGCCACAATGGAAACCCATGAATAATTCATTAGCGCTATAGTTGCCTAGTAACTTCTTGTTGGCTTCGTACATGTCGTATGGTACGGTATTATTTATATCAAGCAAGGTGGCTGGCATTTGGGTAGCGCAGGTTATCATATATTCGCTGAGTGCGCCGTAGATATCGGTTTCACAACTAATAGGTATGCCGCGTGAAGCAAAACGCGAATTTACATAACAAGGCACAAAATGAAACGATGTCTGAAAGGCTGGCCAGCACTTATTTGCAAAGACGGCATATTGTGATGCGCCAATATTTTTCTCCATAAAATTGGTCAATGCAACTTCATATTGTGCTAATCTTGGTAATACACCAGGGTGTTGATTGCCAACGCCTAATTCCTTTTCCATGTCTTTTATTACCGCATCTAATTCTTTGGCTCCTGCTGATTTGTTGTACATTTCATACAAATCAAGTTCGCTGTTTTCCATTATTTCAACACCAATATCATACAATGCTTTTATGGGCGCATTGCAGGCCATAAAATCTTGTGGACGTGGACCAAAGGAAAATATTTTAAGATTTTTAATGGCAATATAAACACAGGCTATATTTACAAAGTCTGACATCATAGCAGCTACTTCACTGGCAATACCTACTGGGTATTCAGGAATATAGGGACGTAATTTTCGTAGGCTTGCATTGTACGATGCATTAAGCATTCCGCAATAGGCATCGCCACGACCGTTTATTAAATTATTTTGTGTTTCTTCGGCAGCTGCAGCAAACATAACTGGGCCACCAAATTTTTGCGCTAGCATGCTTAAAGGGCCTTCTGGTCCAAAGTTGCCTAGGTATATGGTAATCGCATTTACTTTTTTATCAGAAAATTCTTTTAATGCTTTTAAAACATCAGACTCATTTTCTATAACCGTATCAATTTTTGTTACCGGCAATTTTAACTTTTGGCATTCTTCAAAAAGTTTATCACGACGGGATTTTGATAACTCAATAGGAAAGCAGTCTCTGCTTACGGCAACAAGGCCCAAGTTGATTTTTGGAATGTTTTGCATATTATTTTTTGATTAGTGATCCGCAGTGGCGGAGTATTTATATATATCATTATCTTTTAATTTTTAACTCCGCTATTTACTCCGCGGAGATTAACATTCTTCATATTATCTACTTCATAAAGAAACGCTCCTTTTCTCGACCCTCCTTTATCTTTAATATCCAGTCTTTTTATCAAATTTAAGGAAAGAATCTTCTTACGGAAATTTCTTTTGTCAATTTTTTCCTGATATATTGCTTCATATAAAGTTTGTAGTTGTGGAAGTGTGAATTTATCAGGCAGTAATTCCAATCCAACAGGCTGAATATCACACTTAATGCTGAGCCAATGCTGAGCATCGTTTACCATTTGATTGTGATCGAAAATTAATTTCGGCACTTTATTGATATCATACCAATTAGCATCATTTTTTGCAATAAAGCTCGGGTCGATATCCTTTAATTTGATAAGTGCGGTATAGGCTACTGAGACCACACGTGCCTCCGAATCACGATTTACTGCACCATAGCTGTGAAATTGTTCAAGAAAAATATTGTTAAGTCCGGTGAGTTCTTGTAGAATTCGATTGGCAGCTTCATCAAGCGCTTCATTTTCGCTTAAAAAACCTCCGAGCAACGATATTTTACCTTTTTCAGGATTAAAATCACGCTTTATTAAGAGTACTTTTAACGCTTGCCCATCAAAAGCAAGAATAATGCAATCAATGGCAATGAGAAAAGGTTTATGTTTTTTGTAGGCGGACATGTTTTTAATAATAAGTGTGAATGTAACACTTATAAGTGGTATACACAAATAAATTTTGTGTTTTACGGAAGCACCTAGCTTAAATATTTAATCTTTTTGTCAGCCTGTTAGGCCGAGGCTCTCCGCCTGCGGCGGACTCGGTCTCAAAATACTCGATTAAAATCTCTTGTTCGGCCAAGCGTAACGCTCGGTCGTATACTAAGTTCAAATGAAGACTTATTTAACAACGGCCTCCCGGCCGTAAACGTTATTCATTAATAAATTATATCTTGTCAGTCAAAAGTAATACTGTATTTTAGCGATATGTAAATCGTTTACAAAATTGCGGCTATGGAAGTATAAAAAAATTGTGCGATATAGTTTCGGTAATAATAAATTTGAAATGGATTGGTTATTGTTTTGAATTTGATGACGGTCGGGAGGCCGTAATAGAATTTGAGAATTATTTAGACGAGTATTAGACCGAGTCCGCCGCGGCCTAACGAGGGCAGTAAATCGCAAATTATTGCAATTTTCCTCTCAAAGCATTCTCGAAATAGAGACCCTCAAATTGTCTTTAATTTTAACAAAAAAACTCATAATGTATTCATAATTATTTTGTTGAAAGAAAAAACACTATCTTGTTGAATGAATATGAACGCATTTGATTAAATTAGTTTAATTTTGTTATTGTTTTGAATTATAAACGTTAATCTAAAAAAAAACAAATTATGAATAGAATGTACAAGAAACTAATTGGAGTGCTAGCTTTAATGCTGTTTTTTTCTAACATGATGTATGCCCAATGGGATCAGCTCTCAACCATAGGAATTACAGGTGACAATATACTTGCAATCACTTCAGGTGATGCTAAGGTATTTGCCGCAACAAATTCAAATGGAATATATGTTTCGGCTGATGCTGGAGCGAACTGGTCTGCGCTTAACTCGGGCTTGCCTGCTGCAGTATCCATAAAATCAGTATTAACTTACAAGGATACCACCGTATTTGCTGGTGTAACCAATAATGGAGTGTATAAATTTTCAAAATCAAAAGGCAATTGGACCAAATTAACGGGTGGTCTTCTTTTACCTACAAATCGCGAGTATAGCAAAATTCTAATTGTTGGCGATACTATTTTGGTTGCTACCAGAGGTAGTGGTATATATAAATCATCTCTAACGACAACTAGCTGGAGTCTGGTATCCGTTTCAGGATTAAACCAAATAGTGAATGATATGCTTTATATTGGCGATACCATGCTTGTTGCTGGATGTGAAGTTACCAATGGATTTCATGTATACAATAAAACAACCAAATCATGGGTCTTATATGGCCCTGGCTTTGTGGCTAGTCCTAAAGTTAGAGCGCTAGCATATAGTAAAGACACAATTTATGCGGGTACAGACAATGGTGGCGTATATGTATCTGTTGTTGGTACATTTGTTTGGTCAAAAATTAAAACTGGTTTACCAGCAAAAGCAACCAATGTACGTCATATTGTAATTAGTAACAATATGGTAACAGCTAGTTTTAATGGATGGGGTATTTATACCAGCCCTTTAGCACCTGCGGCCTTTTGGACAAGTATTAATACAGGTATTTCACCAAATTCAAATATAAACTATTTGCACATAAGTGGCATGAATGTATGGGGAGCAGCTCCTTATGGCCCAATTACTTTCAATGGAGCTACTTGGTTGGTAAAGACAACAGGAATGAATTCGCCTACAATAAATGGAATACGACGTTACAATTCCAAACTTTATGCAATGACCGCAAGTGGTTTATATGAGTCGGCATCGGCAAATGGTGGTGATTGGTTAATAAAAGATTTAACGGGTGTTGGTATTAGTGATTATTTGGTTGGCGCTCAAATGACTTTAGCTATTGCTGATGGCCGTTTGTATAGTGAAGTTGCAGGTACACTTCAATTAGTTAATTATAGTGGTGTTGGTGTTGACTCTGCAATAAATATAGGAATAAAAGGTTTTACAAATTTACTTGAAGTAAAAAACTTAGCGGATACTTTTTATTTTGCAGGTGTTTGGGAGGCTAAGCATGGTGTATATAAAACAAGTGATGCGGGCGCTACTTGGGCTCAATATAGTGCATTTAATGAGTTTGAAAATAAAGATAACGTAATTGATACAATTGGTTTACAAAGAGAAGGTCCAGCTGGTACTCGTGCCATTGTTAATAATCTTAATTACCTTAATGGTATTTTGTATTCAAGTGGTAAAAATGGATTGCAAATATCAACCGATATGAGTAATACTTGGTTTTGGAGATGGGGCAATTTATGTGTTAATACTGGTAATAGTAATATACGAAATGTCTTAGCTCGCTCTTATAAAGGACATGATTATGTCTTTGTATGTACTGATGAAACAAATGGCGGCAGGCCACGTTTAAGTAGAACTCGTACAAATTATCTTGGTCGTACCTACGAGTTATCAAATGGAGTAGATTATTGTACTGCAAGTCCTGATACTGGGATTATTGGTTTAGCTGGTGGCGAAATTAAAACTATAGCCCAAGCAGGAGAAGATTTGCTATGGGTTGTACCTGGTGGTAGCGGAGTATATGTAAGCTATGACAATGGTTATAATTTCACATCTTTTAATACCAATTTAACAACAACCTATAATGTAAACGATAAGATTTATTCACCTGCAACGGACTATTTGTATTTAACAGCAAGCACAGGAAAGTTTTTCCGCTATGACCTAATGGTTGGTATTAACTGGGCTGCTACTTATCCTCAATTAGGTGTAGTAGCTCCAACAACGGCTTCCATTAATGTTCAGGCTGATCGTCAAGGTTTTGCTTATGTAGTTGCATTGCCAGCTGACTCGGCTGCTCCTTCGGCTGCTATGATTCTTGCTGGTAAATCCGCATCAGGTGTAACAGCTATTTCAAAATCTGTTGTAGCTAATTACAACACTATGGCTACATTGAATATTACTGGTTTAACTCCGCTTACCAACTATAAATTTTATGTAGTGGTACGAAGTGAAACGCTTAAATTTACATCTATTCAGAACTTTGCTGCAAAAACACCCGGATATACCGTTACATTTAATGTTTCGCCAGCTATTGCAGGTGTTAAAATTGCATTTAATGGCAGTGATTCATTAACGAATGCTTCTGGTTCTGTCGTATTTACTAGTGTTGCTCCAGGCCTAAAAAAGGCATATTTATTAACAAGTGCAAGTTACGATACCGTACCCGATAGCACCAATGTTACAGGCAATACTATTGTAAATATTACATTAACAACAGCAAATGCGGCTATTGTTGCCGAAGGCTCAAAAGTATATCCTAATCCAGTAAGTGATGTTTTAAATGTTGAGCTAAACAATGCTCTTGTTGGTGATCTTGTAATTAAAGTGGTAGCTACAAATGGTTCAGTAGTGAAACTGATTTCGGCTGTTAAAACAGCTGGCGTTTTTACTCAGGCTATAGATATGTCTGATCTTGCAAAGGGCAGTTATATTGTTGATATTAAAGTAGCTGGTACTTCAGAAACGATTTCAATTATTAAAGAATAAGGTTTTAATATACTATATGAAAGCCTCGCAGTTTTTACTGCGAGGCTTTTTTTATTATCAATCTCCCATCTCCACTGGCGGACATCCATATAATGACTATTAATACTTTGTTTGGTGTATGCTTAGTCACAATCAATAAAATAAGTTGGTGTATATATTATGTAAAATCATAATTGTTAAGGTGAAACAACCAGTAGTTTTTTTGCTAACTTTAAATAACCTTAAAAAATAGAATATGAGAAAACTATTACTTCTTATCGTATTGCTTCCATTTTATTTCTGTGTTTTTCCTCAGACGCTTGAAGTGGATTCGATTGTACGTATCGAAAAAACAGCAACATTTGATACCGTCATTGTAAAAAATGGAGGCCGACTTTATGTCGCTCATGAAGGTACACGTAGCTGGAAAAATATGTTTATAATTAATAAGTACCTACGAGTTGATTCTGGTGGTAAGATTATAGGCATAGGTGATAGAGGATACATTGCTATAGGATCAAGTTATTTTATTAATAATGCGGGTACCGATTCTATTGAGAATATTCGAATGAATATACTTGGTGGATTCATTACTATGGCAGGTCGTTATCCTACCATTTTGTATGATGTAATGTGTGGTTGGGATAATAGAGGAATTATTCTTGATACGACACTTATTCTGAATGGGCCTATTTTTGAGGGCTATGGAAATCAAATTTATTTGAGAGGACATGAATTGGTTCTTGGTTCAAAAGCTTTTTTCAGAAATGTTCGTGAATCATATCAACCACTTTATCCAGAGAATGGTCAGATACGAGTGCAGATTCAGAAGGGCATAAACTACACTTTGCCAATAACAGTTCTAAATGGAAATATTCCCTATCGTACGGATGTTAATTTTAAATTGGCATCTAATTCTACTGTTAATGCAGATGCTTCTGTTGTATTAGCGTTTTATAGTGACAGTGTGCCTTCGTATGCAAAAGGTTTAGCCCTTAAACATTTTATGAGTCAGTTTGTAAATATTCGATTTGTTAACATCCCTAGCCCTATTCTAGATTTGAATTGCAATGCAGCATTTAATGTGCAGGATGGTAAATTTCCATTATTGAATGGAAATTCTGATTTCTTATTGAATGCATTTTGGAATGGTAGTTCATGGCTTTATGGTAATCCTTTTAATAAAGCTATGCGTACAATGGAATGGAAAGGAATAACAAGTGATGGAACTCTTGCTCTTGGTCGCGATTTTGGAGTAAATTCTAAACTTTGTTATTCTCCTGATTCGGCCTCCCTTATTAGAATAGATAAGAATAGCGCAATTGTAAAATGGACTGTTGATTCGTCTGCTACTGCTTATAATATTAAATATCGCAAGCAGGGGGTGTCTACATGGAGTATCTTGGATCACTCATCATTAATCACAAAAGATACCATTAATGCTATTGATTCAGGATATAAATATATTGTAAAGATTCAAAGTGTTTGTGCCTCTGATTCAGCTTTAAATACTAAGTTAGTTGAATTTAAAACAGGCATGCCCGGATATCGTGTTAATGCAAATGGCTTAATATCATATTGGGTAACAAAGCCAGATACGCTGATGCCTGATATTTTTATTGATAGCCTTCGTATTCGTAATAACGGTGTTTTGCAAGCAACATCCAATATTATGATTAATAAAGTGACTATTGTGGAAAACGGTGGAAGTCTTTATCTTGATGAGTTTTCATTGAAAGGTGCTTGTAAGTCGTATGTTTTAGCCGGCGCAACTCTTAGATATTCTTCAAAATATATAAGTGGTGGAGAATTCCCTACTCTTAATGCTTTTAATAATACATCACTTACAAAGACGATGAATCAAAATGCAACGTATTGGCTCAATGGCAATATAGAAGGGGGAGATGGACAAGTGATTACGAACGAATTTCCGCAAATATCAAAAGTTTTGAGATTATCGGGTGGTAGGGTTTCGTTAAATCGATCATCGAGTATTATGATTTCTGATAAAATAATTTTTGATGCAGGTTCAATGAGATTGATGAGTGGAGATGTGATGCTTCAAATAGAAGGCAGTGAATTTATAAATAATGTTGATACCTTAGTATTGGATGGGGTTAAATTGCTTTTTAATGGAAATACCCTATTGAAAGGTGCTGGGAGTTTTCTTAAAACGAGTGAATTACTTATAGGTATTCGTATGAAAAAAGCGAGTTTAACCCTTGAGCAAGATGTTCAGGCAATGAACAAATTTTTTCTTGATAGCGGTAAACTCGTATTGAATAATCATCGATTAATGATTTCAAGCATTGATAAAACCAAGGGCCATATCATTACTAATTTAGGAGGATGTATTGAGTACTTAATTAAAGACTATCGTATACTCAGATTGCCTTTTGGTAGTGGTTTCCCAAATGATACGGCTACTTTGTTTTTTAATCCTATAAATGGAATTTTGGGTGAAAATGCGCGCTTCAAAATAGAAATGATTGACACAGCTCATTATGCTAAAGGTAAAGCTCCAGTTGATTTTCTAAAGCGCTATGTGCGTATAACTCCATTGGATATTACAAATCCAATTTACAATGTTTCATATAAATACCTCAGTTCAGATATAAATGGAGTAGAATCTTTTATGGAGAATAGCCTGTATCAAAATGCAGCATGGAAAATGGATGGCTCATGTATTGATTCTGTTAAAAATATTGTTTCATGGAAATCAATTAGTGGTATTGCTGAACTTACTGCTGGTAATTTTATGGGTTTTGATACCGCTCACGTTACAGATTTGAAAACTTATGATATCAATACATCTGCGGCTACCGTATCATTTAAATTTAATGATGAGGGCGTTAAAAAATGGTTTATTTATTATGCTGAAATTGCGTCAAGCACTTGGTTGGTCGACTCAACGTTTAGTTTTACAAAACGCATCACTGCATTGAATCC
>JBBRXJ010000031.1:0-36000 GCA_038248505.1 Bacteroidales bacterium
GTTTGGTATAAGGTTTACTTACTCTTTTGGCTTTTCGGTTTCCGCCCCGTACTTTTTTTTAGGATTTTCCGGATATTCCTTTTTCACTAATATAGTTTTATTTTTAATGCAAAACAAATTTGTCAAAACAATAATGATAATATAAAAATTGATTCTGTATAATGATACACCAAGGTCAAATTTCATACTAAAATATTATTGTAGGTCATTGAGGTGTCGCATTGAGTTTTTAATTGTTATTCATGTTCAATTATAATTTCTAAAATAGCATCTCGCCATTCATCCGAATCGTTAAGACTTTCTACTAATGTCAAACTTAATCCTCCTAATTGAGTAAAAGCTTGCGAATATTCTTCTCCAATTTCTATGGTTGTTTCAAGGCAATCTGCTACAAAGGATGGTGCAATTACTAATATTTTATTGTTGCCTTTTGCTGCTAATTCAGCTACTATCTCATCAGTAAAAGGGCTCAACCAGTTTTTTGCAATACGCGATTGAAATGATACGGTATATTCTGTTTTTTTTAACGCAATTTTTTCAGCCAATAGCCTAGCTGTAGCGTAGCATGTTGCCTTGTAACAGTGCGAACCGTGTTCAACCATTTTCTCATCGCAATTACAAGACTCCATTTTTTTTTGTGGATGCGATTGCTCAATATGCTTTAAGGGTAAGCCATGAAAGGAAAATAGTATGTGATCGAAATTTTCAGGTTGATGTTTCTTAATTATTCTGGAAAAACAATTGATATAAGCTAGATGATTATAAAATTGATCAATGAACCGAATCTTCGTTTTACTTTGCCATTTCGCTGTAATACTCTCAACTAAATGTATTATTGAACCACTTGTAGAGGATGCGTACTGTGGGAATAAGGGCATTATTACTATATCATCATACTTCATATATTCTAATGATTGTAATAATTCTTTTAATGAGGGTTTACCATATCGCATAGCACCATAAACGGTATAATCGAGCATTGAATTTGCTTGTACTTTCTCAACCAATTCATTCATGTAATAAATTAATGGCGATATATTTTCTTTGAAAAGTCGTTGATATAGCAAACTTGATTTGCTTGTTCTAAATGGAATGATTATTAAATTAACTAAAATATTTCGTAGCAACCACGGCATATCTATTACATGCGGGTCATTTAAAAATTGAGATAGGAATTCTCGTACATTTTTTTTTTCAGCATTTTCAGGCGATCCAATATTTACGAGTATGAGTGCTTTTTTCATAGTGACGAATAATTTTGATTTTCTTTAATAAATAATTAATTAATGAAATCTATTATTTATTAAAGAAGCTTATATTTATAGCTTGCTTCACCCTATCCGCCATACCAATACCATCTCTTATGTTTCCTGCAAGTATTAATCCGGGGTATTCTTTTTCTAAAGTAGTAATTGCATTTAATCGGGCATCGGAGCTAGCATCGTATTGTGGTATACCCTGTTTGTATCTGTAAATTTTTATTAAAGTAGGGGTACTATTATTTGGTTTGAGCATAAATTGAATTTGTTGCATCGCAATTTCTTCTATCTCTTTATCTGTTTTTTCAATCATCTCTGGTCGTCTCATGCCTCCCATAAATACGGATATAAGTGCTCCTCCTTTGGGGCAACGGTCAGCAAAAATAGAAGATGGGAAAAGCATACCTAATATATTTTGTCTTTCAATGGAGGGCACAAGGCCTCCAAAAGAATCTAATGGCATACCATTCCAATGATTGTACCCCACAGCAACTTGTACCACACCAGCATAATTCAGTTTTGAAATTGGAGCCAGTTTATGTTCTGATATAAATGATAACAAATGAGGTAGGCTAGTGGCGTTTATCGTTGTTATGACTTTACTCGACTTTATTTCAAATTCATTTTTCTGTTTGTCTGAATAAGAGGTGATAAATTTATTTTTATTTTGACTAATTTTTACGTCAAGTGCGTTAAGTATAACCGTTTCTTTTCCAATAGAACTATATAATGCATTTGTGAGATTGCTTAGCCCCCCTTTTATGGAAAAAACTTCGCGTGTTACTTTTTTTTCTTTTTCTGTTTTAGGTTCTTTTGCTTTTTTAATACCCCCTTTTATAAAGCTTCCGTATTGCTGTTCGAGCATATAAAGCTTTGGTAGTGCAAAGCGCGTTACTAAACGAGATGGATCACCGGCATAAATGCCAGAGATAAACGGATCAACCGCATAGTTTAAATAACTTTTGCCTAAACGACGTAAAACAAGTTCTGCAATGGTTTCATCAGCATATTTTCCTCTTTTTCGAAATGGTTCAAAAAGTATATTAAGCTTGTCTTTTATACTGAAAAGTGGCGTAAATAAAGCTGATATTGGCCCCGATGGAAGAGCGCGCCATCTTTTATTCTTCCATATTAATCTTTTTTTTGAAGCCTGATTCGCTGTTTCTAATTCACATAATGTTGCTAAATCATCAAACAATTCAATGAGTTCAATATTGCCAATTACCCCTGTATTGGGACCCGATTCAAAAATAAAACCGTTTTCATTATAGCTATGTATTACTCCGCCTGGGCTTTCTTCTTTTTCAACTAAACAAACACTTACTCCAAACTTTTTAAGATAATATGCCATTGTTAAACCCGTAAGTCCAGCTCCAATAATGGTGATATCGGTAGTGATTTGTGTCTTCATTTTAGACTGATTTTGAGTATTTATTATCCTGTTGAACGTAAGCAGGATCAAAAGAAGCGGCAATATTTCGTACAAAGAAATGACCTTTTTCTAATACGGATATTTCTTCATCATTGTAGTCTATTAAGCCATCTTTGGCGAAATCTTCTAGAATAGTATTTTTTATCTTAGCTGTTCTGAGAATGAATGATTTGTCTATTCCCAGATTAGCTGAAATGGTGTTCCAATTAATTTTGTAATTACACATGAGTTGATTAATTATTTCACGTGTAATATTTTCTTCGGCTGTTATTTTACAACCCTTTTCAACGGCTAGTTTATCATGGTTTATTTGACTAATATATGTGTCAATATCTTTTGCGTTTTGAGAATAACCACCACTTAATTGACTAATGGATGAAACACCAAATGCATAAACCTGTCCGGTGGTGCGACGTGTACAATAGCCTTGAAAATTACGATGTAATTGATGATTAATTAGCGACGTATATAACTCGTCTTGTGGTAATACATAATGGTCTAAACCGATTGCTTTATATCCTGATACTTTTAGTAATTCAGAAGCTTTAAGAAACATATTCGTTTTTTCCTCAGCATTTGGCAAGCCTGTTTTTTCGAGTATGTGCTGATGTTTTTTCATCCAGGGAACATGAGCATATGAAAAGGTGACTAAGCGATCAGGTTTAATCTCTATGGCTTTTGTGATGGTTTTTGTAAAACTATCAATAGTTTGTAATGGCAATCCATATATGAAATCGAGATTAACACTAACATTTCCGTCTTTTTTGAGAAAGGCAATGATATCTTTTACTGGAAGGGCTGCTGGATCGCGATTTACTGTTTTTAGTACCTCCACATTGAAATCTTGTATCCCTAAGCTAAAACGATTAAAACCCACCTCTTTTAAATCTTGCAAGTATTGAAAATCTAAATAGGCAGGATTACACTCTATAGCTATTTCAGGTTTTTCAATGAATTTAAAATTAGTAAAGAAGATATCGTTAACTTCTTTAATAAATACGCTTGGTATGGCATTGGGTGTACCACCACCATAGTGGATTTGGGAAACAAGTCTTTTTTTGTCAATATGCTGAGAGATATATTTTATTTCTTTTTTTAAAGCATCTATGTAGGGCTTAATCTGATTACCGTTTCCTAAATTACACGTATTGCAGCCACAATAAAAACATATTTTTTTGCAAAAAGGTATGTGAATGTAAAAAGCAATATGCTCGGGTTTCTCTGTGTTTGATGTTTTTAGTAAATTAAGATAATCATGTTCCGTAAATGAACTAAGAAAGTGATTTGCCGGCGGATAACTGGTATACCTAGGTACGGGCTTGTTATATTTATCAAGCAGAATTTTGTTAATCTGTGTCATCGTTTATCTCTGCCAATCTGCAGCTTTAAGGTAATCGGTCATAAATTTAGCATTCTCAAATGGGATGCCAGGCTTAAAACCGTGACCAAGATTGAAAATCCAATTTTGATTCTCTTTTCCAAATCGTATATATGTATCAAGAACTTTTGAAATTTCTTTTTTGTCACAATACAAAACGCGTGGATCTAAATTGCCTTGCAGTCCGATAGATGGATGTACATTCTTACGTGCACTTTGGATGGATGATTGCCAGTCAATGCTTATAAAATCACAGTATTCAGGTGTAATATCTTTAATACCCATTCCAATATCTTTAGGGAAATAAATAAATGGGGTTTTTAAATCGCGTAGCTCTTTTGCTACTGTTTTTACTACGGGCAAAAATAATTCTTTATAAAGTTCAAAGGGAATTAATCCTGCATGTGTCTCAAATAGCTGAAATGCTTCAATGCCATATTTTACCTGATTTCGAATATATTCAAGAGATAATTCTTCAATCATCTTTATGAGCTCTTGTGTAGCCTTTTTGTTTTGATAAATAAATTTTATTGCTTCAGGAAATTCTGGATTTTTACCGAGTCCTTCAAGCATATAGCATAAAACCGTTAATGGTCCACCACAAAAGCCAATCAGAGGAATATCGCTTGGTTTTGTCTGTATAATCTTAGCGATAACGTCGTATATATATTGGAGTTTCTCTGGTTGAGGGTGTAAGTTCTCAAGTGGTTTTTCGCGCAATGCTAATGCTTTTTCAAAAACAGGACCTTTGTCTGTAAAATCCAATCCCATGCCCATTGCATAAGGTATCACTAGAATATCTGAGAATAAAATAGCAGCATCAACTCCTAAATCATAAATTGGTAATAGGGTAACTTTAGCTCCTAATTCAGGATCTTTCATCAATTGCCAAAAGGTATGTTTTTCCTTTAAAGCATTATACGATGGAAGCAATCGTCCTGCCTGCCTCATGTACCAAATGGGAGGTCTCTTCGTGTTTTCTCCTGTGAGTGTTTTTATTAATAATGATTTCTCCATTAATATCTTTTTATAATGTCTTAAGTGCTTCGTAACTTTTTTCAATGGTATAATCTAAATCCTTGTCGCTATGAGCTACAGAAACAAAAACGGCTTCAAATTGCGATGGTGCAAAATAGATTCCCCTCTCTATGCAGGCACTAAAATACTTTGCAAATCGCTTGGTATCGGAGGTCATTACATCGGCAAATGAATTTACTTCTTTGGCTTCAGTAAAAAACATTGTAAACATCGATCCAACGCGGTTTATGACTGCTGGTATGCCGAGCTGCTTTAAATTTTCGTTAAAACTGTTTTCAAGAATAGCTGATTTTCGTTCTAATTCAGTATAGTATTGCGGATTGTTTTTCAATATTTGTAAGGTGGTGTAACCTGCCATCATAGCAAGCGGATTGCCTGAAAGGGTACCTGCTTGATAAACAGGACCGATGGGGGCTAGTTGTTCCATAATTTCTTTTTTACCACCATAGGCGCCAACAGGTAAGCCACCTCCAATGATTTTGCCGAATGTGCTTAAGTCAGGTTTTATGCCGAGCAATTCTTGTGCACAGCCCTTTGATAAACGAAATCCGGTCATTACTTCATCGAATATTAATACAGCACCATATTGTGTACAAAGGTTTCTAAGCTTTTCGAGGAATCCTTTTGTTGGTTTCACAACGCCCATATTTCCAGTTACTGGTTCTACTATTACGGCAGCTATCTCATTACCTTTGGCTACAAAAATATTTTCAATAGCGGTAATATTATTGTATTCGGTGGTGAGTGTGTCTTTGGCTGTGCCAATGGTAACTCCAGGTGAATCGGGTATCCCGAGCGTAAGTGCTCCTGAACCTGCTTTAATTAAAAAGCTATCACCGTGTCCGTGATAACATCCTTCAAATTTTACTACGAGGCTTCTATTGGTGTATCCACGTGCTAATCGTACGGCACTCATAGTGGCTTCGGTACCTGAATTTACCATTCGTATTAGCTCAACAGAAGGTACCATTTCTTTAATAAGCTCAGCCATCTTCGTTTCAATAAGGGTAGGTGCGCCATAGCTTGTTCCCTTTAGACTAATTTCGTGTATTGCTTTTAAAACATCAGGATGTGCATGACCTAAAATTAGGGGACCCCATGAACCAACGTAATCAATATATTCATTACCATCAATGTCTTTCATTATTGAACCAGCAGCACTTTCAATAAATATGGGACTTTTACCAACGCTTTTAAACGCTCTGGCGGGTGAGTTTACACCTCCTGCAATACTTCTTTTCGACTGCTCAAATGCAGTTAAACTTTTTTTATGCTCCATGTTTTTTTATTATAATTCGTCAATGATATCCTGCGTATGATATGATATGATGATATCAGAACCAGCACGTTTTATTGACGTTAGTATCTCTTTTACGATTTGTTTTTCGTTTATCCAAGCTTTTTCTGCAGCAGCTTTTACCATCGAATATTCGCCACTAACATTATAAGCAGCAATGGGTATGTTGAAATTGTTTTTTATATCGCGAATAATATCAAGATAACTTAATGCGGGTTTCACCATTATAATATCAGCCCCTTCTAAAATATCTTGCTCTGCTTCTCTTTGTGCCTCCATGCGATTAGCATAATCCATCTGATAGCTTTTACGATCGCCAAACTTTGGTGCACTCTCGGCTGCTTCACGAAATGGGCCATAAAAAGAGGAAGCATATTTAACACTATAAGCCATGATTGGTAAGTGCGAAAAGTTTTTGTTATCAAGTGCATTGCGAATGGCGCCTATGCGTCCATCCATCATATCACTAGGGGCTAGCATGTCAACACCTGATTCAGCAAGCGATACCGATTGATTAGCTAAAGTAATTAATGTTTTGTCATTATCTATTTGACCATTAATTATTGTACCACAATGCCCATGGCTAGTGTATTCGCAATTACATACATCAGCAATAATATATAATTCAGGTAAGGTTTTTTTTATTGAACGAATAGCTTTTTGTACTATGCCATCTGAAGAGCATGCGATATCGCCAGTTTCATCTTTAGTTTCAGGAATACCGAAAAGAAGAATTGATTTAAGACCCCTATTGTAAAGGATTTGACATTCTGCCGTAAGTATATCAATTGACATTTGATAGTTACCAGGCATGGATGTAATAGAATTTTTTATGCCAGTACCTGGTCGTACAAAGAGTGGCATTACCAAATCATCACGGGTAAGTTTGGTTTCTCGCACTAAATCACGTATCACAGGCGTTTGCCTAAGTCTTCTGAGACGCGTAGTTGGAAAGGCCATTTTCTATGCGTTTAAAGTTTTGTAATAGTTAACGGTTGATTCAAAGAAGTCTTTTGAGCCTGGTTTGCTTGCAGTGAATAATGGGGTAATATGTAATTTTTTACATGCCTCCAAGGTAGTTGTTCCTATTACAGCGCATTTTAATGATTTAACCTTAATGAGATCTTTGGTTAATGAAACAAAATTATTTACTGCTGAAGGGCTAAAGAAAAAGATGAGTGCGTAAGAATTAGAGGTGATGAGATCCATTATTTCCTGATCAATTTTTTTAGGAACTACCGTTTGGTAAACATCAATTCTTGTAATATCGGCTACAGCACCAAGTTTGTCGGTCATTATATCGGGCGATATATTTCCTGTTGGCCAGAGAACCTTTTTCTTTTTTCCTTTAAACTGTTTTGCTAATGCTTCAGCAAAGAAAGCAGCATTCGGATTACTACTGATAAAGTCAGGTTTGCAACCATATCCTTCCATTATTCGTGCCGTTTTGTTGCCAATAACAGCTATTTGAGTTTTATCAGCAAATTCATGAGAACCCGTTTCCTTTTTAAGTGCGTTCATAAAATAGCTAATGCCATTTTCACTTGTAAAGACAATTAAATCAAAAGTGTTAATCTTTTTTATTATCGCTTTATCTTTCTCTTGAAGAGGTAATACCTTGGTTTGAATCATAGGTAATTCAAGTACATTGGAGCCTACCGCAGTGAACAAATCTCTAAGATCTTTTGATTTATCATGCGGACGGGTTGAAATAAAAATCTTTTTTGAAAGAAGTTTATTTAGGGTAGTTCTAGTTATTTTATCCATAGGTTTAGCTTATGCGTATTTCGTTTAATAATCTTCTACCGCCTCTATTTATTAAGGTTTCGGCTAATTGTATTCCAATTTTTTCGGCATCATTTATTGAGCCCGTTTGAGATTCTTTAAGGTATTCAATGCCATTGGTTGATGCAATAAAACCAGTTAGTGTAATAGTTGACTCTGTTAATTGGGCATAGCAACCAACAGGAACCTGACAACCGCCTTCAAGAATTCGCATGTATGCTCGTTCAGCAGTAATTGCTTGCCAAGTTGGAAGGTGATTTATTTTTGCCATACAGGTATCCATAAAAGCGTCCTTTTGTCTGGTTTCAATGCCAATAGCACCTTGGCTTACAGCTGGCATTATTACATCAGGGGGGATAATTTCTGTAATGAATTTTTCAAATCCTAATCGTTTGAGACCGGCATAAGCCATAATCATTGCATCGCAATACCCTGTTTCCATTTTCTCTAAACGGGTATTTACATTTCCTCGTATGTCAATAATCTGAAATTTTTTGTTGTAATGCAATAAGCTGGCTTTGCGCCGCAAGCTTGAAGTAGCAATTTTATGGTTGTGAGTAAGTTCATTAAGGTTTAAATGATTTCTACTGACGAGAGCATCGCGAACATCTTCTCGCTCAGTAACAGCGCCAAGTTTAAGGCCTGAAGGTAATTGAGTGGGCATATCCTTTAAACTGTGTACAGCAATATCTATGGTGTTTTCTTCTAGAGCAATTTCAAGTTCTTTGGTGAACAAGCCTTTATCGCCAATCTTTGAGAGTGCGACATCTAAAATCTTATCGCCTTTTGTTTTAATGATTTCTAGCGAAATACTATATTGTGGAAACAAATTGGTAAGAATTTCTTTAACATAATTAGCTTGAAAAAGGGCCAGCTGACTGCCTCTCGTACCAATTTTTATTTCCCTCATTATTTTTAATTTGAATGTGCCTAAATAATATTCCGAAAGTATCTAATCCACTCACTCCTTGTCATGGTTGATCATCCTCTCTTCTATATTTGGCTAAATATACGAAAATTCTTCAATTTTCCTAATCATGTCCATAATGAAATAGATCCAGTATTTTCTTTAAAATTTTAGTGTCCTCTTCGTGAAACTCAATCTTACGAAGGTTTTTGATTAGCATTCTCGAGTATTTTTGATTGAGACGACTGCTGTATTCTTTTATAAGTTCAAATTGCTCAGGAGTATAACATTTTTCAGAGCATGAAAGCTCTTTGAGATGTATCTTTTCTAGATTAGCGGCCATTGATGTAATTATAGGCCTTAATGTGAGGGTGTTAAACCACTCTACATACTCGTCTGTCATTTCTTTAATTATTATCTCTGCCTTCTCAACGCTTTCTTGGCGCATTTTCATAGTATCTTCGGTTAAAATTTGAAGATCATCAACTCCAAAAAGCAAGGTGTTTTTTATTTTTGAAATAGATTCATCAATATTGCGAGGTACCGATAAATCAATAAATAGTTGTGTGTGGTGTCGTTTGGAAGCATATTCTTGTACATCTGAATTGGTGATAATGTTATGTGTTGCATTGGTGGCGGTTATGATGATGTCACTTTCCTCTAAATATTTTTTAAAATCGATGAAAGTTACTGCGGTCCCTCCATATTCTTTTGCAAATTTCTCAGCAGTTTCAAAGGTTCTATTTGCTAAGGTAAAGTGAAGCCCTCCTTTTTTCTTTAAATGACTTAGAGCTATTTTGCCAGTTTCGCCTGTTCCTATAAGCAGTATTTTCTTTTCATGAATAGCACCTATTTTTTTAATACATAGATCTACAGCAACATAACTTACAGATCGAGCCCCTTTTTGAATATTTGTTTCGGTGCGTACGCTTTTACCTGCTTCAAATGATTTTTGGAACAATCGCATCAATACAGCATCGGTTAATGCAAGGTCGGTACATCGTAAATAGGCTTCTTTAACTTGATTTATTACTTGATCCTCACCCAATACCATCGAATCTAATCCTGAGGTAACTCTAAAAAGATGTTTTATGGCGTCTTTCCTCGTGTGCGTATAGAAATCTTCAAAGTAATCGGTTTTGCAATGTACGAAGTCATGAAGTATATCACTCACCTGTTTGAAATCCTTTTTATGACATGTATGTTGCTGATAGAAATATATTTCAGTGCGATTACAAGTGGAGAGTACCACAATTTCTTTGATATCTGTTTTTTGTAAGACTTGTTCGGCAAAAGCACCAATATCGGATGCAGGTATTGAAAATAGCTCTCTTACATCAACATGGGCTGTTTTATGATTTATTCCGAGTACAGCTATCATTTTCGCTATCTTTTGTTTATAATTTTATAGCCCTCAACACAAGTTTACAAAACGCCCGATTGCTAATTCAATTATCTATTTATTAATGTGAACTGTCTTGAATTTAATTAAATAATGATTTTCAAACGGTATTTCTTCTTAAAATGCAAAGTTAAAGAAAAGAAGATGGATGAATATGGTCTTTAGCGCGATAAATATCGTAAATTGGTTTTGTTTATTAATACCAAAATTCATACAGTCTTAATCTCAGCATTCTTTTTGCTTAATTTTATATTCTCAACTGCTTAACTAAACGCAAGCCATGAACTGGTACTTTTATAATCTTCAACAGGGGCTATTTCGGTCTTAAATTTATACGAACTTACAAGCATACTAATATCTTGTTTAATACTTTCAATACTATTGTTAATTAAATCAATCCTAAAGCCTGTATTACCTAGCATTACAAGGTGATTGGCAGCAATAACCTTGCTGATAATCTTTCCGAGATCAACCATTTTACGTTGTGCTAACTTTAAATCAACAGTAAAATTTAAAATTGTTTTAAAACTCTCGGCCGATTTATTCGTTAATTCATATATACTAAGAAAAGCACCCAGATTCATGATTTTTTGTTTACTCATAAGCTTTACTATCATTTCTGAAATCTGTGTGTAGAGCATTTCATTTGATCCTTCAAAAATTTGAAATGGGCGTGAATCAATAATTCCGCGTGAGCCAATATGCTCTGCTTTGTAGCCATTGGCGCCACTTAGTTGGGTAAGCGTTTGGGCCGATTCTTGCATTAAATCGGTTACAATAGCTTTAATACTATTGGCTTCGATACCTGCTAATGCTAGATTATTTTCTATGCCGCTATATGATGCACTTCGTAAACACATTGCTGAGCATATAGTAAATGCACTCTGAATTCGAGCAATTTGATGTTGAACTTGATCTAATGATATTAATGGTTTTCCTCCAACAATGCGACTATTGCAGTGTTTTATCGATTCATCTAACATTCGGTGAATAAATCCTAAACCCATTCCCGGAAATTGATAACGGCTTCTGTGTAATAAATCCATCATAATTTTTAAACCAGTTGATTCGGGTTCTAATTTGAATTGCTCCGGAACTCTTATGTCTATTAGGTTTTTTCCATATGGAATAGGATATAATCCCAAATTATTATAATATTCTTCAACAATAATTTTTTGATTTGGCTGCTGTACATCACAAATAAAAAAATCAATGTCACGACCTAAATTTCCTTTTTCATCTTTAGGCCGAGAGCTAATGAGCCAAAAGTCGGCCAGACCTGTTAAGCCTTGCCAATGCTTTGTTCCCTTAATATGATATTTCGATCCAATTTTAATATTTGATGTTTGCATATTCATAGCATCACTTCCAAAATCGGGCTCTGTAATCATTAAGCCACCCATGTTTTGCTTTGTTAAAAAGCGCTTGAAAATATCCGCTTTTACTGGTTCTTGAGCATATTTTGCTACTGGTTCAAGAAAAAGTGCAATGTTTATACCAAGCGTTAATGACAATGGTAATGATTCGTAAGATGCCGATTCTAATATTGAAAGGCATTCTTTTACATGAATTCCTCGTCCACCATATTCGGTAGGAATTGCAACCGATAAAGGATTGGTGGCCATAATGTCGCGCAGTACTAATGCGGGGAAACCTCTTTTTTGAATGAATTTTTCTATCTGATCTCTTTCGTAAAATGCACTTTTTATGGCTTTGTTAAATGTATTTAGGAAGTCTGAAAAGGATTCTTGATTGCTTTTTGGTTTTTGATTCATTGAGATCATTTTAAATTTCTAAAAGCTATTTTGTAAACCTGCTGTACTTGAGTTCTTTTATCAAAGATACTTTTTAATTTAGAGCGATTCTAAATTAAAAACATGATAAATACCATACTTTAGGCAAAAAACTCTTAAAAATAGGGTAAAATAGAGTCTTTAAAAAGATTGGTAAGGTTAAATAGGAGAGATAATTATAAGCTTAATTGATATTGCAGCTCAAAATTTATTTTATAAAAGCAAAGCTACATTGATGTTCTGATAATACAAAATTAGGCATTTGCTATATCGGAATGTAAATCAGAGATAGAAATGCTAAATACTGACACTCCATATTTTCCTAGTATTTCAATAAATGCTCTTTTTGATAGTGCAACAATCTGTGCCGACTGCCCCGATGAAAGTTTAGCATCTTCGTATAGTTTTGCAGTAACAATCATTGAAAAATCATAATCTTTCAAATCTACACTATCTGGGATGTTTAGCTGAATCGTTCTCATAATCATATATTTAAAAAAAAACATAATCATTATGTCATTCTGTATTATGAATAGCGTTTTTTTGCATGGTGCTATCTCTTAAATTACAATGAATGAGAAAAAAATATTTTCTAGTCTTGAACGTAATTAGAATTTTGCCTTTGCACTTGCATTGCTTAGTTCATGCTTTTAATCTCTAATAGAATTACAGTTAAAAATAGACAAAAGAATAGTCCTGCACCAGCAATAATAAAAGACATAGTATGGGTTCCTGTAGTTGCAAAGAGCATTTGTGAAAGTCGGCTAAATACAAAACCTCCTAAGCCCCATGCAGACATTAAAATACCGTAATTTAAACCGAAATTTTTCATTCCCCAAAAGCCTTTTGTAAATGAAGGAAACAAAGACAAGTTTGTGCCATAATTGAATCCTATAAATGTTGCAAAAAGTACAATGATAAAGACGGGCGAACTTTCTTTTAAATATAAAGAGGCAACTAACATTAATGCACTCTGAAATAAAAGCACAATAAATAAGGTGGTAGATTTGGCTATTTTATCAGATACAATACCTGCAATGACGCGACCAGAAGCATTTCCAACTGCCATTATAGCGACAGCAATAAAAGCTGATTTGCCCATACTTGCTTTAGCTAATCCTGAAATGTTGCTAATTACCATGAGTCCAACACCTGCACTTATAAAAAAGATAACCCACATGATATAAAACTTAGTTGTTTTTAACATATATATAGTGCTGAAATCTGTTGCCGTATTTTCGGATGCCTTTTGGGGCTTATTCGTTTTTAATTCGCTTTCTTTTGGTAAATAGCCAATTGGCGGATTTTTTAAGAGCATTGCAATGCTAAAGATTAGAACTAAAAACGTAATACCAAAAATTAACATGGTGGTCTGTAGGCCATATTTATTTATCAGAAAAGAGGAGAGTGGTGCGATATATACAGGAGCAATTCCAAATCCGGAAACAACTATACCCGCAATTAATCCTGTTTTAGCTGATGTAAACCATTTTAGCGCTGCAGGTGTTGTTGCTGAATAGCCAAATCCAATACCAGTGCCACCGAGTATTCCAAAACCAAGCATCCAAACATAATAATTAGTAGATAATGAAGCAATGATAAATCCAATTCCAACTAAAATACCTCCAATTTTTGCCGTAAACGAAGGGCCTTTCTTATCTTGTATTCGACCAGCAATAATCATTGAAAAGGCAAAGGTTAATATACATAATGCGTATGGATCATTGAGTGAAGCTAGGTCCCATTTAAAAGCACTTTCACCACCTGTTTTAATAGATTGAATAATGTTTTCTTTAAAAACGCTCCATGCATAAAGAATTCCTAATGCTAAATTGATAAAAAGAGCCGCAATGGTTACGATCCATCCATTTGTTGTTATTTTTATAGACTTCATTTATTATTATTATTGTGTTGTATTCAATTGTCTTTGAGATTGCAATCCAGCTATTTAGTGATGTTCTTTAATATTAGTAATGGCTATTATAACTGATTTTAATTTTGAGTTTGTAAATATAATAAATTTAGAATGCGTGCTTCTGAATGATATAGCTATTTTCCAAGCATTTTATTAGTTCTGCATTTTTTGTGAATTGTAAATTATTTGATGGATTTATTTAAAGCACTTTAGCTAGGAAAAGCATATTGGTGTGGTGCTTATATCAAAATAATAAAAGAAACAAAAAAAATCTAATATCTATTTTTTTTACCCCACCAAAAAAAAGAGCATAAAAAAAACCTTACAATGTGTAAGGTTTCTACAATAAATGACTTATATAGTATAAACTAAACTAGTTTTACATTTACAGCATTTAATCCTTTTTTACCTTCTTGTAGTTCGAAGGTTACTTCATCATTTTCTTTGATGCTGTCTTTTAAGCCTGAAGAATGCACAAAGTATTCTTTTGAAGAATCTGAGTCTTTAATGAATCCGAATCCTTTCGAATCATTGTAAAATTTTACTGTTCCTTTATTCATTGTATTAATTATTAATTTGTTGCTAATATACCTATATTTAATTGAATATTTGGAGAGTATTACTGAATATTTTCAAATTCTTATATAAATACTAATTGAATGAGTATTTTGTAAATCTAGTTTTTTTAATTAAATCACATATAAGTATCTAATAATCAAATTTGTAAAATAAAATCTCGACCCGTTTGGATAAAACTTCAATGCCTGTTCTTTTAAAAATTGGATATATCAGATTAAATTTTCTGATTCTACATTATTAAACACCAATGTCATGCTTAAGAATAGCAATCTGATATTTTCACATGATTTTAAATAAACGCAAAGCCCCTTAGGGCTTATATTTAGGCAGAAAGATATAATATAAAAACAATGAGAATCACGCTAGGGATGGAATTTCGGTAAATAGATGTTTCGTCCCTCAAAAAACAGATTGAAAATATAAGTTGATTCTGCATAATGATACACCAAAGACAAAGTTCATACTAAAATGCATCAGCGTCCTGCTTTCATCGATATATAAGAGATTTGGTTTCATTAGAAATCAGTAAATATCTAATTAGTGTACGATAATGCAGAATAAAAAATATAAAGTCTTTTTTATACGTTAGTGGCTTTTACAGTTTTTTTGTAGATTTATTTTTTTCTAATTTGAGATGATGGAAGCGAGTCATAATATTAGTTTTATACTTGTTTCCACGCAAATTTTATTAAATTTGTTTAACAACCTGAATCTTACTTAATTGTTATTTATCAATTATATAGCCAGACTAGCTCTATCTTTTTACATTACATTTCTATGTATTGTAATGCTTCTATTATTGTCGTTTTCAAACGTTGTTTTGGGGCAACGATTTCAAAAAATATATGTTGGTCCTGGCGATGATTTTGGCACTGTTTCTGTTAAAACGAATGATGGGGGCTATATTTTAGGTGGAAATAAAATGCTGTCTGCTTACACTGATATGTGTGTTGTTCGTTATAGCGCCTCTGGAAAGGTTCTTTGGAATCAGCTTTATGGTAATGATAGAGAAGATGGCCTTAGTGCAATTCTTGCAAACCCTTATGGTTCCTATACTCTATTAGGGTTTATGGATAATAATTTGAGTACTGAACGATATATAACCATTTTGAATATTGATGATTTGGGCTCAATTATTACCTATAATTTCTATAAATTAACGGGTTCTAAAAAGTTTTTTAAGCCTTCTCGTTTTATTCGTCTCTCTGATGGGGGGGTATTTGTTGTTGGTAGTATTAGTACCTATCCCTATTCATCAAATCAGGCGGATGGTTTCTATATGAGAATTAATGTGGATGGAACTGTAGCATATGCTAAGCTTGCCAATTATACTCAATCGGATCAACTAAATGCTTGTGTAGAGTTGCCTAATGGAAACATACTTATTACTGGTCATAGTTTACGTGATGTAGGTGTACATAAAGTGTATATAGCAATGGTTGATTCTTGGGGAAATGCATTAGTAAATTTTTTGAGTCTCGATTATAATTATACTTCTCACGATTGTTATTATTTGCCTGAACTAAATCAGATAAAAGTACTCGCATCTGCCCAAAAGGTTTTTGGTGTAAGTCCATTTAAGCCAGTGATTGTGAACTGCGATGATGCGATGAATATCATTTCTGCCTATTATTATGATTTTGGTAATGCATCTGATAATACATATCTTCTTTCATTACAACGCCCAACAATTTCTTCTGGTTTTTATTTAGCAGGGAATTATAATAATGATGCTATTATTACACGATTGAATATCCATGATGATTTTGAATGGATGAAGGTGTTTGGGGAAAATGCTTCTGAATCTGTCTCTTATGGGGCATTAACTGTTTCAAATGAAGAGGATATTGTTTTAGCGCTTACTTCCGATTACTCAACCTATATTAGCTCTTCTGGTATGAATTTAATGCTTATTAAAACCGATACCACTAAATCAAAAGAATGTTTTCTTTCTAATGATGTATTAATTACTAAAGAAACAATTGCTTCAGCTGTTTTTAATCCTTCTTTAAACTTTGTTGATTTAGGGGTTCAAGTATTTACTACTTCTTTTCATAAAACACAAAATGTTCCAACAGATATTGTTGCCTGTTGTTTTAAACCTTCAATTCCACAAGGTATTTTTGATACAATATGTCCTTTTAATGAACCAACGTTCTGTGTTCCATTTGTATCGAATGGTCCTGTAAATCCCTATGTAACTGGCATGGATATTGATATATTTTACGATACAACCTACATTAAGGCTACTGGGATTTCGTTTACTGGTCCTATTGCAACTCGAAATGGTTCTGTTAATCCGCCTATTACAACTGATATTTCTGTGTCGGGCTTAGTTCAAGTTTCTATTAATAAAATTCCTAATCCTACTTTCTTTCTCAATGATTCAGGCAACATTGCTTGTATTGAATTCCAGATGAAACCAAATTACACAAGCGGAAAATTACTGGAATTTATTAATGCCGGTACTATAGAGTATTACGATACTATGGCTATTGATAGATCTTGCGGCCTCAGCGACACCGCCTCCTTTTACGCTTATGCCTCCGTTGCTTCATCTTCAATAAGCCATGTTTCATGCAATGCCGGGAGCAATGCCAGTATTGATATAAATAGTAGTGCGGTACTTCCTGCAACCTATTCTTGGTCAAACGGAAAAACATCCGAAGATGTGAATAGTCTTAATTCAGGAACCTATAGACTAACTATTACCGATGCAGGTTCATGTTCTTCTACTTCAAGTTTTGTTATTACGCAACCTATTCCTTTCAATATAATTGCTAACATTACCGATGTGAGCACCTCTGGTGGTTCTGATGGTGCCATTGATATTACTGTAAGTGGCAGTAATAGTGGTTCATATCAGTATAGCTGGAGCAATGGTAAAACCATTGCGGACATTTCAAGCCTTACCGCTGGTACATACACCATAACGCTTACTGATTCTAAAGCATGCACCACTACCGTTAGTTTTCAAGTGAAACAACAGATTTCTGTTATAGGTAGTTTGGTTCATCCGAGCTGTTTTAAAGGGCTAAATGGCTCTATTGCATTGACAGCTTCATTAGGCGTATTGCCCTATTCATACAGCTGGAGTAATGGTAAAACAAATGCTACATTAACTGCACTTAGTGCGGGAACTTATTTTGTTACTACGAGCGATGCGGGTATTGGCAATGCTATTGATACTTTTATACTCCTTCAACCGGATTCGTTTTATATAAAACAAATATCAAAAACAGATTATACTTGTTTGCCTATATCTGCTGGAGGCCTTCGTGTTTCAGTTATTGGAGGTACCCCGCTCTATGCGCTATCATGGAGTAATGGTGGTAATTCTGATACATTGCCTGCTTTAAATCCAACTCTTTATTCAATTACTGTTACGGATCAAAATAATTGTAAAGCGGAAGCATCCTTTTTAATATCTTTAATAAAACCCAATACTGCCAGTGCTTTAATAACTAATGATCGCTGTAATACAAATCCATATAATCTGTATAATAATCTAACAGTTGGATATGATACCATCGGTTTTTGGTATGAATTATCTTCTGAAACTATTATAAATAATGGTATTATTGATGTATCAAAACTTCGTGAAGGTTCTAGTCAATATGCATATCGTATTGTTTTACCGGCACCATGCGATACTACCGAAACGATTGTGTCAATCTTTGTAATGCCAGCTCTTAGCGCAGGGCAGGGGAGTAACGGCTATATTTGTTCGGGCAGTATTGACTTAAATTCTTTATTAACAAATGCTGATGATGGTGGCATGTGGATTTTTATTCAAGAAGATTCTATAGTGAGTAATATTTTTACCCCTCCTGGTCGTGGCACCTATCAAATGATGTATCGCCATGATACCATAGCTGGATGCCCCGAATCGCTTTCATATTCAACAATTACCTCTGATACGACACCTCCCAGAATTACTTGTCCTCCCGATTTACACCACAAAACAAACGTGCTTGGCAATGAATATATAGTGGCAGCATATGAGTTAGATCCTGTGAAAGTGAGCGATGATTGTAATTATACACTTAGTAATACATTCAATAAAAGTTCAACTTTACAAGCAGAAGCTATACCTAATGAAACTACTATTACCTGGCTCATTGTTGACGAAGCAGGCGGAAGCTCTTCATGTTCTTTTATGGTGAATGTCGAGTCGTTTATTCCAAACATTTTCACTCCAAATGGCGATGGGTTTAACGACCAGTGGGAATTTACTCTCGGCCGTAAATTTGCTGATGCCATAGTGCAGGTGTATAATCGTTGGGGGCAGCAGGTTTTTGTTTCCGAATCGGGTTATCCTAGCTATTGGGCTGGGGCAGGAGCTCCTGATGGTTCGTATACCTATCAGATTATTTATAAAGGCGAAGTTTCTTTTAAAGGCTCAGTAGCCATTGCAAGATGATTGTATGAAGCCTTTATTAATCATAAGTCTCATTGTGTTTTCTGCAATTCAAGTTACTGCTCAGCAATTTCCAATGTTTAGTCAGTACAACGATCAGCTATCACATATTAATCCCGCAACAAGTGGTTTTTTGGGCAATGGCTCGTATGGTATAATGAGCAAAAACCAATGGCTTGGTTACAAACGAGCACCACTAACCTTTGTTGCTTATGGTGAAGCGCGCATCTTAAAACGCAGCTACTTTCTCAAAAAAATATTCTTTGGTAAAACGGCTCTGAAGGAACGTCGTAAGAAATCAAACATAGGTTTTGGTGGGGCTATATTTTCTGATAATAATGGTTTGCTTTCTCAAAATGGTTTCTTATTAAATTATGCCTACCATTTTTTTATGCAAAAGTCGCAAATCTCTTTAGGACTTGGGCTTTCATTTTCACAATATGCTGCCGATCGTAAGCGCATGGAGCCTGGCAATACCTCCGATCCTTTGTTAAACACTATGAGTCCTGCATATTCGCCAGATTTTAATTTTGGTTTTGCAATGCGAAACAGAAGTAGCTATATGGCTCTTTCCTCATGCCAACTGCTTGATTCTAGACTTCGTTTTGGTGGTGCCAGTTTAAAATATGGTGCCAAACGTCATTTTTTTTTAACTGGAGGAACAAAAGTTTTTCTGAACGAAAATTTGTCATTGCTGCCTTCTATAATGCTTCGTTCCATGCAAGACTTCAGATATTTGGCCGAAATAGGTTCTCGACTCTTATATTCCAATACCTTTTGGATGGGAATAAATTATCGTAACAATGGAGAAGTTATTTTTTTTGCTGGCAGCATTATTCATAACAACATCATGTCAAATCACCTATTTATAGGCTATGCATGCGATTACCCATTCTTTAATAGCCTACGCCGCGCTAATTTTGCTTCTCACGAAATATCCCTCCGTATGGTTATTGGTGACGAAGAACGCCGCAAAAAATGGAAAGAAAGATATTAGTAATCCGCTGCGACGGACAACATTTTTTCTAGTCTTCAAAACAACTCTCGGCCTCAATTAATGCTTCAAATTCAGCTAAACTTCCTTTTTTCAAAAAGCAATCAATAATCTTTTTACCAAGCGGATCAAGTCCTTCAACATTAAATTGCATCAGTTCTTTATGAAAGAAATTGTGAAGTATATCAGCACCTTTATCATATGCTTCAAGACCTACTTCAGCTTGTAGCTCTACTTTTAATAAACCTGGTTCAAAAGTATTTGACTCAATATTTAATTTATTTAAGGCATATCCAAGCATCGAATAACGAGCTGGTGAAAGTTCATCCTGACTAAAGCTAATACCTCCGCGACGGGTTAAATATTCGCGCATAATCCATTGTGGCATAAAGCCCACTTGCCAAACACCTACATGCTTAACCGGACATAATGCATAATGTACTCTAGGCGATTCAACAATTTGTTTTAGTAAAAGATTGGCTTGCGTAATTTTCTTTCCAGTTGCAAATGGCCAGTATGATCCAACGCCTTCTGATTGCATACCCTCTGATGAAATAATACTTGGATTGTCATGGCCACGAGGGGACACTAATCGCCACAACCAAGCAATGGCTGGTGGAAGAATGTGAAACAATCCAATGATACCATAGGATGGATTCTCTTTTGTACACACTGGCGTGCGAACTCCAAAACTTCTAACATCAATGCTTATGGCAGTATTGATAATGTCGGGAACAATAGTACGTGGCATTATAAACCGCGGATTTGGGCATGCTTTACCTGGGGTATCTTCAATATGATCCCATAGTAGAGCTGTACCTCCGGGTTGCGCATCTAAATTCAAAAATAATAATGGATCTTTTGGATGTATAGATAAGGACTCAATATCAGGATCTGTTCCGTAGTTTTTAATATGATCAACTCGTATAAACCAAGCACTCTCAGCATCTATAACGGTTAGTTTACCATTGTTTTTCTGAATATCCTTGTGTGCTAAACTCATATCATCGGTAACCGGTCGCAAGCGACAACCTCTTGGGATTACCAGATTACGCTTAAATCCATTAAGGGTATTGGTACCAAAAAGAATGCTTCCATCAAACTCTCGATGCATGTGTTCATTCATTTCGCTCTTTCCGCCTCCACTTGCACCTTCATGCATAATATTTATTTTAATATCATAGGGCGTTAAAACTTGAACAACGGCGGCATGATTGGTTACCCAACCTTCTTTTTCGCCAAAATGAATAAGAGCGCCATAGGCACCTTTTTTAGCACTTGGGCCAGGATATAAATTGTAACTAAAAAGCTCGTAACAATTAGGCTGACGATTGTGTATAACAATTTGTTTGCCTTTAAAATGTGTATGACGGAATGGAGGAGCTACAAATGCGTAAAATTTTGGCTCAAATACTCCTTCGTGCTTATCAATATCTATAATGCCTTGAAGCATAGCAATGCCAAGTGCAAAAAAACCAGCATTGGCTGGCACTATTGCAAATGATTGAATACCATGATCTGCATGCCCTGCAATAAAAGGGAAAATAATTAAATCTTGTTTTTTTAACCAATTGAATGTCTCAGATCGAAGACCATCAAAGCTTTCTTTATGTGTGTCTTTATAACGTTCTTTATCTGTTGGTTCATCATCTCCTATTAACATACAGTCTGGATCGCGCCTGCGCATATATGGCTCATAATAATTTGCTGAAATCCCATTTTTTACTTTGCAAACATAAGCCTCTTTTACTAGGCCTTTGCCTGGTACTTCATAGGCAATTTCGTGAAAACCATCGGTGTTTGGACATGACATTTCCGTTAATTCTTTGGTATTATGAGCAAGGGTTACTTTGCTCGAATTCTTTAATAAATCTGTAATTTCAGCAGGTAATTTAAATTTTGATAACATTCGTTTAATTTTTTATATTCACACAAATCTACAACTCGTTAATTTCTTATTAACGATATATCAATCATCTCAATAAGAAACAGTATTTTACTTTCCCTGTTTTTTAAACTCAGCAGTTAGTTTCTCTAACTTTTCTGCATGATCTGCACTAACAGGCACTAAGGGTAAACGAAGATAGCCTTCAATAATTCCCATTTGATTAAGTATCGTTTTTATTCCACAAGGACTACCTTCCTCAAAAATCGCATTTATTAAAGGCAAAATTTGTAAGCTAATTTCAGCAGCTACTTTAAAATCCTGCTTTAACGCTTTCTTAGTCATTGCTGAAAATTCTTTTGGAAAACCATTTGATATAACAGAAATAATTCCATCTCCACCCATTACAATAACAGGTATGGTTAGCGCATCATCACCTGAAATAACCATGAAATCAGCAGGTTTATTGCGAATAATTTCCATTATCTGAGGCATATTACCTGATGCTTCTTTAACCGCTACAATGTTTTTTACATTTGCTAATCGTAAAGTGGTAGCAGCAGTCATGTTAACACCCGTACGTCCAGGTACATTGTAAATAATAACGGGAACAGGGCAAACGGCAGCAACAGCCTTAAAATGCTGAAATATTCCTTCTTGTGAGGGTTTATTATAATATGGGGTGACGGATAAAAGACCATCGACACCTTCAAAGTCAATTTCTTCAATACCATTAATTATATCAGCAGTATTATTGCCTCCACAGCCAACTACAATGGGTACACGTTTGTTTACTTTCTCAACAACAAAATTTATAATTGCGTGTTTTTCGTCTGTCGAAATGGTAACCGATTCTCCAGTAGTTCCTAAAACTACTAAATAATCAATGCCTCCCGTAATCTGAAATTCAATAAGTTTTTCGAACGAATTGAAATCAATTGACCCGTCTTTTCTGAATGGTGTAACAATGGCTGTTCCTGTTCCGCTAAAAATCTTTTTAGTCATTGCAAATCATTTTAATATGGTTAAGAAGTGTTTTATTTGTTCTATAAAGTAAGTTGGACTGGTATTGTCTTTTACATCTATCATTAAGTCCGTAAAATTTTTGGAACTATTATTGATGCCTACTTTAAATTTGGCTCTTGATAATTGCGATATATGTTCAAGTGGCAAGCATTCTTCTGTAGAGAGATCTAACAATAAATCATACTCTGTCTCAATAAATGCTTTTATAAATGGAGCAGTAGGTTTAAAATGCCAATTAATATTATGAAAGGAAAGAAGATTAATCTCCTTACTGTTTAAATACATTGCAGGTATATTTTTCCCTTCATAGTAAGCTATAGCAAACACCCGAATATTACGTGAAGTGAGATAATGCATAAACTCAAGATAGGTATCGAAGTCGCTTGAATTATTTGTTAGTTTAAATAAAATGCCCGCTGTACTTGAATTTTCAAGGGTTTTCAATTCCTTTGAACGAACCAAGTGTTTTCCCTGTTTTTGAAGGACGTAATTGCTTATATTTTTCTTTAAACTCCCGAACATCAGCCTGCAATAATAATAAAATTATCCGATTAATTATATCAATAGGGCAATAAAAGAATTGAATATAATGATATGATATTTAGATAAATATAGTAAGCCTACTGAGAATATTCACTAAATATTGAGGCTTCTTTGTCATATACGCTTTATGATTATCCCTAATTATACCATGAATTCTTTATACTGACTATTTATGGTAGAATCTGTGAGCATAGTTGATGTCTTTGAGAGTTTGATATCTGTGCTTAATATGCCAAAAGAAGTCAATACCAGTATTCTCAATGTATAAGAAGGCGTATACTTAGTTCTCCAGAGTAGTGAAGCCTGTCGTTGAGTTTTCTGCGGCGGAGAAAGACCAAAAAAAAAGTCCCGCTTTCGCAAGACTTTTTTAAATATCAATGTAGGATTATTACTTTTTTAGTATCGTAACTGTTTTTGACTGACCACCAGAAACAATTTCGAGAACATAAGTACCCGTTGCAAGACCTGATAGGTCAATTTGACTTGGGTTTTCAGTTACTTTAATGGTTTTAACAACAACTCCTGATACATTGCTTATGCTTAAAACAACATCGCCTTGTATAGCAGTTCCTAAATCAACCGTAAGAATATCACTTACTGGATTAGGATAGATGATAACACTTATACCATTAACTACTTCAACACCAGTAGTAAGAACAATGGTGATGGTATCTGTAGTAGTTACAGTAGTTGTACCACTAATAGTATCAAAACCTGCTGATATTGCTTTGTAAGGCAAACCTGCACCTGCAAGTACACCAGTAAATACAGCATAACCATCGGCACCAGTAGTTACTGTAGCAGCATTAAAAGTAACATCTGAACCCATTTTAGGAGTACCTGCATCGGTTACATAAAAACTGATTGTATAGTCAGTAGTAGTTTTTACAGTTACTTTTTGTACAGATGATTGTAACAATACCTCACTTTGTATGTAAACATAAATATCATAATTAGTGTTTTTTGTAAGACCTGTTACACTTTGTATTTTTACGATATTAGCAGAAACTGGAAAGTTTGCTTTAAATATAGCAGCATTGTTTCCACCATCTTTACCTGCTTTGATTGAATCAGCTATAGGAGCAGCAGCTCCAGCAGGTACTACTACCATGTACGCTATACCTGGTCTTGTATTGCTAACTTCAAATGTTAATGTTGTAAATGTAATTGCAGAAGCCATTGGATAAGTTGCAGTCCAACTTGGAGGAGTGGTTAAATCATACACTTGTATCTGATTATCTGTACCTACAAAGAACATATTGCCATTGAGTGTATAGGTGTATGAACCTCTTCCCATACCAACACCTGAGATACCAGTCATGAATGGAGTCCAGGTAGCAGCATTATTTTCAGTTTTGTCAATAGTAGAATTGTGATTTAGGAAAAGTAGATTTTCACCATATTCATTCAAACTCAGGCCTTCGCTTTGACCAGTATTGGCACCTGAATTTGTTGTGTTAGCAATAATTGTGTCGTTAATCACACCTCTGAAACACTCATAGCTTCCACCACCATCATTCTGTGAACCATCAAAATAATAGCTTTTTCCTTTATAATCTCGAACAAAATTATATCGTAAATTATTCTTTACTGATTTAGGATAACGAGTGTACCAAGTAGCACCATTATCTTTTGAAAACGAAGATGACTGACGACCACCAGTAACAAGTGTTCCTGTTGTTGCATTGTATCTGAATCTTCCTGTCATAGCAAAACGTGCATCAGTTCCATTACTAAAACCTACATAAGCAGTTTTAGCGGCTATCCATGAAGAGTCAAATCTTGCAGCTGGTGTAAAAGATTCACTCCAAGTAGCACCACCATCGTCAGAGCGAAGAGTACCAACTGGTACATCGGACCAAGTACCTCCAGCTACAACATAATCGTTACCACCAGCACTGTATGCGAAAACTTGTGGCATTACAGTGTATGATTTAATTGCAGGAACAACATCCCAAGTAGTTCCATTTAGTTTATGAACAACTTGATTAATACCAGCATAAATATTGCTGCCACTAAACGTAATAGAGTTGGCACTCTTACCTACATCGTTTGTTGCAACTCTTACCCATGAATCTTTACCGGTAGCTGATTTAAATACACCATTAGAGGTAGCAGCATAATAAAATCCTGCGTTGTATTGCAAGTCATTAACACTTACGGATGCGCTAACAGGTAGGCCCGTTGACTTTAGTTGATAGTTTACACCATCATATTTTATCACACCAATATTGGTACAAAGAAAGGTGTTTACGCCGTCGGTATAAATATAACTACACTTAGCAACCTCTATAGAACTTGTACTCCAATCAGCTCCATTGAACGCTGCAAGTCCAGAATGTTGAGTAGCAGCAATTACTGCTGGACCAACCTTTTGGAAGGATAATACCGGTGTTGCCCCTTTGTTGGCTAATCCAGTACTATTTACAGACCAATTGTAAGTGCCACTTGTACATGTATAGATTCCTTTGTGATTAAAATCTTTAAATTGTCTTTTTGTAGCTGCATAAATGGTCGTACCATCTTTAAAGAAATATCTTATTCTAGGATAGAAATAAACATCATTTTGTAAGTTTAAGTCACTCTGTGTGTTACCACGTCTTCTTAAACCAGTACTAATCGTTGCCCATGAGTTTGTTGCTGGGTCATATAAGGTAACTCCAGTTTTATCGGTGTTAAAACCAGCTAAGAGTTTGCCATTGTCTGCAAATAATGCAATTACATTTTTAGAATCAGCATTTGCTGAGTCTTTTGGGAAAGGTAGTACAGACCATGTGCTTTTTGAAATTGTACGTCTTATAACACCACCTCCATCGGTACCAATATACATGGTATCAACAATAAAGGCAATTTGAGTAATGTTGTTATTTGGAATACCAGCAACATTTTTTGTACCTACCTTAACCCAAGTTAAACTGGCATCTTTACTGTATGCTTTCCAAATATCTGATGATGTTGTGAAGTAAACAGTATCGCCTTTAACCATCATGTATGCAGCAGTTTCTGTTCCTGCTAAGCCAGTATTGTTTGCTGACCATGAATCGCCATTGTCTGTTGACACAAACATTCCCGAACCATTAACATTACATACTAACTTAGTATCGGCTTTTACCATAAATGCAGCCTCTTTATTGGTTGGTGTTCCAAAGCCCGATTCATCGGTAGCTGTCCATTGCGAAAATGCAATGGTAATACTTAATAGCGTTGCGAAAAGTACAGCCGCTATTCTTTTTGAATAATTGTTTTTCATAAGTTTTTATTGTTTTTAGTTGTTTATAAATATAAAAGTAGTGTAAATTTAATTACATAAAGAACTTTTTTTTTAACAATGGTATTAAGTTGCAGTATATCATTCAGTTTCGATTTTTGTATTTGCATTTCTTTTTTTTTCAAAGCTTTTCGTAAATTGATGAGAATTTTATATTACTGATTGCTAGTCAAATATGATTTAGCTCTGATTATTGATTGATCTGCAATTAATGTTGTTTTTTTGTTAACTTTAAAAATAATTAAGCAAAATTTATATTAATTTAATTTCTTTTTATGATTAAAAAAATACTCTTTTTTACAGTTCTTCTTTATAGCTCTTTAAGGGTGTTTTCTCAACCAATAATTAATCCGTATCTTCAGAAATACGATACTTGTCCTGTTTGGACTAATGAAATTCATTGGTTGAATGTGGTAAATATTAACGATTACCATACGGGCTCAAGTAATTGGGATACGGCGTTGATAAACGCTATGGCAGATATTTCAATGAAAGGGGGCGGGGTGGTATATTTTCCTTCGGGTAACTATTCTTTTAAAAATGATGTATCTCTTTTAAACGGTGTAGTATTGAGAGGTGATATGCCAATGTGTAATAATGCAAAGAGTGATTCTTTTGCACCTCCTACTCGTTTGCTCTTTCCTCAGTATATCCCTAGCTTTACTGGTAATGGTACTGATAATGCTACTGCTTTTAAAACTATAACAGGGAGCAATATTCAAAATGCAGGATTGGTAAATTTAGATATCAACAGAGGCCGCATTAGTATTGGTGGTACCAGCCGAAATATTTTAATAATGGGTGTTCGGCAAAATAATGTGGCACAACCTCAATCGGATATTCCAACAAGCTATTCATGGATGAATCAGTGGCAACGTTTCTCGTACCGCCATTGCCGCAATTTGGCGGTTTATGTTGAGGAGCATGCCTCGGTAGTGAATTGCAGAATTAATGATTTTACAAACAACAAAATGCATCCTATTCCAAATGATAGTTATGATCAGATAGGATACATTGCCGGAGGAAAATATAATGGAGGCCGTAACACTCCTAATGGGGTGACGGTTTGGAATGGTACTGAAACGGATACCACCATTATAACACATCCTGATAGAGCTGTTTTTAGTTATACCGATCATTATGGTATTGGAGTTTCTGGCAAACAGATAGACCCTGCATCTATTACTAAAGACCTTGATCAGAAAATAGAAATTATTGATAACTGGGTGTATGTAACCATGCGCATTGGTATTAATGGCGAAGGTTATGGCCTTTTGATAAAAGGGAATGTTCGTACTGATAAACAAGGCAAGCGCGTGTTTTTACATGCCGTAGGATACAAATTAAATAGTAATAATGCCGCTACTTATGAGAATAGAGCCATAAATTTTGCAGGTAACAAGATGCGAATTGAAGATAATAAACTTCAAGTTTTTCGTCATGCTATATTGTATACTCCCTACGGAAGTGTTGATGGTGAGGGTATTTTAATGCAAACGCAAGATATATGGGGTGCGTGGATTGATGAACTAAGCATTCAACGCAATTCTGTTAATGCATACATTGGTTTATGGGATTTGCAATTTGATTTACGAAATATCATTATTAAACATAATGATTTACATGATAGTGGCGATATTTTGTTTTTTAAGATGAATCAAAATTACAGAATTGATCAGGTTTATATTGATAGCAATGTAAATGTAACGGGTATTACTTTGGGACAAAAAAAATCTGCGAGTCAATGTGTGATACAAGGGAATAATTTATTTGTTAGAGGTAATGAAGGTTCTGGAAGTATTAATTATCCATGTCAGGCTGTAGTTCTAAATAATATTGGGTTTACAGATGGAATGATTTGCCCAATACGCTTTAATAAAAAAGTAATTGTTACTCCTTACTTTGGACAAGAACAGGTATCATCAACTGCCGAAGTGAGTTTGTTGTTTGATGAAAATATTACTGCTGGAACTTTGGGAGGCATTACTATTACTGGTGAAACAGCCGGTTTAGTTTCAGGAGTTACGCCATCGCTCACGGGCAAAAAGTTAATAATTAATCATGCAAATTTCTCGGCACCCAATGAGAAATATACGGTATTTGTACCGGCTAATGTGGTAAAGAATGCTGCAGGCGATTCATCAAATACCGAACGTACATGGTGGTTTAAAACATTGGCTAAACCCTATTCATATAATTATTACCCTTCAAATTTAGCTGTGAATGTGAATGTAAGTACCCATATTCTGGTGGAATTTTCACAAGCACTAACCGTAATAGATTTAAATGGAGTGATAATAGTTGACCAATCTTTAACTGTTGTTGCTGGAACTACTGCTGTTTGGAATAATGTTACAAATACACTTTCCATTTTACACGCAGCCTTATCTAAGAAGAATGAGCAATATACGGTCTTAATTCCTCCTTCAAGTCTTAAAAATGCAGCCAATTTTACAAACGATACTATAAAATGGTCGTTTACTACTTCGCCCGATTATACTCCAATTGATTTTGAAAACGATGAACGAAATGAAGTGTCAGTGTATCCAAATCCGACATCAGATATGGTTTTTATTGATGGTATTGCAAAGGATGCTCGAATTCAGCTTTATGATTTAAAAGGACTAGAGCTGAGGGTCAATACTTCTTTTGGGTGTATAACGATTGTTGATGTATCATCACTAACAAACGGATTATATCTTCTTAAAATATACGATAAAAAACAAGTACGTTCATTCAAACTAATTATCAATAAATAAAATAGAATAGGCCAAACCATACACTAGGAAATCTGAATAATTTTAATAATATAAAAACCTTTGTTTTATGATTAAAAATCTACTCTTTTTCGCATCTCTTTTTTCAAGTTCTTTGTGGGTATTATCTCAACCAACAAACAATCCGTATCTTCAGAAATACGATACCTGTCCCGATTGGACCAATGAAATACGCTGGGCAAATGTTGTTAATATTAATAGCTATTATACTGGCACTGGTGTTTGGGATACTGCGCTTATTAATGCCATGGATTACGTTACAAATATGGGCGGCGGTATTGTTTATTTTCCCGCTGGCGCATATACCTTTAAAAATAGCGTAAGCCTTAAATCGGCTGTCGTACTTAGAGGTGACTCCCCATTGTGCAATAATGCAAAAAACGATTCGTTTGCACCTCCTTCGCGCTTTCTGTTTCCTCAGTATATACCTAGCTTTACAGGTAATGGTACTGATAATGCTACTGCTTTTAAAACGATAACAGGGAGCAATATTCAAAATGCAGGATTGGTAAATTTAGATATCAATAGAGGCCGCATTAGTATTGGTGGTACCAGCCGTAATATTTTAATAATGGGTGTACGACAGAACAATATTGCTGATCCTCAGTCTGATATTCCTTCATCATATACTTGGATGAATCAGTGGCAACGCTTTTCATATAGGCATTGCCGTAATCTTTCGGTGTATGTGGAGGAACATGCTTCGGTCATTAATTGTAGAATAAATGATTTTACAAATAATAGACTTAATCCTTTAATAAACGACAGCTACGATCAGATTGGTTATATTTTGGGCGGAAAATACAAGATAAATCGCAATACTCCATCGGGTGCTACCAGTTGGGATGGAACGGATACTGATACAACAATTATTACCCATCCCGATAGAGCCATATTTAGTTATACCGATCATTATGGTATTGGCGTTTCAGGCAAACAGATAGACCCAGCATCGATTACTAAAGACATTGATCAGAAAATAGAAATTATTGATAATTGGGTGTATGTAACTATGCGGGTTGGTATTTTTGGTGAAGGCTATGGTTTACTAATTAAAGGTAATGTTAGAAAGGACAAAACGGGGAAACGTGTATTTATTCATCCAAACGGGAAACAACTGTGCAGTAACAATTCAGCAACTTTCGAGAATCGATCGTTGAATTTTGCAGGCAATAAAATGCGTATCGAGGATAATAATTTACAAGTATTCAGACATAATATTTTGTACTCAGGTTACCCAAGCGTGGATGGCGAAGGTATTTTAATGCAAACACAAGATGTTTGGGGGGCATGGATTGATGAACTTTCAATACAAAGAAATACCTTGAACTCGTATATTGGGTTATACGATTTACAATTCGATTTGCGAAATATTTACATTAAACACAATGACTTGCACGATACTGGAAGTATATCGATCTTTAAGAAAGAACAAATAAATAGACTCGATGAAATTTATATTGACAGCAATGTAAACGTTAAGGGAATTGCTGTTGGATTAAAAGTGAATACTAATTTATACACTGCACAAGGAAACAATATTTTTATTAGATTGAATGAAGGTTCCGGAAATATAGTATATCCATGTCAGTCATTTCTTCAGAACAATATTGGTTTTACAGACCCAATTATTTGTCCAATTACATTTAATAAGAAAGTTGTTGTCACTCCTTTTTATGGTCAAGAATTGATAGCAACAAACGCAGAGGTTAGTGTTACTTTTAATGAGAATATAACAGCAGGAACTCTTGGAGGTATAACACTAACAGGTGAAACGAGTGGATTAATATCAGGTATTAGCCCTCAGCTTATCGGTCCAAAATTAAATATTACACATGCAAACTTTACATTACCGAATGAAAAAATCAACGTCTTTGTACCAGCCAATGTAGTGAAAAATGCAGCAGGCGATTCGTCAAATATTGAAAGAACATGGTGGTTCCGAACAATGCCTGCTCCCTATGCATACAGTTTTTTCCCTTCAAATAATGCAACGAATGTAGAATTAAATGCAGATATAAAAGTAGAATTTTCTCAACCATTGAGCATCATAAATCTATCGGGCGTTAAAATTGTTGATCAAAGCTTTAATGTAGTTGCGGGTACTTCTGCTGTTTGGAATAATGTTACGAATACTCTTTCGGTGCTGCATTCCAATTTTTCAAAAAATAATGAAACATATACAGTGATAATTCCGCCTGCAAGTCTTAAAAATTCCGCTAACTTCAGCAACGATACCGTTAAATGGTCTTTTACAACACTGCCAAATTATACTTCAATAGACTATACAAATATCCAATTGAATAGCTATCTTGTATATCCAAATCCTGCATCAAACATTGTTTATATTGATGGATTAACAGAAGATGCAATGGTACAACTTTTTGATATTAAAGGTCAGCTGTTGAGGGTTACGAACGATGGTAGTAAATCAGAATACATCGATCTATCAGCACTTAGCAATGGATTGTATCTAATGAAAATATCTTCTAATAATACATATAAAACAGTAAAATTAGTAATCAATAAATAGAATTGCGCTTTAAATATTATCAAATAAATAAAACATTATCCTATGAAAAATATTTACACAACCTTCGTTATGTTCTTGTTACTTGTCTTGGTGAGTAATGCTCAGAACATATTAAGCTATGTGGGCGATGCTACATCAAACGTACAGCTGAAGACTGTTTTAATGCTATCGGATAGCAGTTTTTTAATTGCTGGTCGTGCCAATAATATTAATTGGTTACCGGGAGTAGTGACAATTACAACCCTCGATTTATCCACAACTACCATTGTTTCCGATTGGAGCGACGCAACACATTTGGCAAATACCATTCAATCGTATGGTGTTACACAAATTGCTTTTATCATGCGCGTTTCAAAAAACTATTCTACAATACTCGATTTTGTTCGCTTTCCGGCAAACACTGTTGTTGATATTACTAAAATAAAAACCAATTCAAAGCCAGGCGATCCAATTGATGATATTTATATTTCGGGTGAACGATTGGGCGATGCAACACCAGCCAGCGATGGTTATTACATTGCTAAGTTAAATGAAAATTTTATCTCTGGTGTTCCTACTTCATTAACATGGTTTCGTAATGTATACATTCGTACTGCTGGTGATGCCAATAAATACAACCAACCATGGGATGTGGATGCCGATGGTGAAATTGTTTTTGTAACAGGCGAAACATTAAATTTTAATTGGGGTGAAATATTTCACATGGATACAACGGGCGCTTTAGACTATGTTCCTGAATGGCCATTTCAATATTATACGATGAATGGTGGTGTAAAATATCCTCAACTAACCACCAGATTGGCTGGTGGTCTTGATATTCCTGCTTTTATAAAGGTTGGTAAATTTACGATTACAATTGGTTCTACTGATATTTCAAATTGTTCAAATGCCGATGGTGCCGTAAATATTACTGTTGGCAATGATACTGTTGGATATACCGATTATGCTGCAGTTGCTCCTGTAATCTATCAATGGACGGGACCAAACGGTTTTACTGCTGCAACAGAAGATCTTACTGCGCTTAATACTCCTGGTGTATATAAAGTTACTATTACAGATGCAAACAATGCCAAGGCATATGCTGAGACCACTGTAAATCACACGTCGGCCTTAAATTTAGCAACTGCAGTTACAAATATTGCTACTTGTGGCGGTACTTCCGGTGCTATAAATCTTACTATTTCAGGGGGTTCTGGTGCTTATACATGGTTGTGGACGAAGCCAGGAAATATTCCGGTATCCTCTGAAGATCTTTCCGGACTGGATGTTGGCGGTGCTTATACCGTTACTGTTGTGGATATGATTAGTGGTTGTTTTAAAGCAGCTACTGCTACCGTTGCGAATCCGGCTGCTGGTTTTTATATGGATAAAATTGATGTTACCGATGTTAATAGTCATTTGGTCGAATTCCCTGGCGGTGGAGATATGCGTCCATCCCTTAAAAATCAGGTAAATCCGGTTACCTGTTTTTGGATTTATCCAGATGGTACTTTAGATACTTCGAGTACGCTAGATTCTAAAGATCTTGTTCTCTTAAAGAAAATTGGATGGTATACCCTTGTAGCTATTGATGGCAATAATTGTAAATACGGTTTATCAAAACTGCTAAGTATTGATTTAAATGTAAAAGATACAATTTCGGCACTTACTTTAACAGGTGCGTATAGCAGCATACGCGCAAAAGGTTCTATGAGTGGTAATTTGCGATCAAACAATGTGGCCGACTTTAATTATATAGGCAGCGATGCCAATGGAAATGCTGGCCGTAAAGGAAAGAGCCCGATGGACGGTTTGCAGGGAGCACCATGTATTAACTGGGATTGTTCAATAAATGGTGCTGGTTCAATCGGTTTTACGGCTCCGTACAGAGTTGATGGCTATTACGATATCGCCATAAATCGTAATAATGGCGATGTGTATATGGGACAAACCATTCGCGATCGTAATTTTTCAAACGTTATTGCTCTTAAAAAAGATGGTTCAGTAAAATGGTGGGATCGGATGGCATATTTCGGTGAGCCTTCAAATACCAAGCTGTTTAATCCATACAATCGTATTGATCAACTCGAAATTGATTATTTGAATAACAAATTGGTAGTACTTGCAAGAACACGTTTTAAGGCAAAAGCTCCTTATGTAAATCTCTGGAAAGGCGATGATCTCTTTTATAATCCTACCGCATACGGCTTTCAAAATAATTTTACGGGTGATAGTGCTATCAATTTAAATAAAGAAATATCGTGGATTGGTCGCTATAATTTGAGTGATGGTCATGTAATGAACACCACATTCATTGGTGAACCAATTGATGGCACTACTACTGGAATGAGCGTTCATGCTGATGCTAATTTGGATGGATGGTTTAATTTAAATACTGGTAATCCATCTTTAGAAGCGGTTGTTGCTACTTCAATGAATATTGATCAGGCAACTGGAAATATTTATATAGCAGCAACTGGAAACACTACCGTTAATGGAACACGTTTTATGACAACAGCTTATGCGCAACAAAAAATGGATAAGCAAACGGAAGGATTCTCCTGTGCAGCTAGTTTGGTGCGTGTTTATAAAGCTGATTTGTCAATGGTAATCTATAGTTCGCTCATTGCCGGTCAGTGGGAGCCTGCAACTACGGGGATAAATAATGGTGCAAATAATACAAAAATAACCGCTGTATTACCTGTAAAAAATGGATTGCTTGCGGTAGGTAATAAATTAGCCTTAGTTTCAAATGACATTCCAGTTGTGAATATCCCTAGCTGGGGCTCAGCAACAGCTAGTAATATTGCAAATGGAATTTTTGCAGAATTTGGATTTGATCCTGCTGCAATTACCATCACATCAGCTCCAAGCCAAGTTGCTCGAGTGACAGATTATTCCGTAAACTTTAGCTTGCCCTCAACTGTTACCTATGATACCTCAAATATTTTCACACTGCAGTTATCATCAAACAAATTAAGTTTTGCAACTACAGTAGCCATAGGATCATTAAAATCGGTTACTGCGGGTTCAATTACGATGAAGATTCCTGCGCTAACTGCTATTGGAATCTATAGAATACGAGTGGTATCATCAAAACCTCAAACTCTTGGTGAGTGGAAAACCATTACCATCGCTACTGCAAATCTTATTACTAGCGTTGCTTCTGGTTCTGCAACTATTGTTCCTGCTGGTACATCTGCTCAAGATATTGGTAAAACTATTATTATTACTGCAACACCAGCTGCTAATAATGTCATTCAAAAGTGGACTATTAATGGAGTAGATTATGTCAAAGATACCAATAACGTTAGTATTACTATTCGTCCACAAGGTGATACCGTTAGTGTTACATTGTTTGATTATACCTGGGTGAAAAATTCAGATGTTGATGTTTCTGTTGCTACATATCCTAATCCAGCGACCGATTTATTGAATATTCGCCTCGGAAAAGATATTGAAGGTATTGTACGCTTAAAGCTGACCAATATGATAGGCTACAGCTTACTCAGCAAGAGTGTTCAAAAGGCTTTTAGCGCTGATGTTGTATCACTTGATGTAACATCACTTCCTGCTGGTGTTTATATATTAGAGATAATAACATCGAGTGGAATTACAACACAGCGAATAACGAAGAAGTAAATATTTAATTTGATTCTGCATTATCATACACCTCCGACACGTTTTGACGTATCAATCAGATAGTTTCGCAAGAAAAAGAAGATATGAATATATTAAATTTTTCTCAGCGATTTCCTGATGAACTTTCATGTAGAGAGCACTTTAGAGA
>JBBRXJ010000032.1:0-35994 GCA_038248505.1 Bacteroidales bacterium
AAAGGCAAAAATAACCTTGTAAAGGTTAAAAAACTAAAGATATGTGGTTGTTTTTTTACTGAAATATCAAAAATAATCAAAATAAAACTCCTAAAAATAAAACTGGAACGTTAGGGGGCTTTTTGCAACGGTCTCATATTATGGTTGAAATACCTCAGCGTGAGATTTTACAAAGTGCCCGTCAAATATTGTATATCTCAATTGCCATATTAATTATTACATTTCTGCTTATTGTATTTATGATTTATACAATTACTGAACAAGCTAAAAGAGAGTCTGTAAATATGGAATCACTTAATACGCTTGAAAAAAGTCAGCAAAATTTACAAATTGCAACAGCAGCAATTCGAGAAAATGAACGATTACTCGATGCAATATTTAATAAAACAAAGACCTTTGTAGGCTTACTCGATCCATTGGGTCGAATGATTAAAGCAAATAAAGCATTATTAGATTTTATTGGGTTAAATGAAGCAGATGTGATTGGTCGCTTTTTCTGGGAATGCCCTTGGTGGATTCATAGTTTTGAAGAATCAGAACGTTTAAAAAATGCAATATTTCGCGTTGCGTCAGGTGATTTTTATAAAATGGAAACAATTCATCAATCGCATGATGGAACTATTCATACGATTGATTTTATTATAAATCCAATTAGAAATGCTGAGGGCGATGTGATATATATTCTTCCGGAAGGAAATGATATTACGGAAATACGAAAGGCCGAACATGCTATTATTTATAACGAAGAACGTTATCGTTTTCTCTCATCTTCTACTTTTGAAGGTGTCATTATTACTAAAGATCGTGACATTATTGATATTAATGATCAACTGCTGAATATTTTTGGCTTTTCGCTTGAAGTCATTAAATCAAAAGGCTTAAAGCAGATAATTCATCCTGATGATCATAAATTATTTATGCATAAAACATTGAGTCGTTTTATAGAACCATTTGAAATCAGAGGTATTCATGTAAATGGTACCGAAATGTGTATTGAGATACGTGCAAAATATATAGAGAAAAATAGTGAAACTCTTAGAATTTGGGTAGTTCGAGATATTACAGAACGTAAAATAATTGAATTAGAACTTCAAAAATATCGTCATAATTTGGAGATATTAGTGCTTGAAAGAACACATGAAATTGAAGCACTAAATGAAGAATTACTACAAACTAATGAGGAACTTGGTATGACTAATGAGTACTTAGTTTCACAACAAGATGAACTTAAAAACACAATTATTAAACTAAAGGATACACAGAACCAATTAATACAATCGGAGAAAATGGCTGCTCTTGGTGTTTTAACGGCAGGTATAGCTCATGAAATTAATAATCCAATAAATTTTATTAGTACCTCAACGCAAGGCTTACATTCTATTGTAGCCGATATTTTAAGTATTGATGACGAATTTTAAAAGATAAATAGTAGTAACTGTGACGAACAAATCAAGAAAATTGAGAGTATGCGTCATATTTTGCAATACGATACTGAACTTATTATGATGCAACAAGCCATGAAAAGCTTGAATGAAGGAGTAAAGCGAACCGTTGAGATAATTAAAGGTTTACGACTTTTCTCTCATCTTGACCAGGCGGAGAAAATGCATGCTGATATACATGAAAGTTTAGACTCAGCTATTATGTTTCTAAATAATAAAATTAAAAACAAAATTGTTTTAGTAAAAGAATTTGGTGGTGTTGCCCCTGTGCTTTGCTATCAAGGCAAGCTTAATCAGGTATTTATGAATATTCTATCAAATGCTGTTGATTCTATTTTAGATAAGGATATTAAAAGTGAACATGAGTGTATTTGTGTTAAAACAGAAACAGTAAATAATTTTGTGACTATATCTATTAGCGATACAGGGAAGGGAATACCTGAAGATATTAAGAATAAAATATTTGACCCCTTCTTTACAACGAAAGCGGTTGGTAAGGGTACTGGATTAGGCTTGGCCATTTCTTTAAGTATTATAAATGAACATAATGGAACAATCAATATTTCTAATAATCTCATGGGTGGTTCCATCTTTATTATTTCAATCCCAATTCAATCAGAGAGTCTATAATTTCAAAAACAATAGTGATGCAACTTCAGTCTGGTCTGATAAACTTGGGAAAAACAAATCTCCAACATCAACCGGGAGCTGTTCGCATGTGCTTTTGATATGTGTTTGCCAGTAATACCAAGCTAAATATATATTTAATCTTTGGTATAAATTAAAAATAAGATTGGTAATAAGATAGCCAATAAATTGCTAAATTTACCCGAAATGCACTTATCGTAAATATGTTAAGGCGAAAGTACGCGGTTCACTATATCGGGTACAATTATATAGCATCATATAGCATTTAGTGTAGAGAAGCGGGTGCAATTTGGCCTCTTCCTAAAATCATTAAACTTAGGTATTGGAGGCTTACTAGAATTTAATTTAATAATTTTAACTTGATATTAAATTGTTGAAAATCAATATTTTTAGAATCAATTCCAAGTCGTTTTACTTTGTTTGAGTAAAAATAAGTGAAAATGTTTGATTATTAGAAAGAAATTCATGTACTTTGCAATCCGGTTTTTTAGAATAAAAAAATAAAGAAAATGGCGAATATCTGTCAGATTACAGGAAAACATTCGATGACGGGAAATAACGTTTCTCACTCGAACAGAAAGACAAAGAGAAGGTTTATGGTAAACCTCTGCAAAAAGAAATTCTATCTTCCAGAAGAAGATAGATGGGTGGCTCTTACCATATCTACAGCAGGTATGCGAGTGATCAGCAAAAACGGTTTGGCTAAGGCATTGAAGTCAGCCCATGAAAAAGGTTATTTAAACGCTTATTAATCAATTTGAACTATGGCTAAAAAGTCAAAAGGCGCAAGAATACAGGTTATTCTTGAGTGCACAGAGCAAAAAAACTCAAATGTTCCTGGGATATCAAGATATATTACCCAAAAGAACAAAAAAACGACAACCGAAAGGCTTGAACTGAAAAAGTACAACCCTTTTTTGAAGAAAGTAACTGTTCATAAAGAAATTAAATAATATAGACTATGGCAAAGAAAGTTGTTGCTACCTTAAAAACTGGTGAAGGCAAAAGTTTTGTTAAGGTAATTAAAATGATTAAATCTCCTAAAACGGGTTCATACCAATTTAAGGAAGAAATTATAGCTACCGCTACCGCTAAAGATTTTTTCTCTAAGAAATAATCTTATTATATAAACAGTATTTAAGCCTTCCCATTTTTATGAGAAGGCTTTTTTGCTTTATCCTAAAAATTATGTCAATACTTGGATTTTTCTCTAAAGATGCCGATAAGACTCAGGCTACACCTAAGCCTCTTGATAGTGGTTTGCAGGTAACGAGAGAAAGTTTCTTTAAAAAAATGTCGAGAGTTATTGCTGGCAAGTCCTCAGTAGATACCGAAGTCCTTGATAATCTTGAAGAAATGCTTATTTCATCTGATGTTGGTGTTGATACTACTATTAAAATCATTAAACGTATTGAAGATAGGGTAGCCCTTCAGAAATACATGGGAACTTCTGAACTAAATACGATTCTTAAAACAGAGATAAAATCATTATTGGCTGAAAATAAATTAAGCCAAGGACTCGATATATTTGGCGGAAAACTTTCTGCTAAGCCCTACGTTATTATGGTAATGGGTGTAAATGGTGTTGGTAAAACAACAACTATTGGAAAGTTAGCGAACCGATTTAAATTAGAAGGTAAAGAGGTGGTACTCGGAGCTGCTGATACTTTTCGTGCTGCAGCTATTGATCAGCTCGAAGTATGGGCGGCTCGTATTGGCGTACGATTAATTAAACAGCAAATGGGTGCTGATCCTGCTTCTGTAGCTTTTGATACCATGAATGCTGCGATATCTGCAAACGCCGATGTCGTAATTATTGATACTGCCGGCCGCTTACATAACAAAGTAGGTCTTATGAATGAGCTTACCAAAATAAAACGTGTTATGCAAAAGGTTATTCCTAATGCCCCACATGAAACCCTTTTGGTGCTCGATGCCTCAACTGGCCAAAATGCTTTTGAGCAAGCGCGACAGTTTACAGCTGCTACTGAAGTAAACTCATTAGCGCTTACTAAACTCGATGGAACGGCTAAAGGTGGTGTTGTTATTGGCATATCACATCAGTTCAAGATTCCCGTTAACTACATTGGTGTAGGCGAACGCCTTGAAGACCTCCGCCAATTCAATAGAGATGAATTTGTTGATTCTCTTTTTGGAGAGTCTGAATTATAGTTTTACATTCCGCTTCGCCTATCGTATATAGCATACAGCCTTCAAAATGGGAAATCTAAAAAGAAAAGTCAATATTATTACACTAGGTTGCTCTAAGAATGTGGTAGACTCTGAGAAGCTAATGAAACAATTACAACAGCACGGGTATGAAATACGATTCGACTCCGAAGAAGCTTCTGATATTGTAATTATTAATACCTGTGGCTTTATAAATGACGCCAAGCAACAATCTATTGATACCATACTTGAATATATTGATGCTCGTAAAGTAGGTGTTATTAGTGAATTGTACGTTATGGGCTGCCTTACTGAACGGTATCGTGATGATTTGAAGAAAGAGATTCCTGAAGTTGATGCATACTTTGGTGCTAATAATATTAAAGATATTTTAAGCAGACTAGGAGCAAAATACAATGAGCATCTCCAAACGCAGCGCTACCTTTCAACTCCTTCTCATTATGCATATCTCAAAATTTCGGAGGGTTGTAATCGTACGTGTGCATTTTGTGCTATCCCTATGATTAGAGGACCACATCGCTCTGTAACTATTGAAGATATTGTGACTGAAGCGAGTCTACTGGCAGCGGGTGGGGTTAAAGAATTAATTCTTATCGCACAAGATTTATCCTATTACGGTCTCGATTTATACAAAAAGCAGCGTTTAGCCGATTTATTAAATGAGCTGGTGAAAATACCTCAGATTAAATGGATAAGGCTGCATTACGCTTTCCCAAATAGTTTCCCTGCAGATGTACTTCCCTTGATGGCTAATGAAGAGAAAATATGCAAATATCTCGATATTCCATTTCAGCATATTAGTGACAATATGTTGAGCCTAATGCGAAGAGGTTCTACTAAAAAGGAAATACTCGAATTAATTGCCAATTTACGAAAACAAGTACCGGGTATCGCATTACGATCATCTCTACTAGTAGGTCATCCAGGAGAAACAGCACAAGACTTTCAAGAGTTATTGGATTTTGTTAAAGAAACCCGATTTGAACGACTAGGGGTATTTAGCTATTCGCATGAAGAAGGAACTCACTCTGGAAATACCCTTACAGATGAACACACAGAAGAGTTGAAAGCGGCGAGGGTAGAGGCTATAATGGAAATTCAAAATGCCATTTCTTCTGAGATTAATAATGCTCGTATTGGTACTGAAATGGAAATTTTAATTGATTCAATAGAGGGTGATCATGCTATAGGCCGTACTCGGTATGATTCTCCGGAAGTTGATGGCGAAGTGGTATTGAATGAAATTGGAGACATCAAACCAGGATTATTTGTAAAACGAACGATTACGAGTGCCTCAGCATACGATTTAGAAGTGTGATAATAAATCTTATTTGAAAAAAAAAACTAAATTATATTTCCTAATGGATTGTATAATGAATCTCGCTCAACAGGTTCTCTGCCTGCATTTCGTATTATAGTTTCAATCTGACTCACACTTAATTTCTGACTGTGTTTTACCCCTGCCATACTGTAAATACTGGTAGTTTCATCAACTGTTCCATCTAAATCATCGGCACCAAAGCTAAGTGCTAGTTGGGCTGACTCAAATCCAATCATAGGCCAGTAGGCTTTTATGTGAGCTATGTTATCAATAAAAATTCGTGCAACGGCATAATTTCGCATATCTTCAATTAATCCACTCTCTGTTTTTAAAGCAAGTTCATTATTGTTTTTTCGATATTTGAGAGGAATAAAAGCATTAAAACCTTTAGTTTCATCTTGTAAATTCCGAAGTATTTCCATGTGTTCAATGCGATGTTCATAGCTTTCAATATGACCATACAACATTGTCGCATTTGATTGTATCCCTAGCTGATGTGACTGGCGATGCACTTCAACCCACATTGCACAATCAATTTTTTCGGGGCATAATTGATTTCGAATATCTTTGTTAAATATCTCAGCACCTCCGCCTGGTAATGAATCTAAGCCATTTGATTTAAGTATACTAAGCGTTTCTGAAATGGAAATATGACTCTGTTCGGCCATAAATAATATCTCAGCAGCACTAAAGGCTTTTAAATGTATATTGGGTAGTATACTTTTAATAGTACGAAGTATTTCTGCATAATAGGCTGTATCTCTATCAGGATGAGCCCCGCCGGTAATATGAATCTCGGTAATCTTATGATCTTTGTGTTTTTCTGCAATTGTTTTTATTTCATCTATGCTTAAATCCCATGCTCCAGAATCGCCCTTACGGCGAGAGTACGCACAGAACTTGCAGTTGTAGGTACATATATTACTTGGCTCAAGGTGTATATTGCGATTGTAATATACTGTGTTGCCACTAATGCGTTCTTTTATTTGCGATGCAAGGTTGGCTAATAAAGCGATTGGCGCATCTTTATATAATTGTAAGGCCTCAGCACTATCAATGCGTTGTGCTTTCTTTATCTTATTAACGATAGGCTGCAACTTTTCTGATATGCCTATTAGCTCGTCAATTCCTAGTTCTGTAAGAATCGTCTTGTTAGATTGAGTTGGCATAATTCATATATTGTTGTGCTTCTTCATTTTTACCTAAGGCTTGCAATGCCTGTGCCATAGCCTGATATGCGGGTTTGTAGTTGCCATTTGTTTCTATACATTTTTGCAGCCATTGTGCAGCTTCGTATGGTCGTTGGGTATTCAAATATATGATTCCTAAATAAAAGTAGGCTGATGTATATTTCACATTGTTTTGCGTAATTCTTCTGAAAGTAAAAATAGCTTCTTCTGCTTTACCGCTTTGCAACTGTGAAAGACCTAATATCTCCATAGCCTGATCGTAACCAGGGTAATGCTTAATTAATTGATTCGCTACTTCAATTGCTCTCTTATAATTGCCACTTTCATAATATACCCGGCTCAAATTAAGCAATGCTGACTCATTATCTGCTTCCTCTACAATTGCCTTTTCAAGGTAATTAATAGCCGTTAAAAAATCTTTTCTATCATAGGCTTGATTACCATAAAAGTCATTTTTAGTCTTACGTTCCAATACTACGCAAAGGGGCGCTTTATCAGCAGTTACTATGTGTATAGTATTAGATGGGGGCCAACGTTTGCCTTTGAGTTGGTCTGGACTAATATATGCATTTACAAAAATTCCATAGTCCCAATCCTTATTGCCTCTATCATAATATTGACAATAGAAAATTCGAATCTTCTTTTCATTCTCTAACTGACGAAGTCTATAACGAGTAATTGGCCCATGGTTTGTAGCAATCAGAATGGGTTTAGTTGTATCAAATGTGGCATTTTTTAAGCGGTTTTCAAGTAGCCAATCAGCCCCTGTTCGTAAGCTAGTATAGTAATAGTCGAGTTCATATTTACCTACTGCTTTATTTACTCCTCCTGAAAATTCATTAAAATAAACATACTCATTTGGATGGTTGCGTATGATATGGCGTATTGGATGGAACATACAACCAGCAATTAGAATACTTGCTATGCCAATATATAATGTTTTTTTGAAACGAACTAATAACTTTTCATAGCCAGTTGCTGCTAAAACAGCCAAGAAAATAAATACAAACAACAGATGCCTCCAGCCTCCATAAACATTTGATTTCTTATAAATAATGTAGACTACTGGAAAGATGGTTGCAAATAAAGCAATAAAAACAAATAGATTGTAATCTTTTCGTTTGTTCTTCTTTTTAATAAATATAAACAAGCCCCAACCGATAAATACTACAAGGGGTATAGTAATACTCATATATTTAATTGCATAATACCAAGGTACACTGTCTGACCATAAATACTTCCCATCAAACACTTGGCGTAGGCTCGTGGTGAAATTTGTCATATTTGTTAAAGCATCTATGGGATGTGCAATAGGACTTTCAATGGCATACGGCCAAAATATGATACCAATAATATATGCGATAATAGATATTCCACTTAGCATTACCAGCAAATGTACTATTCGTTTCATTGATTCTGCTGCAAAGAGCTCACGTACCTTTGTGGCCGATAAATGTTTTAATGCAATAAAAAAGAATAAGTAGGCAATTTGCAATAAACCACCAATACGTACATTTAATGATAATCCAATACCGATTGCGGTCAATATGGCCGTTGATATTCGTGGTGCCGGATATTCAGCTACCATGCGAATGATATAATACAAACTCATGGCATAGGCCATTGCAAATGGGATGTCCTTGGGGTTGTTATAGCAATGCCCCAAAAATACTGGCGTTATAAAGAGTAGAATCATTGCAAATGTCCCAGCTCGCCATCCCGCTAAACGTCTTGCAAATAGGCCCGCAAATAAGATAGCTAACCAACCACAGATAGCAGTAAGTGCATGGCGAACCTCATAAATAGTATCTATATGAAAAGCTTTGTTTATTACATGCAATAATACATCAAACGAAATATTGTAATATTGAAACGGGCCGTATCTACTAGTCATATAGGAGGTATCTGCGCCTTGTGTTGCAAAATAATTATATACCGATACTGCTTGTTCTACATGCTTATCTTCATCTCCCGATATTCCAGCATCAAAACTTAATAGTGGGAGCAAAATCAGAAATAATGTCGCTAAGCCCCAAAAGAACAAGCGTTGAATTGGTGAGGATACACCTAAAGGGATTAGTGTTTTTTCTTTTAATAATTTTATAGGAATAATAATATTCCATTTTAAACGTGTAATTATGGATACACATTTTTTAATTTTTTCTTTTTGAAATGGATTTCTTTGTGCTAGGTTAATGTAATGTACATCAACATCTTCCTTGCGAAGTATGTATAGTAAACTCGGTCTAAAGTCATTAGCTTCTTCTATGCTTTTTGTTAAAAACCACAATGCAAGCGATTTATTAATTGTGATGAAGTTAGGATGACAATCCACCGCTACATCATTAAACCGTATGCTTAAAACCTTTGTATGCTCAAGGTTTCGGCTTGCAGTGAATATTTCAGCAGGCGAAAAAGACTTTTGTAGTTTAGTGTTTTGTGATATAATAACGACATCATTGCTCGAGCTTTGTACGCCACTTAAAATCATTTCTGTTAAGTTACAATTCTCAGGCATTCCAAAATAGCTAGTGTTTTTAGCCTCAATGTGTATTTGAGAACGTAAGGATTCAGCTCCACAAATAATGATTTCATTGGTATGATTTTCTGCATTTTGTTTGATAGTCTCTGTTAATGCAGCAATATCTGTTTGTTCTAATACTACTGGTATTATAAGACTTATTGCAGATGTTTTTTTTGTGTCCGCATTTTTGCTCTGAACAGGACGGTTTGTTTCTTTCTTTTGCATGGTAATTAATTTATAGAATAATTCTCTATACGGCTTCTAATATGCAAACTCAGCTACTTTGATATTTGATATTCTCTAGCAATCTGTTTCTTGTAAACTGTTTTTACATGAATTGATATTTTAATTAATTGGATAAACATACGCACTGAATCGCTAAATACGTTCACTTTACTGTTTTCCATAATATTCCATTTCACAGGCATCTCTACAACATTTATACGATGAACGTTTGCTTTACATATTATCTCAACATCATGAGCCCAACCGTAAACATTAAGATCCTTAAATAATAATTTAGCTGATGTACCTGGATACAATTTAAAACCGCACTGGCTGTCCCGAAAGGGGATTCCGCTTATTGCCCGTACAAAAAAGTTGAATATATATCCCATGGCTTTTCGAATAGGATGCTCCTTTATTGCAGATTCTTTATGCGTCCTTGAGCCAATAAAAATGGTGTTACTGCTAAATTCATTATTCAATAGTTTGAGCCATTTATAGAGCTCATTGGGGTGGGTTGATACATCCGTATCCATAGTAAGAATCAATTCGCCTGTTGCAGCAAGAATACCAGTACGCAAGGCACCGCCTTTACCTTGGTTTTTTTCGTGTATAATGTGTTTAAACTGATTCAATTTCTTCAGTTTACTAAGGAATACATCGTTTTCAATTATCTCTACCGATTGATCTGTACTTCCATCATCAACAACAATAATTTCAATTGAATCCCATTGTGTACTAAATTCTTTGAGCGCTTCTACTAAATACTTAATGCGCAACTCTTCATTATAGCAAGGAATAATTATAGATAGTTTCTTTGTTATTTGCATTGTGAGAATCAATTTTCATGGAAACTAAAATACGAATTTTATTTCAATATCTGCTTTATTCATTTGAAAGCTGAATCATTATTAGATAGAAGAATGTTTTATCTTGCTCACTTCTATAAACAACAAAAGCTAAAGAAGTGAATCTTTAGCTTTTATATTATAAATAGGGTCAATTTATTTTCCTTCATCCGATACGGTAAGTTTCTTCCGGCCTCGGCCTCTTCTTGCATTTAGCACTTTACGACCTTCAACAGTTTTCATTCTTTCTCTGAAACCATGTTTGTTTTTTCTCTTTCTGACGGAGGGCTGAAACGTCCTTTTCATATAATTAAATTTTTAGAATTGATTCGTACTTGTTTTGAGAGTGCAAATATAGTTTTTTTTCTCACCAAAAATGTTTTTTGCATAATTTTTGTAAAAATGCTTCACGTATCACGCGTAATTAACTCTCTTATAGTTATTTATTTTTTATTCCCCGTAATGCAAATTGAGCTAAACAAATACGAAATCTTCCTTTTAACCCCCCTAATCCGCTCAACTCTTAATCTTCTCATTTTCGCCAAGGCGTATCAATAATCATCTCACTTCCACATTTTCTCAAAATAAACAATGGATTTTGACTCAAAAAAGGCTTCTTCATACATATCCTTTATAGGATATACAACACTATTAGGGAAATTCTTTAATTCTTCGCCTAAATCGCCTCCTTTTAAATAAATGATTCCATTTTTAAAGCTTGCTATGGATTGTGGGTTTAACAAATGCTTTGATAGTTTATAAAAGCTGGAAAAATCGCATACGGCACGACTTATGATATAATGGAATTGCTCTTTTAACTGTTCTGCTCTAATATTTATAGCCTTTACATTAGTGAGTTGCAGACTATCACTTACAGCTTGTACTACTTTTATTTTTTTTCCAATTGAGTCAGCCAGTGTAAATTGAACGTCTGGATAAAGAATTGATAATGGAATTCCTGGAAATCCTCCGCCAGTGCCAATATCGAGTACACGTGCCCCTGCTGGTATTGTAAATTTTGAACCAATGGCTAATGAATGAAGTATATGACGTTCATATAAATACTCAATGTCTTTTCGTGATATTACATTGATTTTTTCATTCCATTCTGTATATAATGGCAACAGCTGAGTAAAACGATCCAATTGTTGCTGAGATAGGTTCGGAAAGTATTTTATAATCAGTTCCATATAAAGAATTTATTCTCCTTTGGTGAGAATATTATATAGCAATTCGCGCGCTCTAAAAAGTTGAGCTTTTATTGTACCTAAAGGAAGATTTAGAATTTCTGAAATTTCTTCGTATGAGTATTCTTTAAAGTAGCGTAATTCAATGAGTTCTCTGTAATTTGGCTTCAGCTTATTAATTACATTTCGCATCATCTTTATCTTTTGCTCATTTATCATAACCTCCTCTGGATCTGGAGTGTTTGACGGTAACGCAATACCTCCTGATTCGGAGTCTCCTGACTGGTCAATAGAAATGCTTATTTCTTTGCGGCGTCTGATAAAGTCAATACAATTATTGGTAGCAATCTTAAATAGCCATGTACTAAAAGCAAAATTTGGGGTGTACTGATCAATGTTTTTAAAGGCTTTACCAAAGGCTTCAAGAGTTAAGTCTTCAGCATCATTCCTATTGTTAACCATCTTCAAAAGCATGAAGTAAATAGAATCACGATAGCGATCAAGTAAATTGGCATACGATTTTTGATCACCCTTTATTGCCCTCTGTACGAGCATGTAATCATGTTGTGCTTTATCTGATAAATTTACACTCAAATTCTCTTGTTTTTGATTTTTAATGCGTTAGTAATAAATAATACAAAATGCATTATTGGCATAATTACATCATAGACTAGCGAAGATAGCAATAAATATTTCTCTTGAAGTCGCTTCATTGCAGAATAGTAAATGACTATCTGTATTATCATCCTAGTTATGAGAATATAATATATAATTGGAAGATATGCATTATTTATGAGCAATACGGTGAATAACGTGTAGAATGTAAGCCTACTGATAATTTCAAGTCCTAAATAGATTTTTGAGCTTAAACGATAGCGCCCTCCAGTAGTTAGGTGACGACTCTTTTGGCGAAACCAACCATTCCATTGGGTTTCAGGTTCTGAAAAGGTAATGGAGGAGGGTGCTAATACTACTTTAGTGTTGCTACTTCTAGCATGTTCATTAACAAATAAATCATCATCTCCTGAAATGAGATCAATATGTGATGTGAATCCTTTGCCGCCAAAGAATAATGATCGACGATAGGCCATATTGCGTCCAACACCCATATAAGGAATGCCTGCTAATGCGGCTGATAGATACTGTAATCCAATAAAAAAAGTATCGAATCTAAGCCAGTTATTTAAAAAGCTTTTTCGTATCTGATAAGCACCATAACCCAGTATTATACTATTTTGTTCTGAAAACTGTGATGCCATGGTACGCAACCATTGATTATCCGTTACCTTACAATCTGCATCGGTAAATAACATCCATTCATGTTTTGCAGCCTTTATTCCTATTGCTACAGCTAATTTCTTACCATGCGAAAATTTTTCATTCATCTCTATATGCGTATAATGCAGATGAGTGTACATCTTCTTAAATTCTGATAAGGTAATGAGCGATTCATCGGTTGAACAATCATCGACTACAATGACTTCGTAATCAGGATAATCTTGCTGCAATAGGGAATGTAAATGTTTCTGTAAGTTTATTTCTTCGTTGCGGGCACAAATGATAATAGATACAGGCGGAGTGACTGTTACTCTTTCTTTTTTTTTACTGAAGGGTACTCGAATATAAAAAAATAAATAATAAAATAGCTGAATGCCAAAGGCAGAAAGGAAAATCCCCATGAGAAATCCATATTCATTATGAAAGAAACCAATGATATCCATTATTAATATTTTTGTTGGGTAAAAGTAAAAATAAATTTTAATATCAGAAGCACTTTAAAGCTTTTTGATGAAAAGCTTTTGAGCAAAGTTCAAAAATTGTTTGGATTAAAAAATAGATTTATTTAGCAAATTGCCTTACACCCCAAAACGTTTCTTTGACCAATTTTTATGCTATATTTGCTCGAATTATTAAGACAACATGCAGTTTGATATTTTAAAACATGATGCGCAAACTAGTGCTAGGGCTGGTAAAATAAGCACTGCACATGGGACTTTTAATACTCCCATATTTATGCCAGTTGGTACGCTTGGTTCAGTAAAAGGTGTGCATCAGAGCGAATTGGTTAAAGATATTGATGCTCCAATTATTTTAGGAAATACCTATCATCTATTTTTACGCCCTGGTATTGAAACACTCCAAAAAGCTGGAGGCTTGCACAAGTTCATCGGTTGGAACCGAAGCATACTTACGGATAGCGGTGGCTATCAAGTATTTTCGCTATCAGATAAACGAAAAGTAAAAGAGGAGGGGGTTGTTTTTCAATCTCATATTGATGGCACCCGATATACCTTTACTCCTGAAAATGTGATGGATGTACAGCGAATTATTGGTGCTGATATTATGATGGCTTTTGATGAATGTACTCCATACCCTTGTGATATTAAATATGCAAGAAACTCAATGGAACTTACTCATAGATGGCTCGACCGCTGTGTGAAGCGTTTTAAAGAGACAGAACCACTCTATGGGCATGAACAATCGCTTTTCCCTATTGTACAAGGAAGCGTTTATAATGACTTGAGAAAAATTTCTGCTGAGAAGATTGCAGCAGCTGATTGTGAAGGTAATGCTATTGGCGGATTATCGGTTGGTGAGCCTGCCGAAATGATGTATGAAATGATAGAAACCGTTAATAATATCCTTCCTGTTAATAAGCCTCGTTACCTTATGGGCGTTGGTATGCCAGTGAATATTCTTGAAGCTATTGCTCGAGGAATTGATATGTTTGATTGTGTTATTCCTACTCGAAATGGCCGAAATGGCATGTTGTTCACCATGGATGGAATAATTAATATTAAAAATTTAAAATGGAAAGAAGATTTCTCACCTATTGATGAACATGGAACAACTCATGTTGATCTCGCATACAGCAAGGCTTATCTTCGTCATTTAATTATCTCAACTGAAATATTAGGAGCGCAAATCGCAACTATTCATAATTTGGGTTTTTATCTTCGCCTGGTGAGAACTGCGCGGGAACATATCATGAATGATTCTTTTGCTACTTGGAAGAATAGTATGGTTAAAAAACTTGCTACACGTTTGTAATATGAATTTTAAACTTAAAATTATTGATTTTTATATTATCCGGAAATTTCTCGGAACGTTTTTCTTTTCTTTAATTCTTATTTTAAGTATTGCTATAATATTCGATTTTGCTGAAAAAATCGATGATTTTATACAACATGAAGCGCCTCTTAAATTAATTATTTTTGACTATTATTTAAATTTCATTCCATATTTTGCCGTTTTATTTAGCTCTCTTTTCGTCTTTATTGCTGTAATATTATTTACTTCAAAAATGGCTTATGATACCGAAATTATTGCTATCTTAGGTAGTGGGGTAAGTTTTCGACGACTTCTTTATCCCTATTTTATTTCTGCTTGCGTTATTACTTTACTTACCTTATATCTTAATAACTTTGTAATTCCCCATGCTACCGCACGTAGGCTCGATTTTGAAGAGCGCTTTTATCGTGACCTTCCTCTATCTTTTAATGAATCTAATGTTCATAGACAAATTGAACCAGGACTTTTTATTTATATGTCGGGGTATAATGTTGGCTCAAACATTGGTCGTCAGTTTAGCATGGAGCGTATAGTTGACGGCAAACTGCAATCGAAATTAATGGCTGACTATATCAAATGGGATACCACCAAAATGAAATGGATCATCCATAATTATTATATTCGTGATATAAATGGCGATGATGAAGTATTACGTGACGGTCAACGTATAGATACAACTTTATCTATTACCCCTCTTGACTTTAAAAAGCGTTCAAATATCATTGAAACAATGAATTTATATGAATTGAATGCATATATAGCTCAACAAAAACTTCAAGGCGCCGAAGGAGTGGAATGGGCGCTTATTGAATGGCATAAACGTATTGCGTTCCCGTTCTCAACATTCATTCTAGCTTTAATTGGGGTGAGCCTTTCAAGCCGTAAAGTACGCGGTGGTACTGGGGTACATATTGGACTTGGACTTCTTATTAGTTTTTCATACATTCTTTTTATGCAGTTTGCTACCCAATTTGCAATTGGCGGAGCCATTCCTGTTGTAGTAGCTGTATGGATTCCGAATATGCTATTTGCTTTTGTGGCGGCATATCTTTATCATATTGCTCCAAAATAGGCTGTGTTTATCGAAATGCATTAGCCGTGGCGAAGAAGCACCGGTATTATTAAAGAGAACCACTAAGATACAAAGAAGAAATTTTAATCCCTAAGACCACTAAGGTCGCCGCGGCAAAACTGAGGTCACTAAGAAAAAGTAAGTGGCTGAGGTGTTACATTGAGTTCATCGAAATGCATTCGCCGCGGCATAGAAGCCAAAGTTTATATCACATTAAAACCCCAGCGTTTCAGCGCCTCTGAATGAAAATGAAGTGAGAACAAGCTGATCTTTTTCGTTTACAAAATCATTTTTCTTATAAAATAATCGGAAGGTAAAATAATATCTTTTGGTTCGTCTTTAAATATGCCAAATACTGATGATCCGCTACCAGACATCGATGCGTAGCTTGCACCATGCTTGTAAAGTTGTTCCTTTATTAAACGAATAGAGTCGTGATTGTTTAATATAGATGCTTCAAAATCATTTGAAATAGTAGCTTTCCATGTATCTAAAGGATTTTTAATTATTTCTGCCAGTGAATGATTGCGCTCAGTAGGAACTACTCCTGCATAGGCCTCTTTGGTGCTTACATGAACAGGAGGAATGATGAGAATAAGATAAAAACCGCTTAAATTAAGATCTATTGTTTGAAGTAATTCCCCTCTTCCGCTAGCAATAGCTGTTTTGTTGTTTATGAAAAAAACACAATCACTTCCTAAAGTTGAAGCATATTCTTTAAGTTTTTCATCACTTAATCCTATTCTGAAAAATTCATTTAGCGCAATGAGCATAAAAGCGGCATCTGCAGAACCTCCTCCTAATCCGCTGCCTGCAGGAATTATTTTGTGTAAATGTACTTTTATTGGTGGGAGCGAATGATTAATACAAATTAATCTGTATGCTTTCATTACTAAATTAGAGGCTGCATCAGAATCTAAAACAATGCCTGTTTGAATTAATGAAACCTCTGAAGACATTGTAAATTCAAAAATATCACAGAGTGGAATAGGGTAGAAGATACTTTCAATATCATGATATCCATCACTACGCTTTCGTAAAATATTTAAACCTAAATTTATTTTTGCATTCGGAAAAACAATCATATAATTTCTTTTTGTAAATGTAAATGTTTTAACTGAATTAACTACGTCACTCCACTCTCATCACTAGTCACTTGTCTTTTATTCCTTATCATTTAGCCCTCGGCCGCAAAGTATTACAATGCACAACTCACCACTCACTCCTAATAGTTATTAACATATTACTAACATAATTTCGTGTAAAAGTAAATGTTCTAAAAATCAATAGCCGTGGGTAGCTTTTCTTTAGTTTTGACCTTATAGAATATACAAAAAATGGCAGAAAAAAACTCAAATTATCCTTCTAAGGACAAGCCCGTTATAAGTGATTATGGCAAATTGCCACCACAAGCATTAGAACTTGAGAAAGCGGTTTTAGGCGCTATAATGCTTGAGAAGGACGCTGTTATCGCAGTAATGGATGTACTTAAATCGGATAGTTTTTATTTTGAAGCGCATCAAAAAATTTATTCTGCCATTTTAAGCCTCGCTCAGCAACATAAGCCTATTGATATGCTTACAGTTACAGAGGAATTACGTCGCTTAAAAACCCTCGAAGATATTGGTGGTCCATATTATATCACTGAATTAACATCAAATGTTGCATCGGCTGCAAATATTGAATACCATGGACGAATTGTAGCGCAGAAATTTATTCAGCGTGAGCTTATTCGTATCTCTTCTGAAATTCAGCGTCGTGCTTTTGATGAAGCAATGGATGTGGATGAATTGCTTGACTTTTCTGAAGCCCAACTATTTGGCGTTGCTGAGGGAAATATTCGCCGTGAAACGGTTCGAATTGATATCTTAATGAAAGAAGCCTTAAAACAAATTGAAGAGGCGGGTAAAAAAGCAGATGGACTAAGTGGCGTGCCTTCAGGATTTACTAAACTCGATCGTATTACTTCGGGTTGGCAGCGTTCTGACTTAGTAATTATTGCAGCGCGTCCTTCAATGGGTAAAACAGCTTTTATTCTTAGTATGGCACGTAATATAGCTGTGGAGCATCAACGTCCAGTGGCAATATTTTCTCTTGAAATGTCTTCAATTCAACTTGTAAATCGTTTAATTGTTGGTGAAACAGAATTGCCTGCTGAACGCATTCGTAATGGTCGTTTAAAGGATTTTGAGTGGGAACAACTCGACTTTAAAATTAAAAGCTTGGTTGAAGCTCCTTTATTTATTGATGATACACCTGCTCTTTCTGTTTTTGAGTTGCGTGCAAAGTGTCGTAGACTTAAAGCAAATCATAAAATTGAAATGATTATTGTTGACTACTTGCAACTTATGACGGGTCCCAAAGAGACAAGTAATAACCGTGAGCAAGAGGTAAGTGTAATTAGTCGTTCGTTAAAAGGTATTGCCAAAGAGCTTGATGTGCCCATTATTGCTCTATCACAGTTGAATCGCTCGGTTGAAATGCGTTCTGGTGATAAGCGACCACAACTTTCTGACCTTCGTGAGTCGGGGGCTATTGAGCAAGATGCCGACTTAGTGCTCTTTATTCACCGTCCTGAAAAGTATGGTTTTTTGGAAGATACTGAGGGAAATTCTCTTGTGGGTATGGCTGATATTATTATTGCAAAACATCGTAATGGGGCTTTGGATGATGTAAGATTACGATTTAAACAAGATTTTGCTAAATTCACTGATCCTGAAGAGGCTTTCGTACCTGAATTTGATGATGGTAGCGCTCCTGTGACTTTTCGCTCTAAAATGAATAATGAGATGAGTGGCAGACCGCATCCTTTTGCTGAGCAAACAGTGGGTAATGTTGGATTGGATTCAGGAGTTGCACCTTTCTAATCTGATGACCTTCTTGCTAAAGGAATTGGGTAATATCGATTAGATCACTGATAATAAAGGTTGATGTCTGATTTTCGTTTGCGCCTTCTGGGGCATAATAGATCTGATCAATTCCTACATTATAAGCTCCAAGAATATCTACTTCATAATCATCACCAACCATTATTGCCTTATTTGCTGGGCAATTAGCTAATTTTAATGCATAGTTAAAAATCTCAGCATGCGGTTTATGCTTATTAATAACTTCTGAATAAATCAATAAATCAAAGTATTTTCGAAGATTGCCAGCTGCAAGTTTTCTGTCTTGAGCTGTACTAAAACCATTACTTAAAATATGTAGTCTATATTTCTTGCTAAGGGTTTCAAGCATTTCATGACTGTGGGGTATTACTATTGGTAGGTCTGAACAAAGTGCTAAATAGGATTTTGCAAATTCATTTATCAATGGTACATCCTTAATTTTAAATTCTTTAAAAGCCAATTCAAAACGTTTAATGCGAAGATGATCTTTAACTATTCGTCCATGTCGGTACTCAGCCCACAATCGCTCATTGTGCTTGTAATAGCATTTTTTAAAGGCATCGTATTCGGGTATCTTTTCATTCAATTGCATTTGATCATATACTCTCTTAAACGCAATTTCAGAAATGGAATCTATGTCCCATAAAGTTCGGTCGAGATCAAAAAAAATGTTAGTGTATTTTGTCGAATTTTGCAATTGTTGGTCATTTTACTTTAAGCTGCTAAAATAATCAATCTAGTGATAAATACATACTTTCATATACGAGCAATTTAGCTTGAATAATAAAAATTGATTTATTTTAGCTAGTTAAATGTATACTTTTGATTATCATGTTATTATACACTTATATTAAAACCACATTGAAGCCAATTAGTGTTTAATAAATTTTTGCCATCAATTGATATTTATCATCTTTTCAGTAAAAATTACATCCTTAAATTTTGAGTTAATAAAACTGTTAATAAACGTACACTGCCTTTAAACATAGTATTTGCACAGGCTAAATAATGACAAAAAACGCTTATATTTTCGCAATAAAATACTGGTAATAAATACGATGTTTATATTTTGTTGGTAAATGATAACATAAAGTATATTCTATTTGTTTTTTTCTTGAGTACTTTTGTTGTCGTTATTAGTAAAGATTATTTGCGAAACCCATAGGATTGTTAATTCTACCCTGATTTACTCAAGCCTATAGATTCCATAAATGTTAATTAAAATTTTTACTGCTATGAAAGACGATCTTAGAAAAACCTTAGAAGTTCTTCGTGAAAAGGTAAAACAGAATCTAGAAATCATTCACGGAAACGAAGCTGATGTTCGCAAATTGCTGAAAGATGAACCCGTATCTTCAATGCGATCCGATAAACTTTCTATCAAGTTTAACATCAATAAAAAAATGCTTGAGGAGAATCATGAATCCATCAATCTACAACTTTCTATTATCAAGTTCATGGAAAAGGTTCAGCCGGTTACTGTAAGCGAACCAGTTGAAAATGAAGACCCGAATTATTGTTTTGAATTAACAGTAACTGGCAATATGGCTTATAATGAAAAGCATCCCTATTTTAATGATGATGCATTTTTTTGTCGTTTAATGGATTATTATATGGCAAAAGAAGATTATGAGAAATGTGCAAACCTCCAAAATACCCGTAAAACAAAGGTCTAATTTGTTGGTCTAGACAATTATTCTTGTTGTTGAAATCTGTCTTATTATATCTCAATAATATTATTCTTAATCGCATACTTCACTAAATCAACCGTAGTTTTTAGGTTGATTTTTTGCATTATATGATTTTTATGCGATTCAACTGTACGAACACTTATAAATAATTTATTAGCAATTTCCTGATTGGTATTTCCTTCACCCCACAGCTTTAAAACCTCTATTTCACGCTTGCTTAATAAGTATTTTTTATCTTTTTGTTCATCATCTTTTGTAGTGATGAAATTGTTTATCAAAATTTTTGATATGGATTTGCTATAGTAATCATAGCCGTTTCGTAAGGAATATATAGCTTCTACCAGCTCTTGTCTATTAGAGTCGCGAGTTAATATCCCCTTTGCGCCTGATTTAATACACTTGTAAATACTATCATCATTACTTTCAAGTGATACAACTAATATTTTGGGTTTGGGATAATTATTAGCAAGAAAACTAACAAAGTCAAGCTCATCCTTATTGATACCAACCATTGCAAGTAAAATGATATGAGCCGTTGTATTATAAAGTAGCGGAATCACTTCTCCTCTATTGTTATAAACATCCATTATTTCAATATCATCAGGTGTTTGTAGCAAGCTACGAAGACTGTCGGTAAGAAACTTACTTTCACTTACTACAATAAGTTTAATCAGACTCATTAAAAGGAGTTTTTAAGTTTATAAATATAGCTTTTTATTATAATTCTTGTTGATTTATTTTTTTTACTGATTTTGTGTAATCATACACCAGAAAACTGGAATAATTGTAATAATCAAAAAAAAACAACACATTTAGAAATAAAAATTAGGCTTTAATCCCAAACACTCTTTATTATTCAGTCGATCTCTCGCCCATGCGGTAAGACGTTTAGCCGCTGCGGAAAAGGGTAACAATGAACTTGATTATTCATTATTGGTGAAAACTAAGCGGAATCAGTTTTATAATAAATGATCTTTGAGAAACACTAAAATTTTGCTTTAATTTTTTATTGCAAATTCATGCTAAATACAACATAATGAAGTAATTAATATCAAGATTAAATATAGACTGTAATTGTTAATAACTATGCAGAACATTACTGAAAACACAATACATTTATACTTATTTTTAGAATTGAAAATTTAGTTTTTATTACCTGTAAATCAATACGTTAGCTATGTCTGAAGAAGAAGTTGTAAAAGGGGAAACCATTATTCGAACAAACATTGAAGAGGAAATGAAATCGGCATACATCGATTATTCGATGTCTGTTATCGTTTCAAGAGCATTACCTGATGTACGAGATGGATTAAAACCTGTTCATCGTAGAATTTTGTTTGGAATGTCAGAATTGGGTGTAGCCTCAAATAAAGCCCATAAAAAATCAGCAAGAATTGTAGGGGAGGTGCTTGGTAAATTTCACCCTCATGGTGATACTGCGGTATATGACTCCATGGTTCGTATGGCTCAAATGTGGAGTTTACGTTATCGTTTGGTTGATGGACAAGGTAACTTTGGATCGGTAGATGGTGATAGTCCTGCTGCAATGCGTTATACCGAAGCTCGTTTAACAAAACTTGCTGAAGAAACACTTAAAGATATTGACAAAAATACGGTTGATTTTAGGTTGAATTTTGATGATACCATTGAAGAACCTACCGTTTTACCTACTCGTATTCCAACATTATTGGTAAATGGTTCATCTGGTATAGCGGTTGGTATGGCAACCAATATGGCGCCCCATAACCTTTCAGAGGTGGTTGATGGCGTTATATCTTATATCGACAATCACGAGATTACTACTGAAGAATTAATGCAACACATTAAGGCCCCCGACTTTCCAACTGGTGGTATCATAATGGGTATGCGTGGTATTCGTGAAGCCTATGAAACGGGTCGCGGACGCGTTGTAATTCGTTCAAAAACCGATATCGAATTAACGGATACAGGCCGCGAACGTGTAGTAATTACCGAAATTCCTTATTTAGTCAATAAGGCCGAAATGATTAAGAAAATTGCCGATCTTATTAATGAGAAAAAGCTTGAAGGTATTTCCTATATAAATGATGAGTCTGACCGTGAAGGAATGCGCATCGTTATCATTTGTAAAAAAGATGCTCTAGCAAGCGTTGTATTGAATAACCTTTTCAAATTAACTCAATTACAAGGTTCATTCTCTATTAATAATATTGCCCTTGTTAAAGGAAGACCACGTGTTCTTAATTTGAAAGATTTGATTGTGTTTTTTGTTGAACACCGTCATGAAGTGGTTATTCGTCGTACTCAGTATGATTTGGATGAAGCCAAGAAAAAAGCGCATATACTTGAAGGTTTATTAATCGCTATTGATCATCTTGATGCTGTTATTAAACTAATACGCGATTCAAAGACCCCTGATGAAGCAATAAATGGCTTAATAGAGAAATTCAGTCTCTCTGAAATTCAATCGCGTGCCATTGTTGATATGCGTCTTCGTCAACTTACCGGTCTTGAGCGTGATAAGATTCGTGATGAATATAATGAGTTAATGAAACTCATTGAGTATTTAACCACTGTTTTAGCTGACGAATCGCTGCGTATGCAGATTATTAAAGATGAACTTTTAGAAATAAAAGAAAAATATGGTGATTTACGTCGTAGTCAATTATTACCTGATGAAGATGAAATAAATCCTGAAGATCTATATGCTGATGATGAAATGGTAATTACGATTTCACACATGGGATATATCAAACGTACACCACTAACCGAATTTCGCACCCAAAGTCGCGGTGGTATGGGATCAAAAGGTAGTGCTACACGTGATGAAGATTTCGTAGAATTTATCTTTAGTGCGACCATGCACAACAATATGTTGTTCTTTACCAAAAAGGGACGTTGCTTCTGGCTCAAAGTGTATCAAATTCCTGAAGGGGTTAAAACCTCTAAAGGACGTGCAATTCAAAACTTAATACAAATTGAACCAGACGATAAAGTTCAAGCATATATTAACGTAAAAACTATTGTTGATGCTGAGTATATCAATAACAACTTTATTGTTTTATGTACTGAAAAAGGTCTTATCAAGAAAACATCTCTTGAAGCATACTCACGTCCTCGTCAAAACGGTATCAATGCAATAAATATAAATGAAGGTGATAAGCTAATTGAAGCACGTTTAACCAATGGTAGTAATGAGATTCTTATTGCATTATCATCTGGTAAATCATTGCGCTTTAATGAAGCAAAAGTTCGTCCAATGGGTCGTACAGCAACAGGTGTAAGAGCTATAAGACGAGCCAATGAAAAAGACCACGTAATTGGAATGGTTTGTGTAGATACAAGTAACGCAAATATCTTGGTTGTATCCGAAAATGGATATGGCAAACGTTCAAAAGTGGAAGATTATAGAGTTACTAACCGTGGTGGTAAAGGGGTTAAAACCATTAATATCACATTAAAAACGGGTAGCTTGATTGCTATTAAAGGCGTTCAAGATGGTAACGATTTAATGATTATTACTGAGAGCGGTGTTACCATTCGTATTCCAATTGATAATATTCGTATCGTTGGTCGTGCTACGCAAGGTGTTCGACTCATTAACTTAAAAGAAAATGACAAAATTGCTTCAGTAACTGTTGTCGAAGGCGGTGCAAATGAAGATATTATTGCCGTAAGCGCAGCAGATCAGACCGAAGTTGCCGATGATGCTGTAATTGAAATTGAAGAAGATGACAGCATTGACAATGATAAGGTAGAAGTTGGAGACGTTGGAGAAGCTGGAGACGTTGAAATCGCTGAAGATGCAACGGATGAAGAAAAAGAGGCTGATGCAAAAAATAAGAAAAACAAAAAGAAAGAAGAATAGTAATGTTAGTCAGGGTACGTCTTTAGATCGTACCCTGACTACTTATTTTTAGTATTCTTAAAAATATTGTACGCTAGAGTTGGAACGTGATTAATGAAAATGAATCTTAGGTCAATTTAGAAAGTTCTTCCTTTACAAAATCCATTAACTCTCTTACATATTCTGCACTGAAATCAAAACGAATTCCTGCTGCTGCGTAAACTTCTGGAATGCTACGAGTATAGCCTAGTTTAAGTGCAGTCTCAAATTCTTGTATCGCCTTTTCTTTGTTTAGCTTAAAGTTGCGCCATACAGCTATTGCACCAAGTTGGGCAATGGCATATTCAATATAATAAAAGGGTATCTGAAAGATGTGTAACTGTCGTTGCCAAAGGGATTTAAAAGTTTCTTCATACCCTCCCCAATCGGTTTGGCTGCTTGAGAATGCGTGATTGATGGATGCAAATTCAGCCATCCGTTCCTCCGAGGTATGATTTGGATTCATATATAACCAATGCTGAAATTTATCTACGGTAACAATCCATGGTAATATCGTCATTACTCCTTCGAGCTGACTTCGTTTGGCACGTCGCAAATCATCTTTGTCTTTAAAGAATACATCCCAATACTCCATACCCATTAATTCCATTGACATTGATGCAAGCTCTGCAATTTCAGCAGGGGCATCTTTAAATGAAACTAACTCCAGATCTTTTGATAGGAATGCGTGAACCGCATGTCCGCCTTCATGCATCATTGTTTCAAGATCGCGAAGATTATGTGTAGCGTTCATGAAAATAAATGGGATATTACTCTCATGTAAAGGATAATTAAAGCCTCCGGGAGCTTTGCCTATGCGAGAATCCAAATCGAGGTATCCATTCTCTTTCATTATTTTTAAGTGTTCACCGTATTCAGGTTTAATAAGTGTAAACACTTGAATGCTTTTATCAATAAGCTCTTCAATACTGTCAAATGGTTTCAAAGGTGGTTTTAATTCAGGATCCACTTGCAAATCCCAAGGCCTAAGTGTATCAATATTTAGTGATTTTTTTTGAGCCTGTTGTATAAATGAAACAATAGGTAACACTTCTTTTGCCACCGTTTCATGAAAACGCAAACAATCATCTACCCCATAATCAAATCGATTTAATTCAGCAAAACGATAATCGCGATAGTTTGAATAACCTGTATTTTTAGCAATTAATGTGCGGCGAGCTATGAGGTCTGTCATTAAATCATTTAAACTGTTTACCTCTTTTAAATATCTATTGCTTACTAAATCATAAACCTTATGCCGAGTGTCTCTGTTAATTACTTTTAAATAATTGGATGCTTGTTGTATGGTTAACTCTTTCCCTTCATATTCCACAGTCATACTACCAGTGAGTCTGCCGTATTCTTGCTCTTTAGTTTGAAGTTCTGTTTTTAGCGGAATATTTTCTTCGCGATATAATTCAATAGCCCGTCTAACTGAACGTAGCATTATGATATACGCTTTATCAGTAAGGTCTGATGTAAAAGGACATTCTATCAGTTTCTTTTCAATTTTATTTTGATTCTCGCTAATGTGAGGTTCAATCTCATTCAAAAATATTTCAAAACTCGTTGCAGCTGCATCATCCTTAGTGTTGCAATTGGTTCTAATATACCGCCATGCAGCGTCTTCTTCAATTGCAGCTTCAAATTCACTCAGGTCAATAAGCCACTTTTTAAGATCATCTGTCGATTTAATTTCACGTGATAGCAGTTCCGAATAAAAGGGTGCAAGATCTTTCCATTTCTCAATTTTCAAACTCATCGGAAGGTACTTCCGAATAACCTGTATACCTGACGAATTCGTATTCATAATGCAGAAATTAAATTAGTTAATTTTAGGTATAAATTAAAAATTCCATCATCTGGATGGAATTTAATAAGTTTTTAGCCCTATATAGTACAAGTATTATTCGCCCTTGCCGCCACCGCTCTTTTTACCAGCGGCCGACATTACACGTGTTGGCATACCTGATTTTTTAACATCCTGACGCATACCTTTTACATTTGAGCGTACATCAGGCTTTACATAATGTGGCTTGTTGTCATCTGTTTTTATACCAGGTTTTTCCTCGCCTTCTACTTCTTCCTTCGATACTTCAAAATCTGTAAGATTATTCTTAATCAAAAGATTATACCATTTGAAAACTTTCTTAATATCTGAAATATACACACGATCACGGTCATAATTCGGTAGTAATTCAGCAAAATACTTTTTAAGTTCTTCAATATTAGCTAAATGACTTAAGGCTTCTTTGCCTTCTTCTTTCTCTTTCATTTTCTTAAGAAGCTCTGAAAGTGGTACTTCTTCGGAATCTGTAAAGATAGCTATATCTTCAAGTGTGCTTACCTTAGCAGATGCAGCCACTTGAGTTCTTTTCTTATCCTCTAAAGACTCAACAATGATACCATTGCGTCCCTGTGAAACGTACTTAAACAGGCTACTTTGACCTGTAACTGCCATAATATCTCTTAAATCACCCATACTTTAAAACAATTTTAGAAATGTAAATTTACTATTCTGCTTGAAATAATAAAATTATTATGCCTTTTTCTATGAAAATGAGGAATAGAAATATTCTTGAAACCTAAGTTTATCTATGTATAAATCAAAATATACGTATTGAATTCAAAATTTTGTAGGTTCATTCTATTTTTTTTCAATTATTTTTAATGAACGAATTATGAACGTAAGGTCTGAAAAGGGTTTAATTAATTAATATGAATGTGCCTTAATCAAATGTATTATGAAATGAAATAAATCAATAACTTAGAGTTTTTATAATTTATTCTAAATATTCTATAAAATAGATTTTATGAAACCAACATGTAAACTCTCCGTTAACAGAAATGCAGATGAAAATAGCACCATGTATGTTAATCAGGCTCCTGATCAAACACATGTGGGTTTCATTCGACCTATAAAAAATAATTATTTACGGATGAAATTTTTTTACATCATTATAGGCATTATTTGTCTATTTAGCGCAGCAAGCTTTGCGCAACCAACAAGCAATGCATTGGCCGATTATTATAATGGTGATGAGGGTTATCCATTGTGGACTGATCAGATAAAATGGAATAATGTAATTAATATGAGCCTTTATTCAAACGGCGCTAACGATTTTGAGAAATTTGAGAATGCTCGTGATGTTTTGTATGGTCAAGGTGGTGGTGTACTCTATTACCCGGCTGGGATATATACTTTTTCTAACATACCACTTGGCCCCAATGGTAGAGGTTTGATGTTGAAAAAAGGAGTTGTAATACGCGGACAAGCTCCAACAGCTGATAAGGAAGCTATTCCAAACGATTATATACGTTATCGCACAAATGGTGAGCGGGCACTTACCACAAAATCACAACGAGAAAACCACGGTTTGGATAGTTTAAAAACTATTTTCCGTTTCCCTTATGCCAAAGTAAAAGATGCAAATAATGTTGACAAGGATGTTCCTGAAATGTGGAATATTATTGGCTTAATGCCTGTTTCAGTAAATGGTGAACGTTTAAGCGATGTAAGTTTAGTAGGCATTGCATGGGTAAAATTGGAGGGGGCTGCCATTTTTATGGGGCCTGATTTATCAGATTATAATACACTTTCATGGGGAGCTATTGGCAGTTGGTTGGGCTCAAAAACAAAAAACGGTACTGGAACAAAATATTGGGGCGACCAGAATTGGAAAGACCGAATTGCAGATGGAACCCATTATCTTGATCCTTTTTGCGGATCGGCTTCAAATAATAAAACCTATGTTCCTGGCGCTAAAGGTCGTTTTATTTTTGGTTGTTGGCTCGAGAATAGCACGCTGAATGGTTCTGTAATTGATCATAGCAATACCGCAAATCAAGATTTTTTAGATGGCGGTCATCGCTTTGGTTCTAGAATCACAATGTATGGGGCAAATATTTTCATTGCAAATAACGTAATTTCAAAACCTTCTAAATCATTTAAGTTTGTTCAAAATACTATTGACAGAAGTACGGTGGCTCCTCCAGTTGGAACTATTGCACCGCATACACTTCTTTTTAATTATGCCTACTCTATTGGTATTGATGTAAATAAACAATTAGGTTCACAACCAATAAATCGTAGCAATCTAACTACTGGTAATTATTATGAAGAAGGTGTAATTGTTCGTGATAACTGGGTGTATCAGTTTGGAAACAAAGCGTATGAAATTGCGGGTCGTTTTGTTACCTTACAGAATAATATTACCTATCGCGATTATTTTGTTGAAAATTCAGATGCTTTTGGTTTAGATATTGAATATGCTAGCAACTTGGGATGGCGAATGGCTTTGAATTCCTGGTCGGAAGTGAAATTATCTGATGATCTGATGACCCGTGGATTTGATATTGGAGGTCAGTATTTTTGGATTGATCGAAATTGGTATGATGGATGTGGTTCATTAGCGGCAAATGGTGCTGAGCAACCAAACGATGGGGAAGGTATATTAGTTCAACGACATGGTGCTGTTGATGCTATGTCCTTTGCTCTTACAAGAAATGTTCAAGGTCCTGTGGGTCATCAAGGAGGAATGACTGTTTATGATGCTCATGCTGTGGGATATTTCTCAGCATGGAATTTTGTTCAACAGAATACGTCAAATGTTTATGGAGTGGGGATACAGAGTGTTAAAGAAAATTACATTGCTGATAATACTGTGTATGCAAATATGCTCTGGAGCAATTCTTCATCGGATAGTATTATTTTAGATGATTGTGGTATAGCTCAAATGAACTGTGCTATTTTTAATGGTACCAATAATGTAAAGGATTTTCTTTACATATGTCCTGTAGGTGCTGTAAAATCACCTATTTCAGTTGATTTGTCTTTTGATGAGATTGCAAAATGTTTTTTATTAAAATGGCAAGCTGATCCGACAGACCATCAGGAATTGGGCTTTCGTATCGATCGTAAAATAAATAGTAGCGATTGGCATACCATTTCGTATCGTCCTCGGCATGAATGGACGGATTCTTTTGCATACAACGGTGCTGATAATAGCGGAGTTCTTAGTGGTTTTGGTGCGGTAATTCCAATTGATATGAACCGACAAGTTTGGAAAGATTATACGGCTCCCTTTGGCGCTTCTCTTCAGTATAGAGTAATCTCTCTCGATTGTAATGAAGATACCATAGCCGCCTTAAAAACAACTAAATTGATTGTAGCCTGTGCCGATTTAAATGCGGATATTACTTTAGCTGTTTACCCAAATCCTGCTGTTGATCAATTGAATATAATTTCGTCAAAAAATATTTATCAGATAGAATTATTCAACTCACCTGGACAATCGGTTTTATTAAGTAGAAATAATTTCAGGAATGCTGCAAATATTAGCATAGCACCTCTGAAACCAGGACTATACATACTTAAGATAACGCTTGAAGATGGAATAATTATGAATAAAAAAGTAGTGGTAAAATAATACGTTTTTTTATACTTTACAAATTTGAAATGTAACAGCCTTATTATCTAAAATCACTAAAATATTTCATAAACTGAATTCGTTCGTACACCTCAGGGTTCTTGCTCTCACGTTGGCTCATCTTTCCGCGGAATTGATCTATGTAATTGTAGCCCATTTTGTCCATCCACTCTTCTAATTCACTTGTAATTTTAGGCAGTTGATCAAGTCCATGTTTGTATAGCGTACTTACAATTTGAACGGATTTAGCACCAGCTAACAATTGTTTTATTACGCTACTGCCTTCATGAATACCGCTTGATGCGCATAGGTCTGTTTTTACATTACCTGACATTAAAGCCACCCAACGTAAAGCATTGCTATATTCAAATGGACAGCTGAATGTATTGGCCGATTTTTCCGTCAAGGTGTCAATGTCAAAATCTGGATTATAGAAGCGATTAAAGAGTACGATACCCGAAACACCAGTATCTGATAACTTATGAATAAAATTTGATAGATTAGAGAAATAGGGACCTATTTTGATAGCTACAGGTATTTTCACCTCTTTGCGAACTTTCTCAATAATGTTGAAATATATTTTTTCACGTTCCTCACCACTTTTGTTATCAGCTGCTAATAATGCAATATTTAATTCTAATGCATCAGCACCAGCCTTTTCTATTTGCTTGGCAAATGAAATCCATTCAGAACCGCTAACACAGTTTACGCTTGCAATAATTGGAATATGAACGGCTTGTTTCGACTCTTTAATAAGCTTAATATAATCATTTACGGTATCTTCTTTAATGTGTAAATCTAAATAATCCATCGACTCCGATTTTTGCATATAAATCATACCATCGTTCAGCGCATTCTTTCGGCTGGCATCCGCTTCCAGAATAATCTGCTCCTCAAAAAGAGATTTTAAAACCACGGCTCCAGCACCATTTTTTTCGAGTTCGCAAATATTGTCAAGCGAATCACTTAAGCCTGAAGCTCCAATAATTATTGGGTTTTTAAGTGTTAGCCCGAGATATTTCGTTGTCAATTCTGCCATAATACTCTAATTTTGATTTGTAATTTATTTTTTTTCTTTCAGATTGCTAACATATTGATGTATCCCTTTTGCAGCCTTGCGTCCATCACCCATAGCAAGAATAACAGTTGCACCACCTCGTACAATATCTCCACCTGCAAAAATACCCGGTATAGTGCTTTCCATTGTATCTTTATTAACCTTTATAGTACCCCATTCTGTAATATCTAATTCAGGTAAACTGGCTGGTATAAGTGGATTTGGAGATACCCCAATACTTACCACTACAGTATCAACATCAATATCAAAATCGCCATTTTCAACCGGTACTGGTCTTCTACGTCCAGATGCATCAGGCTCTCCAAGTTCCATGCGTTGTATACGTGTTCGGTTTACCATTCCTTTTTGATCGGCAAAATATTCGAGCGGATTGTGTAGTAACATAAACTCAATGCCTTCTTCTTGTGCGTGTTTTATCTCTTCTGCTCGTGCAGGCATTTCTTCTAATGACCGGCGATAAATAATCATAGCCCGATCAGCACCCAATCGTTTTGCAGTACGCACAGAGTCCATTGCGGTATTACCACCTCCAACTACGGCAACATTTTTTCCGATAATAACGGGAGTATCATATGCAGGATCCGCAGCTTTCATTAGATTGATGCGCGTAAGATATTCATTCGAGGATAATATTCCATTGAAATTTTCTCCAGGGATATTCATGAATTTTGGCAATCCAGCTCCACTGCCAACAAAGAATGCTACAAAACCTTCATTACGGAGGTCATCAAAGCTAGCTGTTCGTCCTACTACAAAATCGGTCTCAAATTTCACACCCATCTTTCGTAAATTGTTTATCTCAACATCAACAATCTCATTGGGTAAGCGGAATTCGGGAATTCCATACTTTAAAACGCCACCAATTTCATGAAGTGCTTCAAAGACGGTAATGTCATATCCTAATTTTATTAAATCACCCGCAACAGATAAGCCAGCAGGCCCTGATCCAATAACGGCCACTTTATAACCATTACTTTTGGCAACTTCGGGGATAGATATTTTACCACTATTACGTTCAAAATCTGCTGCAAAACGTTCTAAATTACCAATAGCAACAGGTGTTTTCTTTAACTTTTGCGTGTAAAAACATTGGCTTTCACATTGCACTTCTTGCGGACAAACTCTTCCGCATACTGCGGGTAAAGCATTTGTTTCTTTTAAAGCTTTTGCTGCCTCTAAGAATTCGCCTCGCTCAATATTCTTAATAAATTTGGGTATGTTTATTCCAACCGGACAACCATTTATACATGTTGGATCAATGCAATCGAGGCAGCGACTTGCTTCATGCATCGCTGCTTCTTTTGTGAGTCCAATATTCACTTCAACGCTATTGCAATTTCTTATATGCGCTTCCTGTTCAGGCATCTTTACACGCTCACGTGATGTTCGATCTTTTGCCTTCATCGTCTTACGCAATTCTTCACGCCATGCTTGTTTGCGCTCTTCTTCCAAATGTTTTAGTATATCTTCCATCCTAAAATTATGCTTTTTGTGTGGCTAAATAGGCTTCATATGCTGTATGTTCTTCATCTCGGTAACCTGAGAGGCGCATGATCATTTCATCAAAATCAATTTTGTGGGCATCAAATTCAGGGCCATCAACACAAACAAATTTGGTCTTCCCATCAACTGTAACACGGCATGCACCGCACATTCCTGTTCCATCTACCATAATGGTATTTAAACTTGCAAAGGCTGGAATGTTATATTTTTTAGCTGTAAGCGATGCAAATTTCATCATTATGGCTGGTCCTATAGTTACTGCTAGATCTACCTTCTCTTTTGCTATTACCTCTTCCATACCATTGGTTACAAGGCCTTTGTTGCCATACGAACCATCGTCGGTCATAATAATTACTTCATGTGAATGGGCACGCATCTCTTTTTCAAGAATCAGTAAACTCTTATTTCGTGCTGCAAGTACGGTATATACTTTATTCCCTTCTTTGGTAAGTGCCTCAACAATGGGTAGGAGTGGAGCTATGCCAACGCCTCCTCCTGCACATAATACGGTTCCGTACTTTTTAATATGTGTGGCCTGACCTAGTGGTCCCACAACATCAGCAACCGAATCGCCTGCATTTAAAGAAGCCAAACGGTGTGATGTTACTCCAACTCGTTGTATGATCAGTGTGATTGTACCCTTGTTAAGGTCTGCGCCTGAAATAGTTAATGGAACACGTTCTCCTTTTTTATCAATTTTAACAATCACAAAATGGCCCGCTTTACGTGCTTTTGCAATGCGCGGTGCCTCAATCACCAATCGTACCACATTCTCTGATAGAAACTCTTTCTCAATAATCTTATTCATATTCTTTGTCTTTACTCTTTTATCTTTACGCTTTCTTCTTCTTACTAATAGCATTTTCAATCACCATAGCAAAAACTTCTTTTGGGTCTTTTCCCATTGCTCGTATTTGCTGAGGAATAATACTGTTCTGACTCATTCCGGGTACACTATTTACTTCAAGAAAATAAGGTATGTCGTTTTTTATTATAAAGTCGATGCGCACAATACCGCTACAGTCGAACCAATCATAAATTTTAGAGGATAAAATTTGAATTTGTGATGTCATTTCTGCACCAATCTGAGCAGGTGTTATTTCTTCACTCATCCCGCTTGTATACTTCGCTTCGTAATCAAAAAAATCTTTTTTACTTACAATTTCGGTGACAGGAAAAATGATTTCTTGATTCTCAAATTTATATACCCCACAAGTAACTTCGCGGCCTTTTATGTATTCTTCAATAAGTATTTCATTGTCTTCTTTAAAAGCTTCGCTAATGGCTTTTTCCATTTCACTAATTTGATTTACTTTGCTTACGCCAAAACTGGAGCCTGCTTCGTTAGGTTTTACAAAACAAGGTAAGCCTAATTCAGTTATAACAAGGGGAAAATTAATAGTATCTTTTTTGCGAAATATCAGCGTTTTTGATGTTTCAACACCAAAATGACGAAGATAAATCTTACTTACATATTTGTTGAAGGTAACTGCTGAAGAGCATACTCCACATGATGTATATGGGAGATTTAGTAGCTCAAAATACGATTGCAATACACCATCTTCACCAGGATTGCCATGTATACTGATAAAAACACAATCGAATTGCAGTCGTTTACCATTTATTGTTAGGGAAAAATCTTCGCGATTAACAGGTATATCCTGAATTCCATCGCTCTTACCAAGCCAATGGTTACCAATAATACTTATGATGTAGATATCATAAACGTTCTGATCAATCATGTGGCTGAGTTGTTCAGCACTCTTAAGTGAGATTACACTCTCTGATTGATTGCCACCAGTAACAATGGCTATTTTCTTTTTCATTTTCTATCCTCAAATTAATTCTAAATAAAAGCATACTATATTAGATGCTTCATTTTAGTATTCATACCATCTAATTCACAGGGATAAAAATATGTTTTTTTTATTGTTTTAGACCTTTTTGTTAGAATTTGTTTATAAAAAAACAAAATACAATAAATGAGATTGTTATGATAGGTATTTGGTACTATTGGGGAGCTGAAAATAAATAAGTATTATCCGCGCCCTTTTACATACCCGCGCCATTTTTCAATAATAGCTTTCATATCATCAGGGATATCAGAATCAAATACCATGCGTTTTTTAGTTGCTGGATGATCAAATGCTAATGATTTAGCATGCAATGCGGTTCGGGGACAGAGTGCAAAACAATTCTCAACAAATTGTTTGTATTTTGGGAAGGTAGTTCCTTTTAGTATCTTATCGCCACTGTAGGTGTCATCATTAAAGAGCGGATGTCCTATATGTTCAAAATGGGCACGTATTTGATGGGTTCGTCCTGTCTCCAATTTACATTCAATTAAATTAACATAGGCAAAACGTTCTAATACCTTCCAATGTGTTATTGCATGTTTACCTTGAGTTTCATCGGTATATACATCCATTTTTTTACGGTCTTTCTGACTACGACCAATATTTCCAATAATGGTGCCTTCATCTTCAGGCATATCGCCCCAAACAAGGGCATGGTAGCGACGATCAACAGTATGATTAAAAAACTGTTTTGCTAATTTATTTAAAGCAATTTCGTTTTTAGCTACTAATAGTATTCCTGAGGTATTTTTATCAATACGATGTACTAAGCCAGGACGCAATTCACCTGAGGCATATCCGGGAAGGTCTTTAAAATGCCATATCAATGCGTTCACCAAAGTACCTGTGTAATTACCATGACCAGGATGAACTACCATGCCGGGCTTTTTATTTACCATAGCAACATGCTCATCTTCATAAATAATATCGATAGGAATATTCTCAGCTAAAAGCTCAAAAACGCGAGGAGGTTGTGGTAAAACAATGGAAATAATATCAAGTGGTTTTACCTGATAACTTGATTTTACAGCTTTGTCGTTTACTAGAATACTATCAGCATCGGCAGCAGCTTGTATACGACTGCGGGATATTCCTTCAATGCGATTTACTAAAAACTTATCTATTCGAACGAGGCTTTGTCCTTTATCAACCGCGATCCGGTAATGCTCGTAAAGTTCTTGTTGGTCTTGATCGTTAAGATCTAATTCTTCGTCTTCTTGTTTCACAAGAGTATATTTATTTAGTTAATTGGTCTTGTGTAACTTTTATGTGCAAAACCTTTGTTTCAATTTATATTCATGTCCTTTTGTGCAACCTCCTTTAAATTTGTCCTGGTAGCATGAAAGTTTCATCTTCTAATAATAAATTTACGGCTTACTAACCTGCCATCGGTTGTGGTAATGTGAATAATGTAAATGCCTTCTGAAAAGCCTTGTAAAGATATTTCAGCGAAGAATTCTGTTGCGGAATATAGTGCGGAACCCTGCATATTAAATATCCGTACAGATGAAATTTCGATACCATCATCTAAAGTATAAGCAAGATACTCATCTGCTGGATTTGGGTAAATAGTTACATTGATGTCTTTATTGTCTTTAATTTCTTCTATTGCAACTATTTTGCTTGGCTTTTTCCCTACAACTGGATGCATCATGAGTGCTCCACTAAAACCTGAACCTTCCCATACATTACTTAACTGATAAAAAAGTTTTGATTTGGCATTTCGATTAAGGTCAAATCCAATATTTAAAAATTTATCTTTTACCTGCTGCCAACCTATATAATATTTGCCTTGCAAAACAAGTGGGCTGGTGAGAAAAAAACGTTGGAATTCATTTAAGCCTGAATATAATGGGCGAATACCAGCTTGCGAGTAAATTACAGAACCAGGTAAACCGCTGTTATCATTCCACATCATGAGTGTAAAAGGAGTATTTACAAGAGTAGAATCAGCTGACCGATTAA
>JBBRXJ010000033.1:0-35619 GCA_038248505.1 Bacteroidales bacterium
GAAAAGAAATTTTCTTGGAATATATCACAAGATTAAAGGAATGTACCTTCAGAATTATCTCGATGAATTTGCATATAGATTAAATCGCAGACATCGACGTGATATCTTTGATAGACTGATAGTTGCGAGTATCTTATTTTAAGTGTACAAATATGCAGAATCAATAAATTATACAACAGAAAATTATTTGGATTATAATTATTTCTTACCGTGAATTGAAGAATTACATCGCCCCAGCGAATGCATAAATCAGATTTAAGAAAGTATAAAAAAATCCAGTTCATCACTGGGTTTTTTTATACTTTTATTTTGCATAGCTAACTGCTCGTGTCTCTCGTATCACGGTAACTTTTATTTGTCCCGGATAGGTCATTTCATTCTGTATCTTTTCAGAGATATCAAATGCGAGTTTCTCAGAATCTTGATCGCTAATTTTTTCGCTACCAACGATCACTCGAAGCTCACGACCTGCTTGTATTGCATACGTTTTTAAAACCCCAGGGTAGGATAATGCAAGTGCTTCTAAATCGTTGAGTCGTTTAATATACGCTTGTACTACTTCACGGCGTGCACCCGGACGAGATCCTGAAATTGCATCACAAACTTGAACAATAGGGGAGATCAAACTTGTCATTTCTACATCTTCGTGATGTGAGCCAATGGCATTCACTATATCAGCACTCTCTTTATATTTTTCAGCAAGCTTCATTCCTATGAGAGCATGTCCTAATTCTGGCTGATCATCTGGTACTTTTCCAATATCATGAAGTAAGCCAGCTCTCTTAGCATTTTTAGCATTTAAGCCTAATTCTGCTGCCATTATTGAGCAAAGGTTAGCTACTTCACGTGAGTGTTGAAGTAAATTCTGACCATACGATGAACGATATTTCATCTTACCTATCAGTCGAATTAATTCAGGATGTAAGCCATGAACACCCATGTCAATGGTCGTTCTTTTACCTGTTTCAATAATTTCTTCTTCTACTAATTTCTTCATTTTCTCTACTACTTCTTCAATACGGGCTGGATGAATGCGGCCATCGGTAACTAATTGATGCAATGATAAACGTGCAATTTCGCGTTTTACCGGATCGAATCCTGAAAGAATAATAGCTTCGGGGGTATCATCAACAACGATTTCAATACCAGTTGCTGCTTCTAGAGCGCGAATATTACGTCCTTCACGACCAATAATACGACCCTTAATTTCATCATTATCTATATTAAAAACAGTTACTGCATTCTCAATAGCAGTTTCGGTGGCTACACGTTGTACTGTTTGAAGAACGATGCGCTTTGCTTCTTTGGTAGCAGTCATTTTTGCTTCGTCCATGATTTCATTTATTGAAGACATGGCTTGCGTTTTTGCAATATCCTTTAGTGATTCTATAAGTTGTGTTTTGGCTTCTTCGCCTGATAAGCCTGAAATGGTTTCAAGTTGTCTAACTTGTTGTTGATGGAGTTTTTCAAGCTCCTCTTTTTTGCGCTCGTTAATTTCTAATTGGTTCTGAAGATTTTCTTTTGCAACTTCCATCTCCTTTTTCTTGCGCTCAGCCTCGTCAATTTTTTGAGTAAGAACGGTTTCTTTTTGTTTAATTCTATTCTCAGCAACAGCTACTTTATTGTTGCGTTCATTAATGTGTTGTTCGTGTTCTGTTTTGAGCTGAAAAAACTTTTCCTTGGCTTGCAGTATTCTTTCATTTTTAGTGGCCTCTGCCTTTATTTCGGCTTCTTTTAGTAGGTTTTCCTTTTTTCCTTTTAGTAAGAAATTCCATAGAATATAAGATAGAATTGCACCAATAACGAAAGCTCCTGCACCTATGATATAGGGTGTTGTTAACACTGATATTGATTGAAGTAAATTCATAAGAGTATGAGTTATAGTTATATATTGAGTTTAAATTACATAAATTATAAAAGCTAATTTAATAGCATCCTGTTAAATACAAATAAAGAACCCGCATCATTAACCACAGCCTTTGAAAACTCCATAAAATATTATGGATGGAGACGCCATACTGTTTCGAACTTCCACTGTCACACGAATGTGAGCCACGAATGGCTGAGGCCTGTCCTACGCTCTATGAGACGCACCCCAATTGTTTTTAATGTCGAGTTTCCAAACGATTGAAGAAATAATGCGGGTAAAATTTTTATAAAGAACGTTTTTTTACTCTTCAGTTTTAATAAATTGCCCAAGCTCAACATTTAGATCGCTTAAGCTTTTCATCATTTCAGTAATATCTTGTTTATTCTCATCCTCAATGGATCTGGTTACAAATTGTAAAGCCGCCATTGCTAAAAAATCTTGAGTATCCTTATCTGTATAATGTTGCTTGTATTGCAACACTTTCTCATTGATCATTTTAGCTGCTCTTCTAATTTTCTCCTCGTCCTCCCTGTCTATCCGTAAAGGATAATATCTGTCGGCTACATTTACTTTTATTGACAGTTTATTATCTTCCATTATTACCTTTTAACTGTTTAGTAGAGCAATACATTTGTCAATTTCCCGCACTAACTTTAATAATTTGTTTTTTGCTTCGTCTGAATTTTCTCCTCCAACGGATAAATTCTTGGCTATCATTAAATTATTTATTTTTTCTTCTAATAACTTGGTCTTAATCTTTTGATTGTCAATTTCATTGATTAATTCTAGGTTTTTTATCTCCAATTTGACCCGTTCTTTTTTCAATCCCTCATACATTGAAATAATACTTTCAATCTTATGAGATAAGTCCTTGATTATTTCATTGTTATGATCACTCATATTTCTTTTAGCTCTCACAAAGTTAACAATTTAAATATCATTATGCAACACAAAAAAAACAATGAGGCCATTAGCACTAAGTGAAATTAGTATACTTTTATAATCTCATTTAAATCCTGTTTTTAAGCGACTTTAATGTACAGACTTACATGAGAATACCATTTGATTGGATAAATATGCATGTAATCCAATTATATGCATATATTTCAGAATAGGTTCAATTATAAAAAATAGATATTATTGGATGAAAAAAATAAAATTAAATACCTTTTTGCTCGAGTTATTGATTCTTACAATTACAATCGTAAATACTTCTGCTCAAACTAATCGTTACTGTGCACCGCTTGATGATAAGTTATTCCTTTCAGCAACCTTCGGAGAGCTTCGAACGGATCATTTTCATCTAGGGATAGATTTTAAGACAGGTGGTGAAACAGGTAAAAATATTTATTGTATTAATGATGGCTTCGTTTCTCGTATTAGAGTTAGTACCGGAGGTTATGGTAATGCCCTATTTGTTCAACATCCAGATGGATATACATCTGTTTATGGTCATCTTCAGGAATATAAAGGGACTATTGCAGATTTCGTTAAAAACTACCAGTATTCAAAAGAGACACACACCTTTGAAATTTTTTTAAAACCAAATGACCTTCAAGTAAAAAAGGGTCAAGTGATTGCTTTGTCCGGAAATTCTGGCTATTCTTTCGGTCCTCATCTTCATTTTGAAATGCGAATTACGAGCACGCAGGATCCCTTGAATGTTATGCAGTTCGGTTATGACATCAAAGATAATGTCGCTCCTAAATTATTAAATCTAGCTATTTATCCAATGAATGATACCAGTTTGGTAATGAGCTCATGTAAAAAAGTAATTTTGGCGCTTGAGAAAATTGGAAATAAGTATCAAATACAAAATAAAGAACCTTTAGTGGTGTATGGTCAAGTTGGTATTGGTATTGAAGCGTATGATTATTTATCAGAAACTAATAATCGCTGTGGTGTATATTCAATTGAGATGTTACGTGACTCAAATCGTGTTTTTTATTTCGAATTAAACAGGGTGCCATATTCTGAATCGCGCTATGTTAATAGTTTCATTGATTATGAAGATAAAATGATAAATCAGCGTTATATTCAAAAAATATTTATTGATCCCAATAATCAATTATCAATTTATAAAGATGTTTTTAATAACGGAATCCTCGCTTTTGCAAACAACGTAAATGATACTGTTTTATTGAAAATAAAAGATACTTATGGTAATGAGTCTTATTTAGATTTTGAATTATTTGGAAAAAAACATAATTTAATTAATCCTTGTCCTTTTGATTCATTAGCAATAAATGTAAAGTGGAATAAAAATTTCACTTTAACTTTAGAGGGTATGAATTTGACAATACCATCAGGGGCTCTATACAAAGATGCTGATTTAATCTTTAGATCCGAAACTCCATGTGTTGGTTGTCTATCACCAGTGTATGCAATACATAATAAAAATGTCCCTCTGCATCGTAGTTATCAAATGTCAATTAAAACAAATTTCGAGCTTAAACCTGAATTGCGCAACAAGCTTTTTATTGCTGCTATTTCTCCGGAGAATACCATGATGTCTTATGGTGGAAACTATAAGCGTAATGTAATAACTGGAAAATTTCTTCAATTCGGAAAATTTTCGGTGGGTATTGATACGGTTTCTCCGATTGTAATTCCACTTGGTATATATGAGGGTAAAAATTTATCAAAGGAAAATAGATTGCGATTTCGTATAAAAGATGAATTATCGGGAATTGCTGCATATAATGGTTATATTGATAATCAATGGGTATTATTTGAGTATGACCTAAAGGAGAATTTACTCAGCTATAGATTTGATGCTAAAGTGAGTAAAGATAAAATGCATAATCTTGATTTATTTGTTTCGGATGATCGTGATAATTTAACTGTATATCACATGAAATTTTTTTATTAGAAACGAAAAACCCAATATATAGTATGATTAAACAAAGTGAATGTAAAAATGTGCTTGGCATTATGTCAGGAACTTCTCTTGACGGGCTTGATCTAGCATTGTGTGAATTCATTCGAAAAGGGAAGCGAATAGATTATAATATTGTTGCTGCCGAAACGCTTCCATATACAGCAGAATGGCAAAAAACTTTGGCCAATGCTCACACATTAAGTGGCTGGGAGTTAACATGGCTTGACCGTGAGTATGCAAAATTTACCGCTGAGGCTGTGAATTCTTTTATTGCACGTCATAATTTAAAAGTTGATTTAATTTCCTCCCATGGCCATACCATTTTCCATCGACCTGATAAAGGAGTGACATTGCAAATTGGCAATGGAAATGTTATTTCAGCCTTAACAGGGATTTCTGTTGTTAGTGATTTCAGAACAGGTGATGTGGCTCTTGGAGGGCAGGGAGCTCCCCTTGTTCCTATTGGTGATGAGATGCTTTTTGGTGATTATGATTTCTGTCTCAATTTAGGGGGCTTTGCAAATATCTCTTATAATCAAGACGGGAAAAGAATTGCCTACGATATTTGTCCTGTTAATATTGTTATAAATCATTTGATGCAATTAATTGACCAACCGTTAGATCGTAATGGTGAGTTAGGTCGAACGGGCCAAGTACTCCCATTTGTTCTAAATAAATTAAATTCACTTGAGTATTATCAGAAACAGTATCCTAAATCACTAGGCAGGGAGTGGCTTGCTTCAGAATTTCTACCAATTATTAACAAGGTGGATGCAAAAATAGAAGATAAACTAAGAACTGTATATGAACATATTGCAATGCAAATTGCACTTACAGTCGAGGGAAGCCCAATGGGCAAAGGTATTTTTTTGTCAGGTGGGGGAGCATATAATGATTTTTTGCATGAATTAATTAGTGCTAAAGCTCGTCATGCAATTATTATACCGGAACATTTAATTATTGAGTTTAAAGAAGCTCTCATCTTTGCATTATTAGGATATCTAAAAATAAACGGAGAAATAAATTGTCTGTCATCAGTCACTGGAGCTTCTTTGGATAGTTCGTCTGGTGCGATTTCATAAAACATGAGTGATTGTTTTCATTGTTAGAGCACAACTAAATGCCAATTATGCTTGTGTAATTGATGATAAAATTATTTAAACAGAGGATTTTTCTATCTCTGCTAAATATGTAATCAATCGAAAATACAATATTTTTTAATTCGCATTCACATCAAAAGCCATACGGGTTTGAATTTTGTCGGCTTTCATGATATTTTTTATGCGTTCAAATTCAATATATTCGGCAGGCAATTGGGAACGTATTATTGAAAGTTTGATCTTATTTTCTGTTGTATTGAAAACTTGTTCAAGTAAAGTCAATTCTTTTGGATATTCTATCGTCTCATAATTTTTTACATTGGCCATCTCAGCAACTTGTTTAATCGCTGAGCTTAGTCCTCCAATCTGATCAACTAATCCAATTTCAATAGCATCTATTCCACTAAATATTTGTCCTCTTCCTATCTGATCAATTAATTTTGATGATAGTCCTCTTCCTTGTGCCACGCGCTCAACAAATGTTTTATAAGTATTGTTAATGCTCGATTGCATGATTATTTTTTCGCCACTGGTCATCGGACGTGACATATTAAAAATATCAGCATAGGTATTTGTTTTAACTCCGTCATAAGTAATACCCAATTTATCATTTAGCAGTTCTTGTATATTTGGAATTAATCCAAAAACACCAATAGACCCCGTAATAGTCATTGAATTTGCCATAATAAATTGTGCTGGAGCTGCAATATAATAGCCTCCCGATGCTGCAGCTGATCCCATTGATACAATAAATGGTTTTGTTTTGGAAAGCAATGCTGCTTCACGCCAAATAATTTCGGCTGCCTGTGCGCTGCCTCCTCCGCTATTAATACGAAGTACTGCTGCTTTTATACTGCTGTCATTTCGTATGTCTCGTAATATTTGTGATATGGTTTCTGAACCCATATTGCCATCAGAGGATTCACCAGGGACCATTTCTCCTTCTGCAAAAATTACAGCTATTTTGTTTGGGGCTTTTGCTAACTCTATTTTATTATTAGTGTATTCATGAATGCTTATAATTTCAATTTTATCTGAAAGTACCCTTCCGGTTAGTTTATGTAAATTGTTTATTATTTGATCTTTATAACGATACCCATCAATTAGTTTTTTGGAAACTAATTTCTCATTTGGTTCAAGACTTAAACTATCGGCTAACTGATCTAAGCTGTCAATAGAAATATTTCTGGTTTCAGAAATCTTTGTGAGCAGGTAGCTCCATGCTGATTGTATGTATTTTGATCTTTGTCCTGCTGATTCTTCAGTCATTTTTTCTTCGGTAAAGAATTCTATTGCTGATTTGTATTTATTATCAGATCCCTTAAATACTTGCATTGAAATACCTGCCTTTTTTAGTAATCGCGAGATGAACATGGATTCGCTATTTAATCCATTAAAAAATAATAAGCCACGTGGATTTAAAAATATGCTATCTGCCACAGAAGCAAGAAAATAACCTTGTTGAGTATAATTGTCGGCATAGGCTAGAATAAATTTACCGCTTTTTTTAAATTCAATTAAACCTTCACGTATCTCATCAATAGTAGGGTAGGAGGCAATTACAATACCAGCATCTAAATAAATTCCCCTAATTTTCGGATCTCTTGATGCATCTTGTATGTTCTTTAAAAGATCATTCAAGCCAAGATTTACCTTCCCTTGAAGTGTATTCATACTGAAATTACTAATTAAGTTATTAGAGGTTCTATCTGTAATTGGATAATCTAAAGTGATATGCATAACTGAATTATCATTGATTTGCACACTTTTTTCAGTTGACCCAGCAACGATTGCTAAAATAATTATTAGCATTAAAAATCCAATTATAAAAAAAGAGATTAAAACCCCAAGAATGGTGGTCAGAAGTGTTTTTATAAAGCTCATAAAAAAATATTAATAGTTTATACTTTATAAAGGTAGCTTTTTTTACCTTAGTGCAATAAGATTTTGTGATATGACCGAAGTTTATTTATCCATAGGAAGCAATATGGGCGATCGAAAAAAACAGTTAGACCACGCCTTGTCTTTAATCAACAAGGAATTAGGAGAGGTAAGATGTATTTCGGCAGTTTATGAGTCTGAACCATGGGGATTCATTTCTGATTCCAATTTTCTTAACCAAGTGTTAATGATTGCTTGTAACGTATCTCCATCAGATTTACTATTAAGAATATTAAATATTGAGAAAATGATGGGACGTGTTAGGCAAGGGAATTTCTATACGTCGCGACCAATAGATATTGACATTCTTTACTATGGATCTATGATCATTGACTTCCAAAACCTGCAAATTCCGCACCCGCATTTAGCGAATAGACGTTTTGTTGTTGAGCCATTATGCGATATTGCACCAGACTTTATACATCCTATTCTGAACATGACCAATAGAAAATTACTTACGAATTGCTTTGACACCGCCATCCTCACAAAGATTAATCCTTAGCTTCATAACCATACTATTTGTTATGTTTTCTTTTTTTTGATTCAAATTAATAACATATTGTGTACCTTTGAATATTATTTAATTAGATGAACGAAGCATCAAAAAAAATAGCTTTTTATACACTTGGGTGCAAATTAAACTTTTCTGAAACGAGCACACTAGCTCGAGGTTTTGTCAATAGGGGATACCAACAAGTAGAGTTTGATCAGATAGCAGACGTATATCTCATTAATACATGTACAGTAACAGGTCAAGCTGAAAAAAAATGCAAATTAGCTATTAAAAAAGCAATAAGAATGGCTCCTGGAGCGATTGTTATTGTAACAGGTTGTTATGCACAATTGCACAAAAAATCAATAGAGGAAATACCAGGAGTTAGTATTATACTTGGGAGTAATGATAAATTCAATGTTTTTGAATATCTGGATCAGTATCAATCTAAAGGGAAGTTAATAGCCAATGACCAGCTGAACGAATTGGAAGAATTTATGCCATCCTATTCGTTTGAAGGGCGTACGCGTTCATTTCTCAAAATTCAAGATGGATGTGATTATTTTTGTTCATACTGTACGATCCCTTTTGCACGCGGACGAAGTCGCAATAGTAGTATTCAGGATATAATATCTCAAACAAATGAACTCGCTCAAAAGGGAGTTGAGGAGATTGTTATAACTGGAGTTAATATTGGTGATTTTGGACAGAGTACTGGTGAATCTCTTGCTGAACTTATTAAATCAATTTCAACGGTTGAAGGTATTCGTAGGTTTAGGCTTTCATCTATTGAACCCAATTTGATTAACAATGAAATGATTGAATGGATGGCATCAAATAATAAATTTCTGGAGCATTTTCATATTCCCTTACAATCAGGTTGTGATCGCATTCTTAAATTAATGAATCGTCGTTATTCTACAAGTTTATTTGCTGAAAGAGTATTGACAATTCGCAAATATATGCCAAATGCAGCAATTGGGGCTGATGTTATTGTTGGTTTTCCTGGTGAAACTAATTCTGATTTTGAAGAGACTTTATCTTTCTTGAAGCAAGTGGATATTTCGTATCTTCATGTATTTAATTATTCTGAACGCGAAAATACCGCCGCTGCTAAGTTTCTTGAAAAGGTGGATCCCTTAGTTAGAGATAGTAGAAGTCGCGAATTAATTTCATTATCTAAACGTAAAAGAAACGTATTCTATCAAAATAATATTGGTCGTAGTGATGAAGTTTTATTTGAAAAAAAAATTGAAAATAATAAAATGTTTGGTTTTACAAGAAACTACATTAAGGCTGAGATACCAGCTAATTCTGAATTGTGCACAAAAATTAGAAGTGTAAATTTATTAGGTATTTCTGATGAAGGGAATATGATTGTTAAATTAATTGATTAATTATGAATTGGGAGAAAGTTTGTTTAGATGCTGTGTATGTTGCAATTGAAACAGGGAAATTTATTCGCAATGAATCTGCATTAATAACTATAGATCAAGCAAAATCAAAAGGCTTGCACGATTTTGTAACGCATGTTGATAAAGGATCTGAGCAACGATTGGTGGATGGATTATCAAAAATTTTACCGGAAGCCAGTTTTTTAACCGAGGAAGGGACCATAAGCGATTCAGGCAATGAATTACGATGGATTATTGATCCTTTAGATGGGACTACTAATTTCATTCATCGTCTTCCGCCCTATGCTATTAGCATTGGTTTGCAAAGAGGAGACGATTTAATTGCTGGTATTGTGTATGAAATTACCTTAGATGAATGTTTTTATGCATGGGAAAATAGTGCAGCTTTTCTTAATAAAAAAGAAATTCATGTGTCAAAAGTAGTTGAGATAAAGGATACTTTTATTGCTACAGGATTTCCGTATCATGCTTTTGGTAGAATGGACGAATTTATGCAATCACTAGACTATTTTTTTAAGTATTCACCAGGTGTTCGTCGGTTAGGCTCCGCAGCTACCGATTTAGCTTATGTTGCTTGTGGACGATTTGATGCATTTTATGAGTATAACCTTAATCCGTGGGATGTTGCAGGAGGAGCATTTATAATTCAACAAGCTGGTGGTAAAAGTTCCGATTTTAAAGGCGGGAATGATTTTGTTTTTGGACGAGAAATTGTTTCAACTAACGGTGCTGCTCACACCAATTTTTTAAATGCTGTTGCAAAATTTATGAATAAATAATTTTTTAATAGAATGCTTCAAGCTAATTAATTTGTAGTTTAATATGCAATCTTTTCTTTTCACTTTTTTATATGCTATTGTTTGGATGTTTTCACTGCTTCCATTACGAATACTTTTTATATTCTCTGATATGCTATTTTTGATAGTGTGGTATGTTTTACCATATCGTCGAAAAGTTGTTTTAAATAATCTTAGAAATAGTTTTCCTGAAAAAAGCGAGAGTGAAATAAATGATATTGCACGAAAATTCTACCGTCATTTCTGTGATTTGGTTTTTGAAGTTATTAAATTAAATACCATGAGTGAAAAAACAATGCGAAAGCATTGGAAAGTGAAAAATCCTGAAGTGATAAATCAATACTACGATCAGGGTCGTCATTTAGCAGCAATTTTAGCTCATTATGGTAATTGGGAATGGAATACAGCGATGTCTTTAATTGTGAAGTATCCCGTATATAGTATTTTTAAAAGACTTAGTAATAAACGAATGGATGAGTTAATGAGTAAAATTCGTTCACGGTTTGGTGGTAAACCTGTTGAAATGGCGAATGTATTGCGAGAACTCATTACTATGAATAATGAAGGTAAACCTATTGCACCTGGATTTATTGCAGATCAATCGCCTCATAAAACGGAACATTGTTATTGGATGAATTTTTTAAATCAAGATACCTCGGTGTACCTTGGGATAGAGCATTTGGCTGTTAAGTTTAATATGATTGTGGTTTATTTTGATATGCAGAAAATTTCACGTGGCTATTATGAAGTTGACGTTATTACTCTTTGTGAGAATCCAAAAGAATTAAAAGAATATGAAATAACTGAAAAACATGTTCGCTTACTTGAAAAGAAAATTCAAGAAAGACCTGAGTTCTGGTTATGGACACACCGTAGATGGAAAAGAAAACGGAAAATTGAAAAACCATGAAAAAAGTTGCCGTTGTTATATTGAATTGGAATGGAGTTAAACATTTAATGCAGTTTTTACCCTCTGTTGTTAAATACTCTACCGACCCAATGGTTGATATTGTGCTTGCAGATAATGGCAGTACCGATAACTCTATTGCTTATGTAAGCACTAATTATCCTGATATAAAAATTGTGCGTCTTGATAAAAACTATGGCTTTGCTAGTGGTTATAATCATGCATTGAAACTTGTTGATGCAGAGTATTATGTTTTGTTGAATTCGGATGTTGAAGTTACTGAATCATGGATACCTAGAATGATTCAGGAAATGAAAAATGAGTCTTGTGTGGCTGCAATGCCAAAAATAAGATCTTGGTATAAAACGAATTTTTTTGAATATGCGGGTGCTGCAGGTGGATATGTCGATTACCTTGGATACCCTTTTTGCAAGGGTCGTATTTTTTCAACTGTAGAAGAGGATAAGGGACAATATGATAAGAATAGCGATGTAATGTGGGTTTCTGGAGCTTGTATGTTTATTAAATCAGAAATATTTAATCTTTTTGAAGGGTTTGATGAGAATTATTTTGCACACATGGAAGAAATTGATCTCTGTTGGCGAATTAGAAATGGAGGGCATAAGCTTATGTGTTTTGGTAATGTTCATGTGTATCACGAGGGTGGAGGAACACTTTCTTATGATAATCCCAAAAAGACTTATTTGAATTTTAGAAATAGTCTATTGACTGTATTCAAAAATCATCCCTCTAAATTTGTTTTTTGGTATATTTCTATTCGTTTTTTATTAGATTTTGTTGCATGGATAAAATATGCCGTAGCATTAAAATTTTCTTCTGCCTTTGCTATTAATAGGGCACACATCTATTTTCTTCAGCATTTCCGTGAGTATTATTTAAAGCGAAGAACATTACAAAAACAGAAAATAATAAATGCCGGATTATTTAATGCTTCAATTGTTTATAGGTATTTTATTAAGAAGCAAAAAAACTTCTCTGATTTAACATAGTTTATAGTGAAGGAATGAGTGTTTCTAATTTAATGCCCCTTGATCCTTTTAATAATATTGTTTTTCCAATTATTTTATGTGTACTCAAATAGTCGTTTAATGCTAATACATCTTTAAATGAATTAAAATTCGTTGACAGCTCTTCAGATGCTTTACTAAAAAACGTACCCACTAAAAAAATTTGAGATATATTCTTACTTTGCAGAAGTTTCAATATAGCTTTATGTTCATCATTACTAGTATCGCCAAGTTCAAGCATATCGCCTAAAATTAGTACTCGATTTTGATTATCTGTTTTTATAAAATTGCTTATTGAAGCATGCATGCTTGAAGGATTAGCGTTGTATAAATCAAGTACTAATTGATTTATAGCAGTTTTCATTAATTGAGAACGATTATTAGCGGGCTCATAATTTTCTAGTGCATGTTTAATTTGTTTGTCGTTAATGCCAAAATATCGTCCAATTGTGCATGCGGCCATTGCGTTTTCAAGATTATACCCTCCAACTAATTTAGTTGATATCGATATTTGTTTATCTTCTTCGTTTGTATTTAAAATTAGATTTAAGTATGTATCACTATCAGAAAGTGCTGCATTTAGAAAACAATCTGAATTATTTCCATATTTTATTTGTTCAAGATTAAATGAATTACATAAATCCATAAGAAGAGAATTCTCAGCATTTACAAAAGCCTTGCATTTTCTTTCGGATAGGCTAGCATATAATTCACTCTTTGCTTTTATTACTCCTTCAAATGAACCAAAACCCTCAATGTGCGCTTTACCTATATTGCTTATTAAGCCAAAATCAGGTAAAACCATATTGCATAATGTAGCAATTTCGCCAATATGATTTGCACCCATTTCAATAATACCAAAATCGTGATTCTTTGTTATTTGCAATAAAGTAAGTGGAACCCCAATGTGATTATTTAAATTACCTTGAGTATAATGTACATTAAAGCTTTCCCTTAAAACCGATGCGATAAGTTCTTTTGTTGTAGTTTTTCCATTAGTGCCTGTTAATCCAATAATTTTGGCAGGCATTTGTGTACGGTGATATTTTGCGAGCTCTTGTAAGCTTTGCAAACAGTTTTCCACCAACACATATTGATAGTTTTTAATTACCGATAAATCATCTACAATAACACTTGCTGCACCGAGTTCAAGGGCTTGTTCAGCAAATTGATTTGCGTCATAATGATCTCCTTTGAGTGCAAAAAAAAGGCTTTTAGGTGTTATTTTTCGAGTATCTGTTGAAATTGCAGGATACTTAAGATAAAGCTGGTATAGTTGTTCTATATTCATTTAATACATCAAATAAAAAAACCTCATTAGAAACTAATGAGGTTTTATATAATTAATACATTTTGTTAGTTTCCTATTGGAGCGCCTACTCTAGTCATTGCACATCGGAAACCAATGTCAACTCTTGATTTGTCTTCTTGTAGGAAGCGACGTGTACCAGGGCTTAAATAATATGCTCTATCTAACCATGATCCTCCTTTATAAACACGTACTCTATCATTTATTAAAGAAGAGATATCTGACTCTTCAACATTTTGAGAGTACATACGTTGCGATTCAGGTTTTTCCTTGTATGAATCATCGGTATAGAATGCGCTTGATTCAAAATCGCCATCATTAAAATTCTTATAGTCAGCTTTGCTATAATTATCGCGACCTACAACGTCTTCTTCGGTAACATTTTCGAGTTTTAAGCGACCCAAGCTGTCTTTAGGAGCAATATTGCCTTCTTCGTCCAATGTTAGTTTTTGGAATACATTTCCTCTAAATGCTCTAAATTCATTTACATCTTCTAATGAAAGAGATCTGTAAACATCCATACACCATTCACTTACGTTTCCTGCCATGTTAAATAAGCCATAGTCATTTGGCCAATAAGATTTAACGGGAGCAGTAGGAGCAGCATTGTCATTTAAATTACCAGCAAGCCCCATATAGTCACCTTTACCTCTAACAAAATTAGCTCTCATACGACCCAAATCAGACTTGCTATCATTACGAACGTTATGTCCATTCCAAGGATAAATACGTTGCTCAAAAGTTCTTTCTTCAAAGCTATTTCCGATAAGTGAAGAGGCAGCAAATTCCCATTCAGCCTCGGTAGGGAGACGATATTTTGGAAGAAGGATACCATCTGACATTTCAACTCGTCTTTCTTCTTTACCTGGTTGCAAGCTAGGAAGATTCTGTTTTACAAGACCTTCATATTGACCAGCCAAATAAGCATCGGTGTTAAAGTTGTTTTCACCAACTTGGTTTACATCCATCTGAAGAATTCCTCTTTGAATGAGTATGTTTTCGTTTACACGGTCTGAACGCCAGTCAGAGTAGTCTTTGGCTTGTAACCAACTCACGCCTACTAATGGATAGTCATTATAAGCAGGATGTCTAAAATAATACTCAACATAAGGCTCGTTATAAGCCATTGGATCACGCCATACTAAAGTATCAGGCAGTGCTCTTTTAAATACTTCTGGATAATCTACAAATACCCTTCTAATCCAATGAAGGTACTCGCGATAATCGACATTGCGAACTTCCGTTTCATCCATATAGAATGAAGTAACTGTAACTCTTCTAGCTACGTTATTCCAATCGTATACTACATCTTGTTCTGATCTCCCCATTACATAGGTACCACCTTCAACAAAAACAAGTCCAGGACCTGTTTGCTGTTCGAAATCAAGAACAACTTCAAAACCACCATTATCAGGACTATTATAATCCCATCCTGTGGTTTGTGATACCTGACTATTGCTACTGCATGACACTAGCATGGCTGTCAGAATTGCTAAGATTGAAAAGTTTTTAAAATTCATGGCAAAATGTGTTTTTTGACAAATATAAAATAAATATTTCTATAATTCTTATTAGTAGCGCGAGAATTTTATTGTCGGCTTCTTGCCTTTATACCGTAAATTTAATAAAAAAGTTACTTCATGGGCTCCAAATTTAGATAAAAATATATCTTTATTTGATGGTGTTAGATCATATGTATAGCTAAATACATAATCATTTCGTATAATACCAAAGCAAAAAACAAAGGTATTTAATTGAAAATCAATATTATGTCTTAATCCGACCCCAAGCATATATTTTTCCATAATTAGTTGGCAAAAATAATTTATTCGATTAAACCCATTTTGATAATCGGCACTAATTGCTGGGTACATACGTATTTCCTCAACACCTAAGCGATTATAAGCAATTGGGAAGTTACTTGATAGGTGTACTGTGTATATTCGAGGAAGTTTTGTGTTATCCGTTATTTTAGGCTTAAGTAAATGATGTGCAGAGACTCCCATGGAATAACTGCTATTATGCATATGATCCCAATAGTCCCAGAGTACCCCTAAGGCAAAGTCAGGGTAAAGTGTATTTCGATTTCCAAATGACTCAGAACTAGCATTACTAAATTCTTTTGTACTTTGGTTAAACATATCAGAAAAGGTTAACTTATTACTCTTTAGGCTGTTTTGACCAGCACCAACCTGTAAACCAGAACGAATGAAAGAATATTTAGTGAGTTTTAAAGGATATGCATATGCCAGATTTGCAGTAATGGAATTAAATGTGCCACCCGCCTGACGATCATTCATAATGAAACCGCCAATTCCTCCATGAACCGATTCCATAGGTTGATCCCAAGCAATGCTATAACTAGTATAAGCAGCTTCTATATCAGGCCATTGATTTCTATAGTTTGAGAAAAAATTAACACGCTCATTAGCACCAACAAAGGCTGGATTTAAATACATGCGGCTCATATAAAACTGAGAAAAACCAATATCTTGAGACATCAATAGTGTGCTACAAGTACTGATTATCAGGATGATGATGTTTTTTTTTATTTGACTTGAAGACATTGATCCTACAATATAATTATGGTTGATCCGTTAATATTACAAATTTAAAATATTAAAGTATATTTTTTGTTATTTTGCCTTTAGAATAAACAATGCGTTATTTAATCATTACTATATTATTATTGATACCTGTGAGTATTTTCTCTCAGCAATCATTTTCACGAGTTCTATCGTGGGAAGGAGTACTTGCTTATAATGAAAATATTCGTTCTGATAATTCATCCAGTCGTTTAAAGTATGCTTTATCCTTTAGAGGGGCTGTTTATAATAATCAAGAAACATTTCTTCCTTATTATTATGAGTTAATACCTGTAAATTCAGAAAATTCGTCAGTACAAATTGTTAATTTGAAATATGAACAATTAACGGATAATGATTTAAAGAACATTTCACATCTCGATAAAATACCAACTGTTCTGAATTTTACACCTTCTATTAATTATGATAGAAAGAGCCCTGTTATTATGCTTTCGTTTATTCCACTAATACGAGATGAGCTTACAGGAAAAATTAGCCGCTTACGCTCATTTACCATTCAACTATCAACTATTCAAACAAATCTTAAGAAGAGTGAATCCCCCTTAAAATCAACTGCAACTCAATCTGCATTGGCATCTGGTTCTTGGTATAAAATTAAAATTTTGAAGGATGGTATATATAAACTTACTTATGAGCAATTAGTTAGTATTGGGGTTTCTGATCCTGCCACGATTCGTATTCATGGCTTTGGAGGAATGTTGCCTGAGTACAATTCTATACCACATTACGATGATCTTCCTGAATTATCGATTTATATGAATAAAGGAGGAGATGGCGTTTTTAATGCTGGTGATTATATTCTTTTTTATGGAAAGGGACCAATACAATATATATATGATACAATTCAGCAATATTATTATCATCAGCAGCATAGTTATTCTGATGCATCTTATTATTTTATAACGTCGGGAGGGAGTACTGCGAAAACTCCAATAACAGCTCCATTGGTAACAGATCCTGAAACACATAATGTAACTGTTTATGATTATCTTGTTTTGCATGAATTGAATAATGAGAACTTGATACGAAGTGGGCGTGAGTTTTATGAACGAATTGACGATCTACTTCCTTATACCATATCTTATAATATACCTGGTATTCGAACAGATGAGCCATCTAAAATAATTAGCCGTGTTATTGCTAAATCAACTCAAACAAGTTCCTTTTCAATATCAGTTCCAGGTGCACCTACTATCATGCTTTATACATCATCGGTCTCTGGTTATACTTACGCTTTCCCAGCTGGTAGCAGGGTGAATTTCACTCCTAATGCTCCTAATGTTAGTGTAAATATAAATTTTACAAACACAGACCCATCAGCAAGTGCCTGGCTTGATTATATAATGCTTAATGTTAGACGTGATCTTAGTCTTATTGAGGAACAGGTCTTGTTTAGTGATCAAAAGTCTAGAGGATGGGGTAATATCGGGTTATTTAATATATCGCAATGCGATGGATTAACTCATGTGTGGGATGTAAGTAATAGTATCTCTCCTAAAATAATAACAACGCAGCTTTCAGGAAGTGTACTTACTTTTAAAGCGAAGACCGATTCTTTAAAGAATTACGTCGTTTTTAATTCGAATTCAATTTCATTGAGCCCTATTATTATAGGTTCGTCAGATGTTGGGGTGGTTGCTAATCAGAATATACATGGCCAAGGGCATCAGGATTATATTATTGTTGTAAATGATAAGTTGTTGCCTTATGCAGAGGAGTTAGCTCAGTTGCATCGGGATAATGACAATATGAATGTTCTTGTTGTTACTACATCACAAGTATATAATGAATATTCATCAGGTGCTACTGATGCTGGAGCAATTCGCAATATGATGAAGATGTTTTATGATAGATATACAACTCCATCTGAAATGCCTCGTTATCTTATGCTATTTGGAGATGGTTCGTATGACAACAAAACCCTTAGTGAACAAAATTCGAATCTCATTCCAACATATCAGTCAGGTAATTCATTAAGTGAAACATCCTCATTTACTACGGATGATTTTTATGCTTTATTAGATGACAATGAAGGAGGCAGTACGGGTTTGCTCGATATTGGTGTGGGTCGATTACCTGTACGAAGCGGTGTTGAAGCGAAAGTGATTATAGATAAAATTAAGAGCTATGTTTCAAAATCAACTATGGGTGATTGGAGAAATATGTTGTGTTTTATTGGTGATGATGAGGATAATAATTTACATATGACAGATGCAAATCGCTTAGCTGTTTTTATTGATACAACGTATCCTGAATTCAATATCTCAAAGATTTATCTTGATGCATACAAGCAGGTATCATCTCCAGTTGGTCAAAGTTATCCGGAGGCAGTAAATGCAATTAATAACCGAGTTAAAAATGGTGCATTAATTATTAATTATACAGGACATGGTGGTGAACTTGGTTTAGCTCATGAAGGAATTGTTGGAATTAGTCAAATATTAAGCTGGGACAACTATAGCAAATTGCCTCTTTTTATTACCGCTTCTTGCGAGGTTAGCCGTTGGGATGATTATAAAAGAAGTTCAGCAGGAGAGTATATTCTGTTAAACAATAAAGGCGGAGGTATTGCTCTATTATCAACTACACGTTTGGTGTATGCTACATTAAATTTTATTTTAAATAATAGTTTTTATAAATTTGCTTTTGAGCGAAATACGAATGGTGAACATTATCGCTTAGGTGATTTATTGAGGCTTATGAAAAATGATGCAGGAAGTAGTGATAATAAACTAAATTTTTCATTATTGGGAGATCCTGCATTAATGCTAGCTATACCTGATTCAACAGTTGAGACTACAAATATTAATGGTATTAACATAAATATAATTCCAGATACTCTTAAAGCATTAGCCAAAATTACTATTTCAGGTGCGCTTCGTGATCGCAATGGAGTTCTGTTGAATAATTTTAACGGAGTAGTTTATCCAACGGTATATGATAAAGAATCAACTGTAAAGACCTTAGCAAATGATGGTGGCTCTGTGTTTGAATATAATTCGCGTAACAATGTTTTATATAAAGGGAAAGCATCGGTAACAAATGGTTTATTTTCCTTCTCTTTTATTGTACCTAAAGATATAGCTTATAATTATGGCTTTGGTAAAATCAGTTATTATGCCATGAGTGCCACCAAAGATTATCAGGGAAGTTATAAGAATTTTATAATAGGCGGTACCGCTGATTCATATTATGATGACACGGAAGGGCCAGAGATAGAGCTGTTTTTTAATGATAGAGGTTTTGTACCAGGTGGGATCACAAATGAAAGCCCTCGTTTACTTTCATTTCTTGCTGATGAGAGCGGTATAAATACCGTGGGGAACGGAATTGGTCATGATATCTCTGCCGTTATAGATAATAATGTTACTGGTAAAATTGTGCTAAATGATTATTATATTTCTGATATGGATAGTTATAAGAGCGGGCAACTTGATTATCTTCTTGCTAATCTAAAAGAAGGAAATCATCAATTAAGCCTTACCGCTTGGGATGTGTATAATAACAGTTCCGAATTAACGATTGATTTTGTTGTAGCAAATTCAGAAAAATTTACAATAAAACATTTACTTAATTATCCTAATCCATTTACCACAAATACGGGATTTTATTTTGAGCATAACCAATTAAATTCTACTCTTGAGGTTTTAATACAAATATTTACGGTAAGCGGAAAACTTGTATATACAGTAAGACAAGATATATTTAGCCTTGGTAATCGTGTTGGGCCTATTGTTTGGGACGGACGCGATGATTTTGGAGATCGTATTGGTAGGGGCGTTTATTTATATAAATTAAAAGTTAAGTCCCCTAAAGGTGAAACTATTGAACAACTCGAGAAATTAGTAATATTGAGATAATTTAATAACCTTTAAAAAAACGTTTTGTGTCAAATTTAAAAAAAATCACACTTGTTTTTACATCATTATTTTTAGTATTAAGTTTGAATGTGAAAGCCCAAAATGGGCTTAATGATCCTGGCTCACTTATAGGGCAGGACAAGGAGCGAGATAATAATCCAGTACAGACTGCGGTTCCTTTTTTAACGATATCGCCCGACTCAAGAGCAGGTGCCTTAGGGGATGCAGGTGTTGCAACGTCACCAGATGCAAATTCTATGTTTTGGAATCCTTCAAAATATGCATTTGTTGAGAATGATATGGGACTTGCTGTTTCCTTTACTCCTTGGCTAAGGAATTTGGTAGATGATATTTATCTGGGATATTTATCTGGATATAAAAGATTGGATGATCAACAGGTGATTGCAGCATCCCTCCGCTATTTCTCTTTAGGCGAAATTATATTTACCAATAAGTTTGGCGATTATACTGGGCAACATACGCCTAATGAATTCTCTCTTGACGCAGCCTATGCTAGAAAATTTTCAAATAAGATTGCAGGTAGTCTCGCATTTAGATTTATACGAAGCGACTTAACCGGTGGAGGCTATATTGGAGACTCGGAATCTAAACCAGGCACTTCTTATGCCGCCGATGTGTCAGCTTATTATAAAACTAAGATTGAAATTTCAGATAAAGATGCGGATTTAGCTATTGGTTTAAATATTTCAAATATAGGAACCAAAATTGGATATACAGAGGAAACAAATGAGTTTATCCCAATAAATATGCGATTAGGAGCTGCATTTACAACTTATCTTGACCAATATAATTCAATAACTTTTATCGCCGATTTTAATAAACTTTTGGTTCCAACATCTCCAGAGTATTATTCTATTGGTGATGTTACTTCTGAAGGGGATACTATTTCGGGAGGTGATCTTGTTGTTAAGCATGGTAAAGATCCTAAAGTATCCTTACCTGTTGGGATGATACAATCTTTTTCAGATGCCCCAGGTATTACACGTGCTGATGGTACACGAAGTATTTTTGCGGAAGAAATACAAGAAATAATGTATTCATTAGGAGCAGAATATTGGTACAATAAGCAATTTGCAATAAGAGGAGGGTATTTTCATGAGAATGTTCGTAAGGGCAATCGCAAGTATTTTACTGTTGGTATGGGCTTAAAACTTAATGTTATAGGAATTGATTTTGCTTATTTAATTCCAGTGTACTATAATAATAATCCATTGGCTAATACAGTACGATTTACAATTATTATGGATATGGCAGCAATGCAGTCAAAGAAAGGTAGCAATCCCTATAAGAAGTAATTATGAATATACGAATTGGGTTTGGGTATGATGTGCATCAATTAGCCAGCGGAGAAGACTTGTGGTTGGGTGGAATAAAATTAGAGCATTACAAAGGTACTATTGCACATTCAGATGGTGATGCATTGATTCATGCGATTTGCGACGCATTGCTCGGTGCAGCTGGATTAAGAGATATTGGCTTTCATTTCCCAGACACCTCAGGAGAGTTTAAAAATATTGATAGTAAAATATTGCTTCAAAGAACGGTTGACTTTATTTCTCAACATGGGTTTTCTTTGATAAATATGGATGCCACCATTTGTTTGCAAAAACCGAAAGTAAAAGATCATATACCTTTAATGCAAGCTACATTAGCTCCAATTCTTAAAGTAACTATTGCTGAGGTTTCAATTAAAGCTACAACTACTGAAAAGTTAGGCTTTGTAGGTACTGAAGATGGAATTGCATGTTATGCCGTTGTTTTGCTAAATAAAATGTAATGGTATTTTCAGAGATTGATATAGAATTAACCGATGTTGTTTTTAATCGGATAGGCAAGCAATTGATGCTTATTACTGCGGGGAATAAGGAATCATTCAATACGATGACAGCTAGCTGGGGAAGTATGGGTGTTTTATGGTTTAAGCCTGTTGTAACAATTTTTATAAGACCCGTACGACATACATTTGATTTTGCTAATTCGAACGATTTTTTTACCCTTTGTTTCTTTGATGAGGAGCACCGCAATATGCTAAATTATTGTGGTAAAAATTCAGGTAAAGAGAAAGATAAAATAAAAGAAACTGGCTTAATACCGATTGAAACAGAGCGTGGTAATATCTACTATGAGCAAGCATCGTTAATAATAGAGTGTAAGAAACTATATTCCGATGATATTAAGTCATTAAATTTTATGGATAGTGATATCCCAAACAAGATTTATCCAACAAAAGATTTTCATCGTTTTTATATAGGGGAAGTCATTAGTTGTTTAACAAAAAAATAAATTAATGCCTTTCGTGATATTTTTTTGTGAGCATAACTATTAGGCTACTTATTGAAGAAATTCCCTCAACTGTTTCTTGGCTCACTTCTTTTCCTTGTAAGCGAAGTAAAAGGAAACCATATAGGCCATCCATACATAATACAATTTCATTATCACCGGCATAGGATGACTTTGTTCTTAACATATCGATGTTTGGTTTAGTTATTTTATATTGTTCAATAAATTTTAATTCATCAGTATCTTTTAATAATTCCTCCTGTAATTGAAAAAGTATATCCATTATTTCATTTAAGAATGAAAGATGGTTTTTCTTTTTTAAACCTTCTTTTTGCATTTTTTCAATAAGGTCTCCATACCAAACTGACATCTCTTCTATAATTCCTACGGGCTGTTCAAACTTATGTATTATGTTTGTTTCAATTTTTTTCAAATCAAAATCATATCCTCTTATCATATCTTCAATTTGGAACATATAAAGAATATACTCAGCAATATTATTCTTCTTTTTTTGTTGTGCTATAATCATAATGTATTTTATTTTGAATCACTAATCCAATTATCAATTGTTCTTCTTTCTTTCTTTGTAGGGCGTCCAGTTCCAACTTCACGTGTTACAAATTTATTTTGACTGTTCAGATATATTTTTTCGTTGTGTGAAATATCCGATAAGTCATCTATAAAATCAGTAATCATTTTTGCAGAAAGGCGGTTTTCTGAAATTTGTTTTACCTTGTAGCTGTATGAATAAGGTGGTTTTCTTACATCAATTACATCGCCTATGCGAACCAATCGGCTTGCCTTGCAGTCAGTATCGCTAATGCATATACGACCTTTTATACAAGCCTCTGATGCTTGCGTTCTCGTTTTGTAGATGCGCATGGTCCAAAGCCATTTATCAATTCTTATCTCATTCATTGCAATTCTTTTTGCAGATGGTAGAAATAATATTTTTCATCTTTACAAATGACACGATGATCAAATTGTTTTATTAATACCATTCGTATGCCGAGAGTTAAATTGCCTGATGTAAAAGGCTTACCTGTATTGCTCTCAGAAAGCGGATAGCTTAAAACCATCAGAATACTTCCTAACTCATTTGTTTGATAAATAGCATCTGCTAAACATTCTTGCAAGGTAAATTCCCATTTTTTCTTCTTATCCCATATCATATACGTCACTGAGTCTTTACGTTCAGGGCAATACACGGGTCTGTTAATAAAAAGTGAAAGTGGCGAAACGGTATAGTCAATACTTCCAAAAATCATTTTTTCATTTTTGTAGTTTTTTGCAATATATTCACCAGCCCTCTCTAAGTTCGAAAAAGTTTGTGTTCGGTCAGCATTCCAAGCAAATAAGCCACTTATAAGTTGTGTAAAAATAATAATGATAAAAATAGCCGATGCGATTTTTGTTGCAAAACTTGTTTTATCAATAAGGGCTAATTTTGTTGATAAGGCTTGGGCTTTATCAAATAACCATTGTGATGCAAATAAGACTATAAATAGGTGCCCAGCAAATCGTTGAAAATGGAAAATAAAAGTTAGATATAATATTAAGAATGCAGATGCTGTACCTAATAAATACAAAACTAGTGCGGCAGGTTTTCGTAGTAATTGCATTGAAAATATTGAGACTAGCAGAAATGAAGCCATTGCTAAAAATGGTAAATTAGGATCGGAAGGATAGGGTTCATTCCACAATGCTTTAGTGTTCCACCATTCATAAAGGTGCATTTTAGGAATAGGAAAATATGATGTAATAATGTCTGCAGAAATAGTTAGAAATCGATTTAATTCAAATCCATTTGGAAAGCTAAGAGGTAGGTTGATATCAGGTTCTGGTTTAATTTGCCAATAGGCCAAAATCATTCCGATAGCTGCAATGCTCGCTGCAATAAGAAATGATGGTATTATGGATTTGTTAAACTGTTTATTATTTATAGTAAGTAATTGTTCGGTTAAAATAAAAATAGCCAGGGCTATAGATATGCCAAGTCCATAAATACTGGTATTTGCAAGAAGAGCTAGAATTACACCTGCGAATAAAAGCCTCTTTGAATTATTTTTATAAATAACACAAAAAACGATGACAAGAAAAACTCCCAGTGCGTAAGATCTACTTAAGATAGCATATTCATAGAAAAAGAAATATCCGAATGAGATTATTATTTTTTGATATAGTTTAAATGGCGCATAACGGTTAATAAGGAAAACGGTTGATGTTGCTATTAGTATATGTAACAACTGCATTGCTAATAACTGATGAGAAAATTTTGCAATAATCCAAAGCATAGAGTGCCATAAGATTGGATGCCCTTCATAAGTTGCATTTTTCAGTAAATCAGGAATGTTATTACTATTTATTGCTAAAAGCCAAGCTTGAAGTTCATCGCGCCAGCATTCATGTTTAATAATACCTATTAGTGTTGCAACAAAAAAGAGCATGCTTATAATTGCAGGATATAAAGCGGGATGCGTATTTGATTTTGCAATTTTACTTGTTGTTAACACTGATATTTTCTTTTTTGCGACCATTCTTATTTTTGTGTAAGATCAAAAATAACAATAATTCGTCATTTTTATCGATTCATTCATTATCATATTGTAGGTATTCTGTAAATTTACTTTATGAAACACGAAAAAAGTAAGAAACCCACTGTTATTAAACCAAGTTCAGTTGAATTTACTAATCAACAAGTTTGGGTTTATTTATTGCCAATTTTATTGATTAGCTTGATCGTTTATTTTCCTTCTTTTAAAGGAGAGCTCATTAACTGGGATGATTTAGGTTATGTAAATGAAAACCCTTTTAAAGTTGGCTTGGATTTGAAAGCGATTTTTAGTACCTATTGGATGGCTAATTATCATCCTTTAACAATGTTGAGTTATTCAATTGAGTATAAATTTTTCGGTCTCTCGGCATTTGGTTATCATGCAGTAAGTATTTTTTTACATTTAATAAATACTTCTTTGGTGTTTTATTTTATCTTGTTATTACTAAATAATCGTATTATTCCTACAGTAATTGTTTCTACACTTTTTGCAATTCACCCTATGCACGTTGAGTCTGTTGCATGGATATCTGAACGTAAGGATCTTTTATATACCCTATTCTTTTTTGCATCTGCAATAGCTTATATAAAGTTTTTAAATAATAGAAAAGCATCAGTGTATGTTATTTCAATTTTATTATTTATTTTTTCATTGTTCTCTAAAGGGCAGGCAGTAACGCTACCTATTATACTTTTGGCTATTGATTATATTAGGAATCGTAAATTTAATTTTGCTTTGCTGCTTGAAAAATTACCATTTTTTATATTATCTTTAATTTTCGGTATCGTTGCAGTATACGCACAGGAGTCAAAACAGGCCATGAGCACAGCTCCAATCTCAGGTATTAGTAATTTATTTTTCGGATTCTATAGTTTGGTCATTTATATATTTAAAGCAATTGTTCCTACAGGATTATCAGGTGTTCATCCCTATCCATTACTTAAGGGTTTTACTGCTTTTTTGGCTTATCTTAGTCCGATAATTGTTTTTGCTTGTTTCTATATTTTTTGGAAAAAAATTAAAACAAATAAGGAAATTATTTTTGGATGGTTTTTTTTCTTAGTAAATATATTTTTACTATTAAAGTTTGCACCCGTTGGTGATGCTCTTATTGCAGAGCGATATACCTATGTTGCCTATTTGGGATTATTTTTGATTATAGGTGTTTATTCAGAAGAGTTATTTAAAAAATATGGTAATCCTATTATATATTTTTTGCTTACGATTTTTATATTGTTTGGTTTTCTGACACATCAACGTATAAAAGTTTGGAATAATAGTCTTTCTTTTTGGACGGATATTATTCATACCTATCCTGATTATTGGCGTGCCTATGGCTCAGCTGGGGATATATATGAAAGTAAAGGAGACTATATGAAAGCCTATGAATATTTTGGCCAAGCAGCTAAAAATGCTAAAGGAACAAGTGCTGCTGATATGGAAAACACTTTTCTTATTAAAAGAGCATATTTGAATGCAACACACTTAAACATTCTAAGTGATTTGCAATTAGATATTTCACAATTGTGGGCATCAAAAAATGTTAGTCAAAGTTTATCTACAGATATTGGAGTGATTTGGTATAAAGCCGGACGAAATGATTCGGCCTTAAATGCATTTAATATTGCTTTTTTAAAGGGTCCAAGTTCCTCAAGATTGTTTTATTTGAGAGGTTTGGCTAAATCAACTCCTGCAGTTGCATTATATGAAAGTGCGCTAGCTGATTTTACTAATGCGTTACAGATAGACTCTAATTATACTGACGCATTGTGGCAGAGGGCTGTTTTACTTACTGATATTTTTAATAGGCATGATGAAGCTTTATTTGGTTTTAATAAGATTTTGAAGATAGATCCCAATCATCAGGATGCAAGAATAAATATTGGTGTGGTATATTATAAGAAAGCCAATTATGATTCTTGTATTTATATTTACAATTCACTATTAGCCAAGAATGTTAATCAAGGAAGGCTTTACTATTTAAGAGGTTTAGCACTATTAATGAAAAATAAATATAAGGAGGCTCAACAGGATTTTATTAAAGCCAAGTCTTTAGGAACAGCAGTAAGTGATGAATTGATGAGTATGACTCAAAGATAAAATTACTGGTCAATTTTATCTTTTAAACCAGGATTAATTTCAATGCAATATTTTCCTGCTGAGTCAGAATAAATAAAGTATGCATCGAGTTTATTTTTGCGTACCATTTCTCTAGATTTCTCAAGCCCCCTAACCATACATGCCGTTGCAAAAGCATCAGCAGTAGCACAATCGTTAGCAATGATGGTAACACTTAATAAGTTTTGATGTGCAGGTTTGCCTGTTTTAGGATCAATGGTGTGTGTGTATTTTACTCCATCTTTTACATAGAATTTTCGATAATTACCAGAGGTAGCCAATGATTTTCCTGAAAGTGAAATAATAGTTTGTAAATCTTGACCAGGAACGTTACCTTCAATAGGCTTATCAACGCCCACTTTCCATGCAACACCTTTGCTGTTTACACCTTGGGTTCTAATTTCGCCGCCCACTTCAACAAGATAATTTTCAATACCTTCTTTATTGAAAAACTCGGCAATTAAATCAGTTGTATAACCCTGAGCGATTCCATTAACATCAATAATAACATTAGGATTAGCTTTAAATAGTTTATTGCCTATGATTTTAATTTTATCATAACCTACATATTGAAGAAGTGAATCAACATTTACTAAATCAGAATCGGAATGTTTTGCAGTACCGAAACCATAAGCATTCACTAGAGGTCCTACTGTTATATCAAAAGCGCCATCGCTGAGTTTATTAATTTCGAGTGAGCGACGAATCGTTTTTAATAGATGTATGTTTAGAAAAACATTGGAATCGTTTCTGTTTATTCGAGAGATAAGGGAATTTGAGTCATAAATAGACATAGCATAATCAACAATATGCAAAAGGGAATCAATTTCCTTTGAGTAATTATGAAAGGACTTGCTCTGATATGTAATTTTAAATGTGGTTCCTTGAGCTAAACCACTAATTGATGTGTAATCTACATTGTTTGAATTACAAGCAGTAAGCTGTAATAAAATGCAGAATAGAGAGGCTAATAGTATTCTCATGAGAAATAATAATTAACCACCAAAATCGTCAAAAGCAATCATTTCTTTAGGTACGCCAAGATTGTCAAGCATTTTTAATGCAGCATCATTCATTACAGGCGGCCCACAGAAGTAATATTCAATTTCTTCAGGTTCATCTAATTTTGAGAGGTAATTATCAAAAAGTATTTTATGAATGAACCCTTGATACCCCGTCCATTTATCTTCAGTCATTGGTTCCGATAAGGCAATATTGAATTTAAAGTTAGGAAATTCCTTTTCAAGCGCTCTGAATTCATCTTCATAAAATACTTCACGCTTTGAGCGAGCACCATACCAGAAGCTAATTTTACGTTTTGATTTCTCTGTTTTTAATAAATGAAAAATATGACTGCGTAAAGGGGCCATACCCGCACCACCACCAATATATATCATTTCGCGCTCTGTATCTTTAATAAAGAATTCGCCATAAGGACCACTCATCATTATTTTATCGCCCGATTTTAAGCTAAAAATATATGAAGAACATATACCGGAATTAACATCCATAAATTTTTTCTTAGCACCATCCCATGGTGGGGTTGCAATACGAACATTAAGTTTAACCAATTTTCCTTCAGCAGGGTAAGTAGCCATGGAGTAGGCGCGGAAGGTTTCTTCAGGATTTTGCATGTGTAAATTCCATAGACCAAATTTATCCCAATCTCCTTGGTATTCTTTTTCTATATTAATATCTTTTGAAAAATCAACATGACAAATGGGAACGTCAATTTGAATATAGCCACCTGATTTGAAATGGAAATCAATATTATCAGGTATTTTAACAATAAATTCTTTAATAAAAGTGGCTACGTTTTTGTTTGAGATTACAGTGCCTTCAAACTTTTTCACGCCTAATATTTCTTCAGGTACTTTTATTATTAAATTTTCTTTTACTTTTACTTGACATCCTAATCTCCAATGATTTTGACGTTCGCGACGAGTAAAGAATCCTGTTTCGGTTGGTAATATTTCGCCTGCCCCTTCAAAAACTTGGCATTTACACATACCGCACGTACCACCCCCGCCGCATGCTGATGGTAGATAAATATTGTTATTTGCTAAAGTACTAAGTAATGTTGAACCAGGATCAACTTCTAAATCGTTTTCATTTATCTTAATTTGAACTTTACCCTTTTGAGTTAATTTTGTTTTAGCATATAATAGTAGTGCTACTAAAACAAGAATGATTAGCAAAAAGATAAGAATGCTAAGCAGTACAACCGATATTTTTGAAGATAGAAAAATCATAATTCTTTTGCATTAAAGTTTGATACCCATAAATGCCATAAATGCGATACCCATAATACCTGTTATTATAAAGGTAATACCTAGCCCTTTTAGAGGAGCCGGAACGTTTGAATAACGAAGCTTTTCGCGTATAGCAGCAATGCCAACAATGGCCAAAAACCAACCAATACCACTGCCAATTGAAAAGGCGGTAACTTGCAATACATTTTCATATTCACGTTCTTGCATAAATAACGCGCCTCCCAAAATAGCACAATTTACAGCTATAAGTGGTAAGAAAATGCCGAGAGATGAATACAGAGGCGGAAAAAATTTCTCTATAATCATTTCAAGTAATTGTACAATACAAGCGATAAGTGCAATAAAAATAATAAAACTTAAAAAACCTAGATCTACATCGGCAAAGCTTTCGCTAATCCAAACTAATGATCCGGGTTTAAGTAAGTATTTTTCCAATAAAAAATTTGCAGGAACGGTAATAAACAAAACAAAAGTTACAGCTATGCCAAGTCCTGCAGATGTTTTAACCGTTTTTGATACGGCTAAAAAAGAACACATACCCAAGAAATAGGCAAATATCATGTTGTCGATAAAAATCGACTTAACAAAAATGTTTAGTAATTCTTCCATAACAATTATTTCGATTCGATGAGTTGTTTGTTGTATGCTCTATGTATCCATATTATTATGCCGAGGGTGATAAGCGCCAAAGGGGGTAAAATGATGAGACCATTATTTACATACCCTGTTTCATATAAGCCTAGTTTTTGCATCACTGGATATCCCCATAATTCGCCAAAGCCTAAGAGTTCTCTAAAAAAGGCGACAATTAATAAAATTAATCCATAGCCAACACCGTTTCCAAATCCATCTAAGAAGGAAGGCCATGGTTTGTTTGCCATTGCAAATGCTTCAAGGCGTCCCATTAAAATACAATTTGTGATGATTAAGCCAACAAAAACCGATAATTGTTTGCTCACATCGTATACAAACGCTTTAAGGATTTGGTCAACAAGAATTACCAAAACCGAAATAACCGTTAGCTGAACAATGATTCGAATGCGCGGGGGAATATAATCACGAATTGCTGCAATAACAAAATTTGAAAAGGCCGTAACAATAATAACTGAAAGCGCCATAACAAAAGCAGGTTTCATTTTAACGGTTACTGCTAATGAAGAACAAATACCAAGTACTTGAACCAAAATTGGGTTATCAAGTATTAGCGGCTTTGAGAGCAGCTTTAGGTTTTTTGCCGAAAACAATACTTCTTTCTCTGCCATATTACTTCTTGTTTTTCAGTAAATATTCTTTATAAGGGAGCAAACAATCTGATATCATAGCTTGTACGCCAACACTCGTTATTGTAGCACCAGAGATACTATTAATTTCATGTTTACTATTTGGATCAGCACCTACTTTTAATACACGGATTGTTTCAAGTTTTCCCTGTTCATCAAAAATCTGTTTGCCAATAAATTGATTTTGAAATTTATCAGTTGTTATCTCGGCACCTAATCCTGGTGTTTCTGATTTATGATCATAGGTGGTACCATAAACAGTATTAAAATCGTCTTTTAATGAGATGTATCCATAAATAACACCCCACAAACCTTTACCGCGCAAAGGGAAAATATATGCTTTAGAGTTACTATCAGGTGATCCGACAAAGACAGGCAGATTGCGTAATTCAAGTGGTTTCTTTAATTCATTTTTTAGGTTTACTGAAAAAGCATCAAGCCCCTCAACTTTCAGTCCTTTCGAATTGATAACAAAACTCTCTGTAATAATTTTTTTATACATACTCTCAGCATCCTTGGCTGATACTTTAATATTTAAAGAGGCCAAAATATATTGCTTCTTCTCTAGTTCAATGTTTTTTTCTTGTGCAGGTTGTAATAAAATGGCTGCAGAAGATAAGAGCAACGCAATTACTATCACCAGAATGGAAGAAAAAATAAACGTATAATTATTGCTAAAATCCTTCATTTTATTAAGCTATTTGACGGTTTCTTTTCATTCGCCGTTTAATATTTGATTGAATAACTATATAATCAATAAGCGGAGCAAAAATGTTCATGAGTAGAATAGATAACATCATACCTTCAGGATATGCTGGATTAAGTACACGAATTAAAATAGCGAAAGCCCCAATTAAAAATCCGTAAATCCATTTTCCGGTATTCGTTTGAGTGCCTGTAACCGGATCTGTAGCCATAAATATAGCTCCAAACAAAAAGCCGCCCATTAGTAAGTGCATATATGCAGGCAATTCCATAAAAGGATTTACCGCTACAAGATTTAAAAGTAAACCAAAAGCTAAGGCTCCAAGTATTGTTGAAAGCATTATTCTCCAATTAGCTATTCCGGTTATAAGGAGAAAAACAGCACCTAATATAATTGCGAACTTAGAGGTTTCTCCTATGCTGCCAGGAATAAAGCCAAAGAACATATCCGCAATAGTAGTAGATTCACCAAGGCCATTGGTAAATGCCATTTTATAATTAGCAGCTTGTGATAAGAGAGTTGCACCGGAGTATCCGTCAATAATGCCTGTGCCAGAGGTAAGTCCTGAGGTCCATACAATATCACCAGACATATATGCAGGGTAGGCAAAGAATAGAAAAGCCCGGGTGAGCAGAGCTGGATTAACAATATTCATACCCGTTCCGCCAAAAACTTCTTTTCCAATAATTACGGCAAATGCGGTAGAAATGGCAACCATCCAGAGTGGTACATCGGGTGGCATAACAAGTGGAATTAGCATGCCGGTAACTAAGAATCCTTCATTTACTTCGTGCCCGCGTAGTTGAGCCGAGATGAACTCGATGGTTAATCCTGTAACGTAACTAACTACTATTATTGGCACTACTTTTAGAATTCCGTATAAGAATATTGCCCAAGTTGTGGTCTCTGCTAATGCTAGTTGGCCTGTAGCTTGATAGTACTGGTAGCCAACATTGTACATTCCTGCTAATAAAGTAGGAAGTAATGCAATAATAACAAAGGTCATGGTTCGCTTCATGTCAATGGAATCTCGAATGTGCGCACCTGTTGTTGTTACTTTGTTGGGAACAAACAAAAAGGTTTCAAAGGCATCAAAAGTTGAGTGTAACTTTTCGAGTTTGCCTCCCTTCTGAAAGTTTGGTTTTACTTTATCTAAATAATTTCTTAGCCAATTCATTATAAAAAAATGTTAGGTCATTTCTGTGATCATCATATCAATTCCACGGCGAAGTATCTGCTGAACATCTGTCTTTGAAGTGCATACAAATTCGCATAAAGCAAGATCTTCTTCTACTAATTCATAAATACCTAGATTCTCCATCATCTCAATATCTTCAGCAAGTATTGATTTTATTAATTGCACGGGTAGTATGTCCATGGGTAGTACTTTTTCATATTCGCCAGTCATTACATAAGCACGTCTTCCGCCATTGAGATTGGTGTCGAGATGATATTCACCCCCGGGGTTTAACCATGAAAAGTAACTTCTAGATAAACTAAAACGATCAAAGCCGGGTAGCGCCCATCCAATAAAGCGAGAATGATGACCTTCTGGTAAAATGGTTATCTGATTATCAAAGAATCCAAGATGTCCATTTGCACTTATATTACTACCTGTTAATGCGTTTCCCGAAATATATCGTAATTCCCCTTTTTTTATATTTTCATGAATCAAATTAGCGATGTTAGCCCCATTAATTATTTTAAAATACTTTGCAATTTTAACTTCGGACCCGCATAATGCAATTGTTTTGGATGCATCGTAAATTCCTTTTAAAAACAGTTTGCCAAGCATAACTACTTCTTGAGGAGCAATGGTCCAAACAACATCTCCTTTATTGATTGGGGCTATATGGTGTATTTGCACACCTACATTGCCTGTTGGGTGTGGCCCGCTAAAATGATGCAGTTCAATACCTTTTGCCTCAGTTATTGCTTTAGCTGCTGGGTATGAAATATCTATACTTAAATGTACTTTTCCTTTAGTTAGTTTTCGCAATGCATTAATTCCGTACTGAAATTCTTTCTCTAATCCTCGTAAACAAAAATCAACATCAGGGCCAAGCGGAGCAGTGTCAAAACCAGAAATGAAGATATCGCGTGGTGTGAGATTGGGATTCGCAATGATATTGAAAGGACGGCTATGGAGATAAGGCCATACCCCACTATCTAACATTAATTTAATAATTGATTCGCGGTTAGCGGTATGTAGGTCTAAAATTGAAAATTGCTGATATTGTATGTCATGATCCGCTTTAACGATAATTTCTTGTAGGCTTCTTTTTTCGCCCCGGTTTATAGCAGTTACTACGCCACTAACGGGAGAACAGAATTGTATTTCAGGTTGTTTCTTATCGAAAAATAAGCAAGTACCCGCCTTAACAAAATCATTTACGGCCACTGCCGGTTTAGGGGTAATCCCAAAAAAATCAATAGGTTTTACTGAGTATGTTTCAGATTGAGTGGCTTTTATGCCAACCTTGTCTGCTTTCCCTTTTATTCGGATGTTTAATCCTCTGCGTAATTTGATAACTTTGTACATGTTTTTCAAAAATAATGCTATTGTAAAACTAAATAATATTTAGCACCGTTTTAAAAATAACAGTATAAATAAAAATGATATATGTCATTTATTAAGCGATTTTAATTTAATCTGCATTTAAACTATTATAATGATAAGATTACTAAATTTTTGCATGCTTTTCCTCTCTTTTTCTCTTTACGGACAAGGGATAATGATGATTGATACCGTTTATGATAGAAGAATTAAATCGGTTCAAACTTTTAGAGAGGGTTTTGAGCTTGCTCCACCTGTTATTATAATGGGTGAGAATGAATTTATTAATTTAGTATTTGATGAGATTACAACAAATGCAGAGGAATTATTTTATTACGTAGTTCATTGTGATGCATCATGGATTTCAGATGATTTAAAGTATAACGACTATGCTGAGGGTTTTGTGGTGAATAGGATGAACGAAGGCGTTTTCTCTCAGGCAACACATTGCAATTATCTTCATCATAAATTACGTATCCCTAATGATGAATTGCAATTTAAAATATCTGGTAATTATATTCTTTTTATTTGTAGAGCCGAAGATATGAGTAAACCCATACTAAGTAGGCGTTTTTATATAGCTGAATCGAATGTTGAGGTTGAAGGAATGGTTCATAGGCCTGTATATACCGAATTTTATGAGAATATGCAGGAGATTGATTTTACAGTAGAATTAAATGATCGAAGTATATATGATCCATCGCGAAATATAAGTGTTCATATTATTCAAAATGGTCGTCCTGATAGAATGATTACAAACCTTAAGCCATCAAATATTAAAGGGTCAATACTTGAGTATAATTTTGAGAAAGAAAATCTTTTTTTAGGCGGTGATGAGTTTCGGCATTTTAATAGTAGGAATTTACTTGTGCCGATGGAGAATATTTTTAAGATAGAATACCATCCACCATACAATCATATTTATTTGCAAACAGATACTGACAGAGCTTTTGCAAAGTATACTTTTAAAAAGGATATAAATGGTCGCTTTTATCCAGACAGTAAGTTTAAAGAGGAGCGAGATAATACAGCAGATTATGTTGTTGTTGAGTTTCGTTTACCCGTAACTGCGCCATTATTAACAGATGATGTGTGTTTGTATGGTGCTTTTTCGGGCTGGGATTGTAATGCAGATAATATAATGAAGTATGATTTTGAAGCGAAAGAATATAAAGCATCACTTTTTTTAAAACAGGGATATTATAATTATTGTTATGTTTTACGCTCCAAAAAGACGGGTCTTATTGATGGTTCTTATTTTGAGAGAGATTTTTACGAAACAGAGAATGAATATTTAATACTTATTTACTATACAGGGCAGGGCGAGCGCTACCAAAGGCTTTTGGGGTCAAAAGTAATTAGTAGCTTTAAGGATTAATGAGTAACAGCGTAACGATGGCTCGGGGTATACTGAATCATTTAGAATATAATTGTGAGTATTCATTTAAATAACCCAGAAGTCGCAGACATAACAAAAAACTTTATAATTAATTATAAATAAATTAGTTATGTCTTTGATAGTATCACCTAAAAGGTGATATTTGCAACAGCAACAGCAAATAAACTATCCATGGATAAAATCACACAATCTTCAAAAAACATCACCCCTTTTGGCGGATTAA
>JBBRXJ010000034.1:0-35448 GCA_038248505.1 Bacteroidales bacterium
CCTGCTTTATTTACCTATTCATGGGTAGGCCAATCGCCTTTGGTGTACACAAATGGTGTCGCTGATATTACGAGTCTAAAAGGTGGACGATATAGCATAACAGTAACGGACACTAAAGCATGTATTCGCGATACCATATTTGTGGTTAATGATACTTCAAAAATTCTTGCATCAATTGCTTCGTTTCAAAATATATCATGCATTGGTGGAAGTGATGGACAGGCTGTTGCAACATATCAAAATGCGGCTGGTTCGGTGAATTACCAATGGAAAAATGGTGGCGGTACTATTATTGGTGGTGCCCCAACCATGAGCAATTTAACTGCAGGTTCCTATAAAGTTAAAGTTACTGATTTGCTAAATGGCGATTCCAGTGTTGTTACGATTGTACTTACACAGCCTTCAACCATTCTTGCAGCAAGTGTTGCTGATTTTGATATAACATGTTATGGTCAGTCAACGGGTGTTGTTGAGTTAGTGGTAAGTGGTGGAACTCTGCCATATTCTTATGGTTGGTCAAATGGACAATCTACTGAAGATATGGTGTTTGTACCTGCTAATAATTATGTTGTAACCGTTACCGATAGTAAGGGATGTACTGCTACTGGTTCAACTATTGTTACACAAGCAGCTGCTATTGCACTTAGTATTAACATTGATAAGGCTATACTTTGTTATGGAAACCTTGATGGTATTGTTACCGCATCTGCTTCTGGTGGTGTAGGTACACTCATCTATCAATGGAATGACCAGGCAGCACAGAGTTCCGCTACTGCAGATTTATTGCCTGCTGGCGTATTTACTGTTTCAGTTAGCGATGATAATTCTTGTAGTGCTACTTCGTCGGTGAATCTAGTCAACCCAACTAAAATCACCTCTTCTATTTTGTCCAGTAATGTTTCATGCTATGGTGGTAGCACTGGAGTTGTCTTGTTAAATGCATCGGGCGGTACGCCTTCTTTAGATTTTGCCTGGTCTAATTTTGCAACTACACAAAATCTTTCAGGGATTGTGGCAAATACATATATTGTAACAATTACTGATAATAATAATTGCAAAGCATACGATACATCTATTGTTACTCAACCAGCAAGTGCAATTGCACATAGTATTGTGGCAACAAATATTTTATGCAATGCAGGAAATAATGGAGCAATTGACCTTACTTCTAGTGGCGGTACAAGCCCCTATACTTTTAGTTGGAGTAATGCAGCAACGAGTGAAGATTTAAGTACGCTCACAGCTGGTTCCTATTCTATAACAATTACCGACTCAAAAGCGTGTACCAATAGTACAAGTTATATTATTACGGAGTCTATTGCTACTTCAATTAATTCTGTATTAATGCATATTGTTTGCAATTCAACAAGTACAGGTGCAATTAATATTTCACCCGCAGGTGGTAATACTCCTTATACCTACTCATGGAGTAATGCAAGTACCATTGAAGATATATCTGGATTAACCGCGGGAGCATATACACTAACCCTTACCGATATTGAAGCATGTACTATTAGCGGATCATACACAATAACTGAAGCATCTGCTATAGCACTTAGTGATACCACCATTGTTCATGAATCGGCATTTGGTTTAAATGATGGTAGTATTAGCATAATGGTAACAGGCGGAACCACTCCATATACCTATACTTGGTCACCATCTGGTTTAGGAAGTATGAGCACAGGACTTGCACCGGGCAGTTATAATATTACCATTGAAGATGCATATGCTTGCCATAATCAAATACTAAATTTAGCGGTGAATGCCGCATCGGTAATAAATATTATTGCTGAAAATGACACCTTACTTTGCCATTCAAATGCTGATGGGGCTATAAATACAAGCGTTTCAGGCGGAACAAGTCCATACACTTATTTATGGAATAGTGCTGCAACAACTGCCAACATATCAGCTCTAACGGCGGGTACATATATCTTAACACTTACAGATGCTGTTGGTACTAGTGCAATAAAATTTTTGAATGTAATTGAACCAGCAGCTTTAAGCTATATTATTGTCGACACTACGGATGCTTCAGCAGCTGATTCATCGAATGGTCGAATAGAAATTTTAGTGAGTGGCGGTACGCCTAAATACACTTTTAGCTGGTCAAATTTGCTTGTTGACACCTTGCCTTATCTGAGTAAACTTGCTCCAGGTAATTATACTGTAACCGTTACCGATTTTAATCTATGTCAATTGCCAATTGGAGGTTTGCACATAGGCTCGAGTACTATTGGTGAAATTAAATCATCTAAATCGGTGACTTTATATCCAAGTCCAACTTCTGGACCACTTACAATTAGTTTTGGCGGTTCAACTGGCGGTAAAGCTGTACTAGATGTTTACAACAGCAAAGGCCAATTAGTAGCCAGTCATACATTTGAATTAAGTATTGGCGACTCTGTTAAAACCATCGATTTGACAGCTTACCCAGCAAGCATCTACTATATTAAAATTGGTGATGAGCTGATGCAAAAAGTAGTGAAAGAATAGATTTAGCTCGTTTTTTATGTTTGTTTTGATGACTTAATATTTGTAAGTCATTATCTGATATGTAGCTTTATTTTGATCATACCAGGATTTTGTTTTTTCCAATGCCAATTTATAATCACCAGCTAAATCACCTCCCGGTAGTAGCTTAACCGGAAAGTCGTTAATGCTGCCTGCCATTGCTTCTATAATGCGAAATGCACAAGGAATTTTTTCTGTGTTATCTGGATTTGATGATATACACATCTCATTTTTTGCCATTAGTTCAAAAAGTCTATTGTAGGCGCTTTTACTTTTAGTATAAATAATGTCCAACAAGAGTCTTTCAAAAGATGGATGTGTGGCAGAAATATGGCTGAGAGCGTTTACGAATTGGTGTATTTCAGCGGTATCGCCCATGCGTGCTAAGGCAAGGTGGCATGTATATGAAAGCCTTTTGTCGAATGAATTTTGGAGTGCAACGCGAATACCTTCTTTTATTAAATCACCTCCTATGAACCCGCCTAACAAAATTATATCACCTTGTAAGGGAGAGATTTCTGAAATTATTTTTGTTAATAGTATTTTGCTGCTATCGCTGAAATCGTTTATCTTAAATTGTTTGAGTGATTGAATGTTGCGTGTTACAATGTTTTTATCAATATCATTATAACTGCTCAAAAGTAATATGGTGGCCTGCTGGCGAAGGTCTAATTTGTTGCTTTCTATACCAGCAATTACAATGCATTGGTAAACGATGTTTCGAACAGCGTAACTCGTATCCCGTCGTGCAATTGCAAGTTCAGCAAAGAGATCGCTTGTGATATTTGTGCTATTTATAAAATCTAAATCTTTATCTGTATTGCCTTTCTTGCGGGTGTTTTCAATGAGTGCGTGAAATTGTTTTATAACTTTACTTTGCGCAAAAGTTATAGCCGTCATCGCTATTGAAATTATGAGAATAATCAGTATTCTTTTCATCTTTTTAAATTTTTGATGATAAAAATACAAACCGAAAACTACTTAAACAAATTTATTTTTTAGATTGGACATGGAAGCGCTGATATCTCTTCACTCTTCACTACTTTTTAAATTTCCTCTTCAACTGTGCATCCGTAAGAATTTTTTTGGTATACAGCGGAAAGTCAGCATTCATCATCCAACCGTAATAGCCTTGGTCTTTTTCTAGTATCTCATCAAGTAGTTTGCCATTGTATTTTCCGAAATTTATTACAAGGCGATCTTTGTCGTCATAAATAAAACGACCTACAAAATCGGCATGTTTTTTAAAGGTGGTGAATTTAGCTAGTTCAACCATGTCGTTCACTACTGGTTTTGATACATTACCATCAGCATCCTTTACTTCCATGCCGTCATACATATCAAGTTGTGATTTGAGTACTTCGTAAGTGGCGCGTGCATCGGCTTCGGCGCTGTGGGCGTGATCGAGTGCTTTGCCGCAATAAAATTTATATGCGGCACTCAGTGTACGTTGTTCTATTTTGTGAAAAATAACTTGCACATCTACTATGTTTTTTTTTCGTAAATCAATATCAACATCGGTACGCAAAAATTCTTCCATTAAAAGTGGCAAGTCAAATTTATTGAGGTTGTAACCACCAATATCGCATCCTTCTAATTCTGCAGCAATTGTTTTAGCAAGTTCTTTAAATATTGGTTCGTTTTTAACATCTTCGTCGGTAATTCCATGTGTAGCTGTAGCCTTCGGATCAATAGGCATTTCAGGATTTACACGCCATGTTTTGCTTTTTTCACTACCATCAGGTAAGATTCGTATTAAGGAAATTTCAATAATACGGTCGTGCGTAATGCTTAATCCTGTTGTCTCAAGATCAATGAAAATAATAGGGTGAGTGAGATTGAGTTTCATGATGCTAAATTATATTCGAGTTTTTAAATAGTTTTATATAATATATATATTGTAAATATCATTAAAAAAAAAGCCTTCAGAAAATTCTGAAGGCTTAATATATTTTAATGTTTAAGATTAAGCATTTATCATCATTGGCATAAGAAGCATGAGAACATTTTCGTTTTCATCATCTGTTTCGGCAGGTTTAATAATACCAGCTTTTGATGGGTTACTCATTTCAACCAATACATCGCCTGATGAAATGTTTGAAAGAATTTCAACCAAGTAGGTAGATTTAAACCCAATCTCTAAATCTTCTCCATCATATTGACAATTTAAACGCTCGTAAGCTGAAATTGAAAAGTCAATATCTTGAGCTGAGATGGTAAGCGTATTGCCTTTAATTTGCATACGAATAAGATTGCTAGCCTGATTTGAAAATACAGACACACGACGTAATGCATTTGCGAAATCGTTACGATCAATGCGTAATTTATTTGGATTTTCAGTTGGTATAACTGCGTTGTAGCTAGGGAAAGATCCTTCGGCTAAACGGCAAACCAAAATATAACCTGAAAGTGTAAATAATGCATTCTTATCGTCGAACTCTATTTTTACTTCGCCTTTTTCCTTTGGTAACACTCCTTTTAATAAGTTGGCTGGCTTTTTAGGAAGTACAAATGCAGATTCTTTTTTAGCTGTTACGTCTTTACGTTCGTATTTAACTAGCTTCTGAGCATCGGTTGCTACAAAAGTTAAGCTTGATTTGCTTATTTCAAAAAGCACGCCATTCATAATAGGGCGTAAATCATCATCTGATGTAGCAAAAAGACTACGCGCTAAACCTTTTGAAAGGCTTTCAACGGGTAAGGTTAAGGTCATTTTACCACTATCTTTTAATCCTGGTATTTGAGGATAGTCATTCCCATCTTGGCCAACTATTGTAAATTGTCCGTTTTCAGATTTAATAATGATTTGTAAGGTATCTTTATTAATATCAAATGTTAATGGCTGCTCTGGAAATTCTTTTAAAATATCGTTTAGAAGTTTTGCTGGAATAGCTATATTACCTGCTGCGGAAGCATTTTCAAGTGTTAAACTAGTAATCATCGTAGTTTCAAGATCCGATGCAGTGATCTCCAATGTATTACCCTCAAGTTTAAAAAGGAAGTTATCAAGAATAGGTAAAGTATTCTTTGGGCTGATAACTTTGCTTATTGCTTGCAAATGGCTTAGTAAATCGGTGCTGGATATTACAAATTTCATTTTATTTGTTTTAAGGTTTAAAAATCGTCCTTTTTTAAATTTTTAAGGATTTCAAATATAAAAAATAATCACAAGACAATGGCTCTTGTTATGCTATTTTAGGGCTTTGTTGATATAAATTGATTGGCCTCTTTCAGAATGGGCTCAAAATCAATATATCTGATGATTACAAGGTCTTTTTTATTCACAAGACCCACACAACGGTTCGGATCGGTTTTTAATACTTTACCCGTTTCATTATCAGTAGTATTAGCTGGTATTTTGAATATTTCCAAGCTTTTTTCGCTTCCTTGAATGGTGTTTATGCTTATAGTGCTGAATAATAAGTCTTTATTTTTAGGGATGGATTTTAGGACTGAATCATTTCCTACAAAGGTCTCAAAGTGGATATTTGTAAATTGTTGTAAGTAGCTCTCAACTTTGAATTTATCAATATTATTGAGGATGCTCCCAGCATTTATTTTTTTTATTTGGTAGGTACCAACAGCTTCTACCAAAAGCTCAAAGGATGCATCTTGTTTTGTGAAATATTGAACGTTTATTTTACAAATATCTTTTGCATGGGCTTTTAGTAGGCTTTTATCTCTCCAATAATTCGGGTTAGGAACAAAATATCCTTCTAGACTTGCATTGTATCCTGGAATAAACACTTCAAATATTTCTTTGCGATTGTTGTGTTTCATAAAACTACGGGCTCTATTATTGACGGTATCTGTTAAAACTGTGTATGATCGGAATTTGCTCCCATAGCGGTAGAGTGTTATTTTGCAACCATGTTTCTTCATTTTTTCAGCCATAGCATCCGAAATGCTTTTTGAGACAGGAGCCAACATTCTGATTCTATCAATTGCTGAAATCATTGTTTTTATTGCTAATTCATGGGCGGTATATGTCGTATTTACATACCATATTCCATTTTCAAGGGTGAGTGATGCTGTTTCTTTTTGTCCCTCAAGCTCAATACCCGTAATTTGTTCAGGATGTTCAATACGAAAATTATAAGCTTTTTTATTAATGGTACCAGTGCCTTCATTTAATAAATACCATAATAATAATGGCAGAATAATTAATGCAGCCAGGGCGTACCATTTATATGATAGTATTTTTTTCATTTACAATATTTTTTGCGACGTTTTTCATTAATAATAAAACCGGCTATTATTACAAAGAGCACTGGTAATAGGGTATTTATTATTTGCCAACGACGTTTTTCGCTTTTAATTTTTTGGCGATCAAGCAATCGTAATTGCAAATCTTTTGAGCGAAGACTAATGATTCCAGCATCATCAGTTAGATAATGTAGTACGTTCATTGCAAAATCTTTGTTACCAAAAGTTTGATTGGTGTACTTATCAAAGCCAAGTGGAGAGAGCAATGGACCTCGTTCTGAAAGACGAACACTATTCCGAATTACGTCGCCATCAGCCATAATCATCATTTTTGTAGGCTTACTTTGCTCTATTATTTTGTAATTATTATTGCCTATTATATTTGTAACTATTCTATTTTTAAATGCCGACTCAAATTCCCCATCTAGTAGTACAGCGATTGGTAAATTACCTTGGTTGTATAGACGTGGATCACTTGGTATACCAACTTCTGCAAGACTAATAACTAATGGGGCATTTAAACTTTTGCTATATACCGAACTGCTAAGTAATATTTGTTTGCGCACCCCTTTATTGGCTAAAGTATCAATGCTACTTGCAAATTCTGTTTTTATTAGATCTATCCCTTTGGTTAGTAAATGATCTTGAGGTGGCGTTAGCATCGGATAGTAGGGCCATGGTGTAGGGGTAAATTGCGATTGACCCGGACGCCCTGTGTTTATGGGAAGTAGATTGCAATGAAGATCTTTAACAAGTACTGGGTTGAGACGAACACCGTATTTAAATAACATATCGTCAAGATTAGTCGTTGCTATTAAAGCCATGGCAGTACCACCTTCTGCAAGACTATCCATATCAATATTAACGGCATCTATATACCACATCACTTTTCCACCTTGCATAATATATTGATCAATCACAAACTTTTCAAATTCACTGAAAGGTTTAATAGGCTTAGCAATAATGATTGATTTGTATCCATCGAGACAGTTTAGGGCGTTAATTCTACCTCGGTCAATCTGAAAAAATACAGAGATGGCTCGCGCTAGATCGCCGCTTTGAAATTGGTCTAACTCTCCATGTCCTTCTATAAATGCTATCTTGCCAGGTTTTTCATTGATGAGGTTGTGAATACCCGTCATAAATTCGTATTCAAGGGTTTCAATGGAACTATTCAAGTTCTCTTCACCCGATACTCCTTTGGCATTGTTTAACAGATTTAAACTATATTCCCTTCCATGGTATCGAATAATAGCTCCCGGAAAAATGATTTTCTCTACCGAGCCACCTTCATCATCTTTGTCTTTGTAGTTTATGGGCTTTAAACCACGTTGTGCCAATTCGGTGTAATATTTATTGCGTGCTTCGGTATTGGTTTCTTCACTCGGATTTATAAATTCATATTGTAAATTGTTGCCCGCGTAAACTCTATATTCTTCAAGTTGTTCTCGTATATTTTTGCTAAATTGTTTAAAGCTGAGTGGTAGGTCTCCTGTTAGGTATACTTCAATGTATATCACATCATCTAAGTCGCGTAATATTTTTTTACTTACATCTTTTAAGGTGTAACGTTTCTCGGTGGTTAAATCGAGACGAAAAAATATTTTGCCTGCCAAATAATTTATTGATGCAATAAAAAGCAATATAATAATAAAGCGAGTGATATGCATTTTTTTAAGGTCTAGCTTGTTCATACGTCCTACCATTTGCGACTTTGAAGTATAATATTTGTTGAATAAAGGAACAGAGCAATGACGCTTGCAAAGTATAATATATCGCGTGAATCTATTACTCCGCGGCTCATTGAACCATAATGGGCATTTATTCCGAGTGATACAATGAAGGTCTCAGAAGGACCGAAGAATGCAGCAATATAATCGAAGCCGCTATAAAAGAAGAAACACAATAGCATGGCTACAATGAACGATATAACTTGGTTGCGCGATAAGGAGGAAGCAAAAATTCCAATTGCAACATAAATCGCAGCCAGAAAAAATAAACCAATGGATGATCCTAAGATACCTCCTTTATCGAGATTGCCAACAGGATAGCCTAGTTGATATACTGAATAATAATACACAAGCACAGGGAGCAATGAAAGTAAAACCAAGCTCACGCCAGCCAAATATTTTGCGAGAATGATATGCATCTCGGTGAGTGGCTTAGTAAGGAGCAGTTCAATGGTGCCGCTCATCTTCTCATCGGCAATAAGTTTCATGGTTATGGCGGGTACTAAAAAGAGAAAAATCCATGGTGCAATCGTAAACATTGGGTCAAGCGAGGCATACGCCATGCTAAGAATGTTGAGATTACCCGGAAATACCCATAAAAACAGACTCGTGGTGAGCATAAATACAATTACCACAATATATGCTGTTAATGACGAGAAGAAACTGTTGATCTCTTTTAAATATAGGCTGAACATAGCTTTTCTTAATTTGCTCCAAAATTATAAAAAATGCTTTAATAATAGTACTTTGATAAAGAATAAAGAAAATAAACTTGATTCTCTTGAAAGGCAAAGAAAATAAAGTATAAAACCTTTTGTTAATATACCTATTGTCTTACTCTATAATGTTATTTGACTATAAAATAATAGATAATGGGAAAATACAGCAAATTATGCCATATTATATGTTTATTATTATACAGATAAGCTATATACCTACTTGAATACCAACAGGCAATTGTTAGTTCTATTACCCAAATTTAGAGAAGGGCTGGGTCGAGTATTTATTTGATTTTATAAATAAGAGTATAATTAGATGTAGTTTCTTTTTTAATACCTATTTCAGCAATAAAAGCTTAATTATTTTTTGTTGACTGTTATTTTCCAGCTTTAATAAAAATATGCCTGTTTTAAGATTACTAATATCAATAGTATTTTCTGTTTTGCCTTCCATTATTAAGCTCCCTGCTATATTGCTTAGGCTGTAGTTTACAACTTGCTTTTCATCTAATCCTTTTATATTTATTATACCATAAGTAGGATTTGGAAAAACGCTGATCTCATCCAGTATCGAGTGTTTAGATATGCCTACTTCATGGGGAGTACTTTTGCTAATTTTAACATTTGCAAAATAAGCTATATTTCCATTAAAGCCACGATTGTAAAAACGTAAGGCTTCAATACGTGGAAACCATTTATACATGGTAGGTTCGGTCGATACGCTTGTACCATGTACTGCATTTAATTTGCTGGTAATATAGCTTAATCCAAAACTATCTTTAGGAATACTCATTTTACTTACCATTTGATCACTCGTTTCGTTTTCGTTGCTATTTCTATGATATAGACTCATTATTTCGGGCTCTATAACCCACGTAATGTGCCTCCATGTTGATGTGGATGCAATCCAACTCCAAGGCTTGTCCGATTTTTTTGTTTCCAATGTTGGGTAATCTCCCGTTGCAGGCTGACCAGGTGCAGTTCCTCCGGGTGCTGATGAAAAACCAGGTAACCAATAATTGGGCACTACCGATTTGTAAGCTTCAAATTCCCCGTCTTCACTCAGACCTCCGCCATAAAGCATAAAACTTGGCGAGTAATAGTTGTATTGACTATCATTTGTGCCAACAGGTTTCGCATTTCGTATTCTCATATTATATTTAGGACTTCCAAAAGCATCTATTTTAGTTAAGTTTGTCATGTCGGCTATTTGTGCTCCACCATTTGGATAATTATCTACAAGTGCTACTACAATCCGTCCATTCTCACCAAAATTGCCCGATGGATAATCATATTTCGACCATAATACATCAAACTCAACCTTAATAGTACAGTTGTTTCTATCTATAGGTTTGCTTAATTCATAGTCAAAGCAGGTCGTTGTTTTTAAACTTGGTTTTCCGCCTACAGTTGGTAGGTGTGTTGAATAAGGACTAGCACCAGACGTTATTGACAATGCGTTATATGATAAGCCGTTACTGTCTGATTTGGTGGTAATTTCAAAACATGATTTAGGTGCAACATTGTCACCCCAAACTACTAATAAACTATTGTCAATTAATTTTGACCGATCGGCAAAATGATCTTCAATTACAATTGTATCGCCCGCTTTTATTATTACTGTAGAGATTGTAAACAAGAATAATAGTATTATTTTCTTCATAGTTTTTAATTTATCAGTAGTTTTTTACTTTATTTACAAACTCTAAGATAAATAAATATGTTTGTGAGTGTTTGTTTTTTTTCTATTTGTTGTTTTTTTTTCGACAGGATCTCTATTTGTTGTTTTTCGATATGTTTGAAAAGCTTTTGTCGTGTTTAAAAAGAATTGAAAAGATTTTCAATAAATTACATTAGATTAAATGTGTTAAAATGAGCCAAAATCATTGTAGATTTGCTATACTATTTATTTAATTGTTTTATGATGAAAAACGTAAAATTTACCTTGTTATTAATTACTTTAGTTCAACTCTCCACCTTAAGCAACTACTCTCAGCAGTCTATAAATGTAATCACTGAGTACTTAAATCAGACTAATATATTTACAGATAGCCTATATGTTCCATCAGGGGAGATCATTTTTTCAAATCGTATAGCACCCTATAGTACTGCTTTATTGAATTACGGTTTACATTTCAATAACCATAGTACAACGTTTATGAATAATTCAATTCATGAACGTTTAGAATCGGATACCAATTGCACCAACTTTCCCTCATGCGAAGAACCTCAATGGTACGATAGTCCTATTATTGGGGTTCATGGATCGGGTACGAAATTAGTTTATAAAGGCTATTTGAAAGGCGATAATAGCCGATGTGATATCTCGTTAGTACTAACAGATACTGGTCACTTTGTACTTGCAAAAGAGGCATACGTTGATTTGGTATTTAGTCGCTGGACCAATTTTACACGAGCCATTTTTGTGTATGGCGATGGAACAGGCACTTTTGAAATTGAAGATGGGTTCATATGCGATAGAAGTGCTGGTGGTACAAAATCGGATGGATTGGGAGCTATCCGACTTGGCAATGCTCACTTTGTATCAAATTCATCAGCAGGTTTGCCTTATTATTATAGACCTAAGTTAACAGATACACGTGCAAAAATAAACTCACACCTCGTTTTTGAATCATTGCCCGGAAGCATTTGGACCGTTCAAACAAATAATCAAATTTTTGCAGGGGGCTTTTGGGTATATCAGAATATGACACTCGAAACAAAAAAGAACCTTAATTTAATTGGTGAAATTGACACTTTTAAATACAATGAGAATTATGTTAATTATGGTGGCATGATGTTTCTCGATTCAAATAAAACCATCGTTAAATCAGGCCCCGCTATATTTCGCTTATCGGGCGATCAGGCTTATTGTAAAGGTTCAAAATTTATTGTAAATGATGGAACTATTGAATTTGTTACAGATCCATTTATGTACGGTATTAAATCGTTTACGCAATTTAAAACCTTTAAAACAGGAAAATATTTATCGGTAGATTTAAATAACAATGCAAAAATTACAGCTACTGCGCCAATGGTAAATTTGAAAAGATTACAAGTAAATTCAGATCAGACTACTGTTTATGTTCGATACAATTCTATAATTGCAGCCGAAACGGCTACTTTAAGTGGAGCATTATGTTTAATTATTCCGAGTCATATTAATTTATCTCCCGGAACAATCATTAAAGTAATGGACTTTATTTCTCATACAGGCCGGTTTACTAGTATATCAGATAGTACGAGTAAATATTTGTGGGACACAACGCTTTTATATACTTTTGGTGAACTTGTCGTGATTGGCAGCACTGCGTTTAATGAGAGCGAGTATGTTGAGAGTGTTATTTCACTTTTCCCGAATCCAACCCATGATAATATAACTCTAATGTGTACAGATTTATCTTCTAATAATTGGTACAACATTAATGTGTTTGATGTAAGCGACCGACTAATCTTTAGTGGTAAAATTTATCCACAATCTTTTTTAGTGCTACCTTCAGCAGCATGGCCTTCTGGGGTATATCTTGTAAAAACCTATGATTATCTGAGTGCCTATGCTTCACGATTTATTAAAGAATAGAATTAATATCTTCCTTTAAAATATTCACTCACCAAATCCTCAATATTTGTATTGGTGATTTTTGGTGAAGCCAATTTTGTGAATTTTCGAAATTGTTTTTTATTATTCAGTAAGCCATCAATTAGCAATTTTCGTTGTTGCAATGATTGAAGATCATCGTAATAATTTTTTTGCAAACTCTTTATTTCAGCCCACATACCAATATCAACAATACTATCATTTATATGTAGTTTGTTTAAAAAATACTGGTATTTATCTGCATAAAATGCATCAATACCTAGCATTGTATGGACTTTAAATGTCTCATTAACATAGCTAACTGTAGGTTCCAGAGCGCTGCTTTGTCTTTTGCGCTGGGCGGTATATGCTTTATGCATTACTTGTAAAACACTATCTGATCGGCCTTTTGCAAAACGATTCATTTTAAAGTTTATATAGTCGTATGTTTTTTGTTGCTGACCTATTAAATTTGAATAATTGCTTGATACACTTCTTAGCTGATTATCAATACGCACTTGGGCAGATACAAATGAATAACTAATTAGCATTGAATAGAGTAGTATAAGACTCGGTTTTTTCATAATCTAATTTTATATTTAAGTAATGGATATCATTTGGTTTTGTTCGTTTTCAGCCTAGGCAGTATGTTAAGTATTTAGTATTCAATTATTCAGTATGTAAATACAGATGTTAAATAATGTAACAAACACAAAATTATCATTTTATTACCTTAATATGAAGATTTGGTTGTGTAAATGGTTTTTTACATATAAATTTAACACCTAAACCAATAATATTATGAAGCTAACTAATATCGTATTTTTTGCTTTTGTTTTGATGTTATTTTCTTGCAAGCAAGATCAGTCTTCGCTAGAAAGGAAAATTCCTAATCGTACTGCAACCGAACCTGATTTTTTTCCTGATTCTAGTTTATTTCCTATTGGGGCGTATTATTACCCTGAGCATTGGAATCGTTCACAATGGGAGCGTGATATAAAAAGAATGGCAGAATTGGGCTTTGAATTTACTCACTATGCCGAATTTGCCTGGTCTGCAATAGAGCCTAATGATGGGCAATATAATTTTGGATGGTTGGATACTTGTGTCGATTTAGCTGCCAAATATGGCATTAAGGTTGTTATGTGTACGCCTTCTCCATGTCCTCCAGCATGGCTTTCTGCTAAATTTCCTGAAGCATTAACAAAAAATGAAGCTGGATATACTAGTCAACATGGTACTCGCTTACATGCAAATGGGATGAATGATAAATACCGACCTTTTGTTGAGCGTATCGTAAAAAAAATGGCTGAACGATATGGTAACAATCCTACCATTATGGGTTGGCAAATTGATAATGAGCCTCACTTTGCTACCATTAAGGATTATTCTGATAATGCACAAGTTCGTTTTCGTATTTGGTTAAAAAATAAATATTCAACCATTAGTGCACTCAACAATGCTTGGGGCGCAGCTTTTTGGAGTATGATTTACAATGATTTTAATCAAATTAGCATTCCAAATAACAAAGAGGGTGGTGGAAATCCACATGCCATGCTCGATTTTGATCGCTTTACCGCACAGGAATTGGCTGCATTTTTAAGATATCAGGCAGCTATTTTAAAACAAAACATTAGTGAGAAGCAATTTGTTACTACAAATTTTGCTTATTACAAATTTCTTGCCAATACCGATTTATTTCTAAATAGAAACGATCTCGATTTTGCATCACATACGATGTATCTCCTTAGCACATATCTTAATTATCCGCAGGGTGAGCAGTCACATCGTTTAGGAAGTGGTATGGAGTTATCTTTCTCAGCTGAAATGGCTCAATCAATAACAGGGTATACTGGCATTATGGAATTGCAACCAGGACAAATAAACTGGGGAGCATATAATTCTCAACCTATGCCTGGTGCAGTAAGAATGTGGTTGTGGCATTGCTTTGGTTTGGGTGATGATTTTGTTTGTACGTATCGTTTCCGCCAACCAATTTTTGGAGGTGAATTGTATCACAATGGAATTATGGAAACCGATGGCATTACCCTTCAACGTGGCGGTAGAGAGTATGTTGAGACCATTAACGAAATGAAAAAAGTTAGACAATTGTATGATAAAAATGCCAAAATTCCTGCTTCTGTTAGTTCACGTAATACTGCGTTTTTGTGGAGTCAAGATAATCTGAATGACCTAATAAATAATCCGCATACCACCGAATGGAATCCTTGGCAACATTATTATACCTACTATCAAAATTTAAAGTCAATGGGGGTGCCTGTTACATTCATTACTGAAACGGATAGTTTTGATGTGAAGCGCTTTCCATTTATGGTGGCCCCATCATATCAATTGCTAGATGCGAACTTAGTTGCTCGTTGGCAAAAATATGTTGAGCAAGGCGGTCATTTAATTCTTTCAGCTCGTACCGGCCAAAAAGATAGAAATGGACATCTTTGGGAAAGCTTATTGCAACAACCTATTTGGAGTTTAATTGGAGCAAAGATGGAATATAACGATCAATTGCCTTCTTCGGTAAGTGCCACTATTACTATGAATGGAAAGGACTATACATGGCATACCTGGGGCGAAGTTATGACGGCTGATTCCGCAACGGAAGTATTGGCTACATACAAAGATCAGTTTTATGCTGGGCGTCCTGCAATTGTTCGCCGAAGAATTGGTAGTGGAGATGTTTCTTATTCTGGGGCATGGAGTAATGATTGGGATATGGAAAAAGATTTTATGCGTAACGTTTATAAGGATGCAGGTGCAGAGATTCTTGATTTGCCAAATTATTTCTTTGTTGAATGGCGTGATGGCTTTTATGTTGCAGTTAATTATACTTCAAACCCTGTAAATGCACCACTTAGCAGCAATGCTAAAATTATATTTGGTGAAAAACTTGTGCATCCAAGCAGCGTTTGCGTCTGGTCGGAGTAAATTAATTATATATAAATTAATGGTCTCTATTCATTCTTTTTTAATCTTTATTCTTTTCCTATGAACAATAAACTTTACGTCATTCTCGTATCACTCATCGTTGCGATGGGTGGATTTCTTTTAGGTTTTGATGCGTCTGTAATTAGCGGAGCAATCGATTCTGAATATTCCTACACAAAACTTTTTAATTTGGATGCTTTTTGGATTGGCTTCTCAGTTAGTTGTCTTTCGCTTACTTCCATGTTTGCAATGATGGTAGCAGGGCCTATAAGCGATCGTTATGGTCGTAAAAAAGTACTCTTGGTTACGGCTCTACTATTTATGGTAACGGGTGTAAGTACAGCTTTTGCAAACAATATTACAGTGTTTGTAATTGGGCGTATGATTGGAGGCTTTGGAGTAGGTGCTTCTTTGCTCATTGCGCCAATGTATATTGCTGAAATTGCACCTCCAAAGATGCGTGGTAGTATGGTTTCTCTTAATCAATTAAATATTGTTCTCGGTATTACGGTTGCTTATTTCTCAAATTATCTTCTAAGAAATATTGGTGAAAACGATTGGCGTTGGATGTTAGGTATTGAATCTATTCCTGCTGTTTTATATTTCTTCCTTTTATTATTGGTGCCGGAGAGTCCACGATGGCTTGCTGTTAAAGGACAAACAACAAAAGCCCTTGAGATTATGAAAAAGGCAGTGGGCGAAACTATTGCGAAAGAAGAATTTGATAATGTAGTTAAAAGTATTGAAGCTGATAAGAAGAAGGAAAAACTCAATATTTGGGCGCAATTAAAAGATTTATTTAGTCCTTCTTTGCGATTGGTAGTTACCATTGCTGTTGTCATTGCTTTTTTCCAGCAAGCAACTGGTATTAATGCTGCATTATATTATGCAAATATGATATTTGGTCAAACGGGTGTAGGTAAAGATGCATCTTTTGCACAGGCAGTAATTATTGGTGTTACAAACTTAGTTTTTACATTAATTGCAATATGGTTAGTTGATCGTTTGGGTCGTAAGCCTTTGTTGTTAGTAGGATTAGCTGGCATGACACTATCATTAATGGTACTTTCATTTGGTTTTCGTGCTGCTGAATATAAAATTACTGATAAAACAATGCAAGCGATGGAGATCAAAGCAGATGCAATCTACAACACTGCTGCTACTAAATTGCAGCCTTTTCGTGAAGTTGTCTTTAATAGTGATGTTAAATTTAATGAAGCTTTGAAATCAAATCTAGGTAATGATGAATACAACAAAACAAAAGATGTAGTAATAAACAATTCAATAACTATAAATGGCTGGCTTATTCTTGTTGCCATGGTGGGGTATGTAGCATTTTTCGCAATGGCTATTGGGCCAATTATATGGGTGCTTTTATCTGAATTATTTCCAAGTAGAATTCGAGGCGTGGCTATCTCTGTTGCCGGTTTTGTAAATGCTATTGCCGCATGGACGGTGGTACAGATATTTCCATGGGAGTTACAAACTCTTGGTAATTTTGGAACCTTCTTTATTTATGGAGCATTAGCAGCAGTTGCTTGGTTATTTGTTTTACTTGTGTTACCTGAAACCAAGGGTAAGTCATTAGAAGAGATTGAGCGTACATTTGTTGGTCATTAATAGAATAGAGGAAGTATTTTAATTAAAAAATTGATTTTGCAATAAAGTTAAGATTATTAAACACACATAAATGAAAAACGAAAATTACGGCGGTCTTGCAGCTCGCGAAGGCAAAGGGCCACTATGGAAATTTACAAAAGAAAACGATGGATCTTTTACATGCCCTGATCCTGAATATATTTCAAGCTTGTATTTTCCTTTAATGAATGAGGGTGGTATGAAATGTTTTACAACACCTGAACTAAAGGGCGATATTGCTACGGGTTATCATCATTATCTTACAACACCAACTGTAACTGATGAAATGTGGCGCTCAAGTAGTAGTCGTAATTTCTGGATTAATTTAAAGGGTAAAAAACCTTGGTCAGCAACTGGTGTTAGTGCTGATCGGAATCTTCGCCGTTGGGATGATTCTGGTGTAGAGAAATCATGCTTGGAGGCAGGTATTGGCTGGTTTCAAATGCAGAGAGTAAACTCTGATTTGGGTTTAAAAGTTACGGCAACAGAGTTTGTGCCGTGCGATCCTGATAATGTGGAACTCATTGTTTTTGAAGTTAAAAATATAGGTAACATGCCTATTATCTTAAAAGCAACTTCGGCAACACCGCTCTTTGGTAGATCTACTGAGAATGTTCGAGATCATAAAAATGTTACCACATTATTTCAAAAAATTTGGCAAGATAAAAATGGTATTCGTATAAAAGGAAATATCGTTCACGATGAACGTGGTGGTCATATCCCCAACAACACCTATTACGCTGTTTACGGATCTGATCAGAATGGAAATGCTCCGGTGAATCTTTGGGGCTCTATGCTCGATTTTATTGGCGAAGGTGGTTGTTTGGATAACCCAGAAGCTTTGGTTAAAAACTTAAAACCACCCGTACGTACAGGTGATGATGTTGACGGTACTGAAGCCATTGGTGCATTACAATTTGCCGAGATAGAATTGAAACCAGGAGAAAAGATTTCATACATAATTAAATATTTGATTTCTGAAAATCCTGCCGATTTTATTCGTTGGGAAGAAAAATACAGTACGCTTGAAAAAGCCAATATATCCCTTGATAAAACAAAAGCCTATTGGCAAGAGTTAGTGAATAATGTTTCTTTTAATACAGAGGATTCTGATTTTAATAATTGGTGTCGTTGGTTATCTTATCAGTTAAAATGCCGTCAGGTTTTTGGCAATGCATATCTTCCTGATTTTGATTATGGCAAAGGAGGTCGCGGATGGCGAGATTTGTGGCAAGATCTGCTTTCTATCTTTTTAATTGATCCAGAAAGTGCACGTCAGGAAATCTTAAATAATTTCCTTGGTGTTCGTATTGATGGAACCAACGCAAATCTTATCGGAAACAAAAGCGGAGAGTTTCTCTCGGATGTCAATCGTATCGACCGTACTTGGTGCGATCATAGTTCATGGCCTATGTTTGTTGTCTATTTCTACATACAACAAACAGGTGATTATAATCTTTTAATGACTCCTTCTGCTTACTATAAAGATCATGTTTTCAGACGAAGTAAGGATTGCGATATTGACTATGACAAAAATAGCTATGGTAGTCGTTTGTTAGATTTAAATGGTAAAGTGTATGAGGGATCAATTCTCGAGCATCTTATGATGCAAAATATTTGTTCCTTTTTTAATGTTGGAATAAATAATAACATATTGCTTGAAGCGGCTGATTGGAATGATACTTATGATAATGCTCGAGAAAAGGGAGAGTCTGTTTGCTTTCATAATTTCTTTGCGGGCAATATTGTTAAAATTCAACATGTCTTAGAGCATTTTAAAACAAGTAGTATTAAAGAGATTGAGCTACTTCAAGAGACATTGGTGTTGTTTGATTCTTTGGCAGAACAAAAGCAGGTTAATTATTTGTCTCCACAAGAAAAGCAAGCGCGTCTTCAACAGTATCATGATACAATTCGTCATAAAGTTAGTGGGAAAAAAGTAAAGGTGAATATTGATGATTTGATTAAAGATTTGAAACGTAAATCGGATCACATGTTTGAACATATTCGCACGAATGAATGGCTTAAAGTGAAAGATGGTCAGCAGTTTTTTAATGGCCATTATGATAATGATAGTGTTCGTATTCATGGAGATCACCCGAATGGAGTGCGAATAGATTTAACTTCTCAAGTTATTCCCACCATGATGGGAACAGCTACAGATGATCAAATTTTAGTTATGTGGAAAGCCATTCAATTCTATCTTCACGATCCTGTTACTGGTGGTTTGCGTTTAAATACCGATTTAAAAGAACTTAAATTAAATTTAGGTCGTGTATGCGCTTTTGCCTATGGATACAAGGAGCATGGTAGTAAGTGGATGCATCAAAATATTATGTTGCTTTATGGCTTATATAGCAGAGGATTTGTGAGTGAAGGGTATGAAGTATTTAAAGGAATTACTGGCTTAGTTAATGATTCAAGTCGCTCTAAAATTTTTCCATCCATACCATCATTTTTCAATCGTTTCGGACAAGGAATGTATAATTATCAAACAGGCTCAGCTGCTTGGTTTATTTTGTCTTTTGTTACCCAGGTTTTTGGTATAAGAGGAGAGGAGGGCGATTTATGTATCAACCCTCGCATCGTTAAAGAACAATTTGGAGAATCAGGTTTTGCTGAAATAATTTGTTTTTACAGAAGTCGTAAATTACGTGTACGCTTTATAAATAAAGCTAAACGCGATTGGAATGAATATGCCATTGAAACTATTTTAGTAAACGGAATGGATGTTAAAATGAAATCTTGTGTGGGTAATAAGGCGTTAATTACCTTTGATATGATGAATGCTTTATGTACAAAGGATATTAGTGATATGGATGTGATTTTAAAATAGAAAATCCCTTTATTCGATTATTTTTATTTTTATTAAAAGGGCAGATTTTCTGCTCTTTTTTAATTTCACTTATAGTATATATTTTTTCATTGCGAGACTTTATATACCACCATAACGAACGAATTTGATTGCTTTTGCACTCAACATATAAGTATGGCAATATCATAAAGTCAGTATATAAATAGCATGGGATTTCATATCATATACCATTTTAGTGTTAGACTAAAGTATACAAGCAAATGATATTATTTTGAGATGATGCGTATCTAACAGTTTGTGATGATATCTTTTTTTACTTCCGATAATATGATTCCTAACTTTAATGATATATATCAGACGCTATTTATGTTTTACTTTAGTCGTTGATTTACTGTCTCTTATTCGCAAATTGAGTTTGGTTATTATCACTATAATAGTAATAAAAGTCAAGTAGTTAATATTTTCAAGGAATCCGTACATTAAATTCATCCAATTTTCTTACTTTTATGAAGTTTAAAAGTAAAAGATGAAGCTATTTTTTCTTACTGTATTAACTTTTGTATATTCATTCGTATTTGCGCAAAGCGGAAAATTGAAGTTTGAAGAATATACTCTTGAGAATGGTTTGCATGTTATTCTCTATAAGGATAATACACTCCCTATTGTTGCAGTAAATATTATGTATCATGTAGGATCTAAAAATGAACGAAGTGATCGTACTGGTTTTGCTCATTTTTTTGAGCATTTAATGTTTGAAGGATCCGAAAATATTCCAAGAGGTGAATACTTAAAAATGATCACAAATGCTGGTGGACGTGGTAATGCCTATACAACTTTTGATATTACAGATTACTATGAAACATTTCCATCAAATCGTTTAGAATATGCACTTTGGATGGAAAGTGAGCGTTTATTGCATTTAAAAGTTGATAGCATTGGTGTTGAAACCCAACGTATGGTTGTAAAGGAAGAACGCAAACAGCGTTACGAAAATAAACCTTACGGATCATTTCAAGAGCAAATTTTTTCGCATGCATTTAAAAAACATCCATACAGTTGGGTACCTATTGGTAAGGTGCAATATATTGATGAAGCAACTCTTAGTGAATTCATGGACTTTTATCACGCTTTTTATGTGCCTCAGAATGCAGTATTAGTTATTGCAGGTGACTTAGAAATGGAACTATCCAAAACTTTAGTAAGTAAATATTTTGCTGAAATACCAAAAGGTACCAGTGAAATTTATAGACCGCATATTGTTGAAGATGGTTGTAGCAAAGAAGTACGAGATACTATTTATGATAATATACAGGTTCCGGCACTTTTTTTAGCATATCATGTACCACCAATGGGAGGTCGTGATTATTTTGCAGTTTCAATGTTACAGCGATTGTTGTCTGAAGGACCAAGTTCACGTTTAAATAAATCGCTAATAGATCTAAAACAATTAGCGATGCAGGTGGGTGGATATCAGCACTCACTACAAGATACCGGATTATTTACCATTTATGGTTTTCCAAATAATGGCGTAAGTATTGATAGTTTGGAGCATGCAATTAATAACGAAATACAAAAAATTCAGATCACGCTTCTTTCAGAGAAAGAATTTACAAAGCTAATTAATCAGACAGAAGATGAATTTTATTCTGAGAATTCAACTAATGAAGGAATTGCTTCAAGTTTTGCTTATTACTATACTTTTTTTAAGGACGCAAATAGGATAAATACCATTATTGATGATTATATGAAAGTCACTCCTGAAGATATTAGAAGAGTTGCTCAAATGTACTTTCAAGTGAAAAATAGGGTTACATTGCATTACTTACCTAAAGTTCAAAATCAAGAATAATTAACAAGTGTAGAAGTGAAAAGAATATCTTTCATAGTATTATTTTTATTATTATGTTTTACTTGTCTAAAAGCGCAAGTGGATAGATCATCTATCCCGCAACCTGGTCAAGCACCTGAGATAAAAATAGCGAAGCCTGCTGCTTTTGTTTTGAGAAATGGTTTACGAGTTTTCGTTGTTGAGGATCATAAAATACCTAAGGTTTCTTATTTGATGATATTTGATTCAGATCCTGTTTTGGAAGGAAAGAATGCGGGATATGTTTCAATCGCTGGTCAACTTATAGGTACTGAAACAAAAAATAGAAAGAAAGATCAAATAGATGAAGAGATAGATTATATAGGAGCAAAACTCTCTTATAGCGGAGAATCGGTTTATGCATCTTGTTTAAAGAAACACAATGAGAAGCTCTTGGAATTAATGGCTGATGGTGTTCAAAATTCTGTTTTTACTGAAGGGGAGTTAAAGAAAACGAAGAAAAGAAACATAACAGCACTTAGTGTAAATGAAAATGATCCAAATTATATTGCTTCTCGATTACTTGATGTTTTAATTTATGGGAAAAGTCATCCTTATGGAGAAATTGCTTCAGAAAATTCGCTATCGAGTGTAAGTGTTGAATTGTGTCGGAAATATTACGAGCAGTTTTATCGTCCTAATAATGCATATTTGTCAATTGTTGGTGATATTACTATTGATGAAGCACGAGAATTAGTTGAATCGTATTTTGGTAAATGGCAATCAGCAGTTGTTCCTGCTTTTAAGTACAAAACACCTATACCCCCCCAAAAGAATGTTATTGTGATCGTTGACAAGCCAGATGCAGTACAGTCCGTAATAAAAATTGGCTATCCTATAAATTATTATATTGGCTGTCCTAGTTATCTTGAATTGGCAGCAGCGAATACCATTTTAGGTGGGGGTACCTATCGTCTTTTTGATAATCTTCGTGAGAAACATGGCTATACCTATGGCGCATATTCTAAAGTTACACCCAATGAAAATGTAGGATATTTTATGGCGTATGCAAGTGTTCGCTCGGCTGTAAGTGATAGTGCTGTGATACAGTTCTTATATGAAATGAATAGAATGTCCTCCGAAACGGTATCAGAAAAAGAATTAACGGCTGTAAAAACAAATATCGGGGGTAATTTTGCTTTATCGTTAGAAGATCCTAATAATGTTGCTAGGTTCGCATATAATATTGTAAAGTTTAATTTACCATTGGATTATTATACCAATTATTTGAAGAGTATTGATGCAATAACTGCTGATGATATTAAAAATGTTTCCTCAAAATATATATTGCCTAGTAATTCTTATATATTACTGGTAGGTAAGGCTTCAGAGATAGCATCAAAAATGAAAACATTGTCACCAGATGGTAAGGTTTTGTTTTATGATATTAATGGAAACAAAATTAACTCCAAAAAATAATTTCAATTTACTGTAATGGATGTTTTGAATATTAATACTGACATGGGTGAGTCAAAACTTTTGCTTGGTGAAAAACTGATAAATCTGAAAAACTATTTACCAGAAGGGCAAAAGCTTATAGTTACTGATAAAAATGTATATCGTTTATATCAAAAACAATTTCCAAAAAATATTCCCGTAGTTATTATAGGTTTGGGTGAAAAGGCAAAAACACTTGTTACGCTTGAAAAAATTTATGAGGCATGTATAAAATATGAGCTTGATCGCTCTTCTTTTATCATTGGAATTGGTGGCGGAATTGTTTGCGATATCACTGGTTTTGCGGCTGCAACGTATATGCGCGGATTGGGTTTTGGCTTTGTATCAACCACTCTTCTATCACAAGTAGATGCAAGTGTTGGCGGTAAGAATGGTGTAAATCTTAAAGGCTATAAAAATATGATTGGGGTTTTTAGTCAACCTCGATTTGTCATTTGTGATTTTGAAATGCTTGCTACATTACCTGAAGATGAATATATTGCTGCTTATGCTGAGATTATAAAACATGCCGCTATAAAGAATATTGAAATGTTTAAGTATCTCGAAGAGAATTGTGAGAAAGCTTTATGTCACAATATTGATGTTATACGAAAAATGGTTTATGATTCACTAGTTATTAAATCGACAGTAGTGAACATGGATGAGAAAGAGACAGGAATGCGGAAAATGCTTAACTTTGGACATACTGTTGGACATGCCATTGAAAAAACAACAGGTATGATACATGGCAATGCAGTGTCAATAGGAATGGTAGCTGCCGCAAGGCTTTCGGTTGATAAAGGTACGCTCTCATCATCAGATGCAAAACGTTTAGAATCTCTAATTCTTAAGTTTGGATTACCTTTAAGTGCAAAATTAGATAAGAATAAAATTATTGATGCAATGCGCAAAGATAAAAAACGTGAGCGCGATACTATAAGCTTCGTTCTTTTAAAGGGTCTAGGTGATGTTGTATTTGAAAAAGTGCCAATTGATAATTTAAAAAAGATTGTATATGATTTGTGTTAGTTTAGCTGGTTTGAGATATGAAGAATGTCTCGATATTCTTGCTGAAGAAAGGTTTGCTGAAATTCGAATCGATCGAATGGATCTTACTGAAGAGCATATTAAAAAGCTTTTTGCTTTACCCATTCGTCTTATTGCAACATGCCGAAAAGGACATTATAATAATATTGAGCGTGCTCAACTATTAAAGATTGCAATTCTTGCTGGTGCGTCTTATGTTGATATTGAAGTTGAAGAACCAGCCGATTACATCATCGATTTAGTCGATTTTGCTCATAAGAATGATTGTAAGGTGATTATTTCATATCATAATTTTCAAGATACTCCTTGCCTCGATGAATTGCAAAAGGTAGTTGATAATTGTTTTGAATATGGTGCTGATATTGCTAAAATTGTTACAACAGTAAATACCAATCAAGATCGTGCACGAATTATGTCACTTTATGCCGATAATAAAAAGATTGTTGCGTTTGGAATGGGCGAACATGGTAAAATTACTCGAATTATGGCTCCTTTACTTGGCGCTGAGTTTACCTATGCTGCTCGTAAAGCGGGGCTTGAGGTTGCTCCTGGACAGATGGATAAAAATTTATTGGCTGAATCAATTGATATGTTAAGGAATATTTAAGATATTTTGAAATGAATAGTTTTGGATCATTTTTTCGTGTAAGTATTTTTGGTGAATCGCATGGTAATGCTCTTGGCATTCTTATTGACGGCTGCCCTGCTGGTATTGAGTGTACGCCAGAATCTCTTGAGTTCGATTTAAATCGTCGTCGTAGTGGTGCTAAAGGTACAACACCGCGTATGGAATCAGATGAGCCACATATTATGAGTGGTGTTTTTAATGGCATTACAACTGGCGCGCCTATTATGATTATGTTTGATAATGCGAATACAAAATCAAAAGATTATTCATTATTTCGTGATATACCTCGTCCAGGACATGCAGATTTTGTTGCAAGTAAAAAGTTCGGAGGCTTTGAAGATTACCGTGGTGGCGGACATTTTAGCGGTAGAATAACAACAGGATTGGTGGCTGCAGGTGTACTGGCAAAAAAAATTATTGAGCCTATAAAAATATCAGCTGCGGTAACTGAGGCCGGTGGAAGTAAAGATATTCAAGCCGCCATTGAAAAAGCATTGGATGAGAAGGACTCTATTGGTGGAGTTATTGAATGTTCAGCAATAAACATGCCCATTGGTTTGGGGGAGCCATTTTTTAACTCTGTTGAATCATATATCAGTCATTTAATATTTTCATTTGGTGGTACCAAAGGAATTGAGTTTGGTTCCGGATTTTCTGCAACAAAAATGAAAGGCACGCAACACAACGATGTATTTGTTGATGCTCAGGGTAAGACATCAACCAATCATGCAGGGGGAATAAACGGAGGTATTACTAATGGTAATGATCTCGTATTTCGTGTGGCAGTTAAACCAACTTCAAGTACATACGCTAAACAAAAAACATTCAATTTCAAAACCAATCAAATAGTTGACTTTGAATTAGAAGGCCGTCATGATACCTGCATTGCATTACGCATGCCTGTAATTGTCGAAGCTGTAACAGCAATTGCTTTAGCCGATTTTTGTTTGCTTGAATATAGTCATCCAAGGGTTAAAAAATAGCTATTTGTCTTTAGGCTATAACTTAGCAATGTTTACAAGTATTTTATTTAAAGTCTTGTGTAAATTCGAAATTGATGGTGGATTACCAAAAAAAAGATCAACAATATCTGCTTCATTATACTCAAATATTTGTTTTATGAGTAGCTCCAATTTGTAAATAAAATCTTTTTCGTCTTTACAATTATAAGATAATAAACCAAATTGTAGTGTAAGATCATGATTAAAACGCTCTGCTTCTATCATGATAGCGCGATAGGTTTTATCGCTTAAATCATCAGTGTCTATTGGCATAGGTTTATGTTTAAAATTATCAATCGCATATTTTTTAGTTCTTGTTTTATCCTGTTTAAAATCTTTTTAAGTTAAATGCAGATGCTGCTAGTAGAGTATTAATCATATCGCCCGTTACTCCTTTAAGATAATTGCGTATTACTCTATGATCATGTTTTACATGTCCTATTATTGGTTCTACTATTATACTTATTATATCATTAAAAAAGGCGACCAATTAGTCGCCTTTTTTAATGTCTGTAATTATGCTCTCTGTTTATATCCAAATAAACCATACATCATAACCACCATAAAGCAAACAAGCGGTCCAATAAAGCCAATTTGCATACTCCACGTGTCAGCAATATAACCCATAAGAGGAGGGAAGAGCGCCCCGCCTACAATTGCCATAACCAAATATGATGCAGCATTTTTTGTTTTTGGTCCAAGATCTTTTATGCCAAGTGCAAAAATAGTTGGAAACATTACCGACATAAAGAAGTAGGAAGAGAATAATGCAACTACTGAAATCCATCCCAAATTAAGGGTTACAAGGAGCATTAATAGTACATTCATAAAAGCATAGGTTGATAAAAGTTTGTTTGATGGAATATATTTCATCACAAAACTTCCTGATAAACGACCAAACCAAAACATTCCCATCCCTCCTATGGCAAGTATATATCCAGCTCTCTGATCGCTAATAGTTGGAATGGTTTCCGTAACATAATTAATGAAGAAACTGTTAATACCTGTTTGTGCTGCAACATAAAAGAATTGTGCTACAACTGCAAATACGAAGTGTGGATATTTAATAAGAGGTTTAAGAATAGCAGGAACATTGCTAGTTTCCTCAATTGCCCCATGAGCACTTACTTCTTCTTTTACTTCAGGTAATTTTGTGAAGAAAAATAAAATACCAACGAGTAATACAACAATTCCTAGTCCGAGATAGGGAATTGCAAGTGCTGAAAATTCATTGCCACTGCCTTTTTCTGCTGATAGAATAATCATAGATCCAATCAGTGGGCCAAAAACCCAACCTAATGCATTGAATGATTGAGAGAGGTTTATTCGTCGTTCGGCCGATTCTTTTGGCCCAAGTACTGTAGTATATGGATTGGCGGCAGTTTCAAGACATGCAAGACCGCATGCAATTATAAATAGAGGTACTAAGAAAGAAGTAAATGTATGAATCTTTGTTGCCGGTAAAAAAAGAAATGCGCCAAATGCAACAATTGATAGTCCTAATAGAATTCCTTTTTTGAATCCGAATCTTCGCATAAACATTCCAACTGGGATTGCAGCAAGGAAATAGCCACCATACACGGAAACTTGTACCCATGCTGATTTTGTTCTGCTCAAGTCAAGTACATTTTGAAAATGTTTATTTAGCACATCAAGTAATGCATGGGCAAATCCCCATATCAAAAACAAGCTCGTGATGAGCATGAATGGTAATAAATAATTGGTACCATCGGCGGTAACAAAGAGTGATTTTTTTTGTTTTTCCATTTGGTCTAGTTTAGTTATTTTTTATAAAATCATAAATAGGATTGTATACTTCCATTTTATTTTTTGGCTCAATCATTTGTGCATTGTAATTAACTACAGCACGTGCTTCGTCAGCTGTTTTATACATTCCTGCGCCAGCCATGGCAAATAGCGCTGCTCCCAAAACGGTGGTTTCTTTTTGGTCAACCAATTTAATCGAAATTCCAAGCATGTCTGCGCGTAGTTGATTCCATAAACGATTCTTTGATCCACCACCAACAACGATGAGTGATTTTGATGTAAATCCCCCGGCGTTTTCAAGAAGCTCGAGGTTGATTTTTACTTTCGCTGCCAGCGATTCCAGTGCTGCTCTGTAAATTTGTTCACGCTTTGTATATAGGTTAATTCCGTTAATACTTCCTTTTGATGTATTGTTTCCATCAAGAAGGAAAGACGGATTTACCCGCACACCTTCTGAACATGCTGCAACTTTTTCAGCATCACCTATCATGATGTCGTAAATATTTTCGTTATTGGCTTCGGCAGCATACAGTGTTTTTTTCACCCACTCAAGCAATCCTGATCCAATCCATTGTACGCCCATATTTACTATGCCTGGTTGTGGATCGAGTTCTGTAGTGATGCCTGCATTTAATAGGTTTTTTTCGGTACTGAAATTTTTGGAACGTACCATTAATATTTCCCATGTTCCGGTGCTGAGTACTGGAACATTTTCATCGGCACCTGATCCGAATATAGCGAATTGTGTATCGTGTCCGGTTGCCATTACAGGAGTACCTATTGTGAGACCCGTTTCTGTTGAGGCATGTGCAGTAATTTTTCCTATCATTTCACCTGCCTCGGCGAAGGGAGCGAATTTGTTTTTATCGACCCCAATGGCTTGCATTATATCGGTAGAGAAACGGCGAGTCCTTAAATCTGTAAGCATAGATGTACCAGCCATTGTAGTGTCTGTACAAAAGTTGCCTGTCAGTTTGTGTAAAAATATCGATGGAATAAATACAAAGTGATCCATCTTTTCTAATATTTCAGGACGGTTCTCCTTTAACCATATCAATACATTTATTGTATTAAAGCTAAATGGTTGCAATCCATTGATGCCATAGAGTTTTTCAAGGGGAATGTATTTACCAATATTATCCATCACGGATGCTGTTCTTCCGCATTGCCATGAAATGACAGGGTATAATAGTTTTCCTGATTTATCCATAGGTGCACCATTCACACCAAATGTGGTAACAGTAACTCCTGCAATGGTGGAAGCATCTACTTTCTTAAGCACTTCGCGAGTACAAGTAACGAGCTTAGCCCAAATCTCTTCTACATCCCAAATTAAGCCATTGGCATGATGAGGATCGGGCTGTGTATTGTTTGATACCGAGTGCATGCCCAGCATTTGACCTTTTTCGCTAATTGCTATTGCGCGTACATTGGTAGCACCGCAATCCATTACGAGTATTGCTTTTTCTTTCATCTAAAAAATGTAATTTTATTTTGAAGTGAATAAAAAAAATAGGCCGCTGAACGAAAGTCAGCGACCTATTTTATATGGTTTAGGTTATTTCATTCCATACAATGAGCCATATGTTGTACAGGCTCTATAATCGCTACCTTCACTGTCCATGCCAAAGGCTGACCAGGCACTTGGACGATAAATATCATCTTCATTAACATTGTGCATACATACTGGAATACGTAACATAGCAGCTAAAGCAATAAGATCGGCACCAATATGGCCACTTGTAAAAGCACCATGATTTGCACCCCAATTTGCCATTACCGAATATACATCTTTAAATGCGCCATTACCTGTAATACGTGGAGCAAACCAAGTAGTTGGCCACGATGGATTGGTACGAACATCTAATTTTTGATTTACATCTTGAGGTAAAGTAACTGTATAGCCTTCTGCTATTTGTAATACAGGTCCAATACCTTTTATGATATTAATACGACTCAATGTTACGGGCATATCGCCTTGTGTTAGGAAGGTGGATGAGAATCCACCACCTCTGAAATATTCATTAACAGCTGGCCCCCATGTGGTATTTTTTAAACATGCTTGAGCTTCTGTAGCTGTAATTTCCCAGTGAGGTTTCATGGCAGGCTTACCATTTTTCTTTTGTTCACCAGTACCGTCTAATGCTGATGAACCAGAATTTATGAGATGTATGATACCATGTTCAGCTTTGCCAGTTAATTTTTTACCAGTAACACGTTTCACAGCATCAGGACTCCAATAAGTACGTACATCACTAAATACCTGTGCACTGCCTGTGAGTAAATGGCCAAATAACATGGCAACTCCATTAAGTGAGTCATTCTCTGTAGCCATAACAAAAGGCTGACGAATACCATTCCAGTCAAAGGATGAACAGAGAATAGCTTCCATGAAATCACCATTCGGGAAATGATCCGTCCATTGTCTTTGACCTTGAAACCCTGCTGCAATAGCGTTATGACCAAGGGCCTCTTCTCCAAACCCTAGTTTCTTTAAACGGGGATTTCCAATCATAAGGTCACGAGCAATCATAGTCATCTTTACTACAAATTCCCATTCTTGATCCTTTGTTGCTTTTGATTTCTGACGACTCTTCGGATTGTAATCGGTTCCTTCTTTGCAGTTTTGTTTCACCCATTTCAATGCTTTATCCACTTCTTCTTGATCAAATATTCCTTCATCAATTCGACGAATAATTTCTGACATATCAACATACTCGTTGCGCATTCCTAAGTAATCTTGAAAGAAATCTTCCTTTACAATACTACCAGCAATACCCATCGATACAGAACCTAACGACATATATGATTTGCCCTTCATGGTTGCAACAGCTAAACCTGCTTTTGCAAAACGCAATAATTTTTCTTGTACATCAGCAGGTATGTTTTTATCACCCGCTTCTTGAACATCGCGACCATAAATTCCAAAAGCAGGCAAGCCTTTTTGGTTGTGACCAGCTAAAACAGCTGCTAAATAAACAGCTCCTGGGCGCTCAGTTCCGTTAAAACCCCAAACAGCTTTTGGTATATGCGGATCCATATCCATCGTTTCACTTCCATAGCACCAGCATGGTGTTACGGTTAAAGACACACCAACACCTTCACGTGTAAATTTATCAGCTGTTGCTGCTGCTTCCGCTACACCTCCAATGCAAGAGTCAGCAATTACACATTCTACATTGCTTCCATCAGCATGGCGCAAATTTTTTGTTAAAAAATCAGCAGCAGTTTTTGCCATATCCATAACTTGTTTTTCAAGCGACTCACGAACTCCTCCTAATCTGCCATCTATTGTTGGTCGTATACCTATTTTGGGAAGGTGTCCCATCAACCGATTACTGCTATTGTTAGCTTTTGTTTCAGCCATATTCTTTTTTTATTTAGTTTTATAAATGTTTAAACCAATCAAATGTAACAATTTTTTAAAAATAACAAGTATTTTTGATAGCACTTATAGCATGAAAAAAGCCTTCTCTTTAGCAAATCCCACGAGTTCCATTAATTACCCATTAATAATCCTAATGGTGCTGGCATTTATAATACGCCTCCTAATGGTGGGGCAGGTAATTTATTCTCCTATTAGTGAGGGTTTTGCTAAAGATAGTGGCGATTTTCATCGTTTTGCAGTGGCTTTACTCAATGGTCATTTTGCTTCTGATGCTCGCTTTCTCAATCCCTTTTTTCCAATATTTATTTCTTTTATCTATTTTTTTACCGGCCCACATCAGCAAGTCATTCTGTATGTTTTTGTTCTTTTGGAGATACTTAGTATTTTTCTTATTTGGCAAATTTGCATGAAGTGTTGGGGAAAATGGGCAGCCATTTTTGCAGCCTCTTTTTATGCTTTCAATGGAATGTCCATATTATATACTGGTTTTATGTTTTCTTCCATTCTCGATGTATTTCTTCTTTTACTTATTGTGAAATTACTACTTCAGCCTAAGGCTTTATGGTCGTCGCTTTTAGCTGGTTTTATTTTTGGTTTACTGGCTTTAAGTCGTAGTAATATGATATTGCTTTTTGCATTTCTGCCATTCTATTATCTGCGTCGTCATAATTTCATTGCTTCTTTAAAGGATCTGTCGCGTCAATTTATTCCATTTGCCTTCTCATTTCTCATGGTAATGACAAGTATGGCAGTCATTAATAAGAGTAGTGGCCGCTCTTTTACCCCATTCTCTGCGCAAGGAGGATTAACATTTTATATTGGTAATAGCGCAAATTCTTCAGGTACCTATTACACTCCCGAAGGTCTTTCTGAAAAACCGGTAGAGGTGGTACAAACAGCAAGTGCAATGGCCTCACAAAAATGTGGTGAACAATTAAGTGATGAACAAGCTTCAACATGGTGGTTTAAACAAGGTATTTTATTTTGGAAGGATCATCCTCTTGATGCAATAATACTACTGTTTAAAAAGGCTCTTATGTTTTTTAGAAAAGAAGAGTTTTCTGTCGATCTCAGCTATTCATTTGTAAGTGAATTAATCCCGGTTCTCAGCATCCCTTTTCTATCATACGGTTTACTTGCCCCATTTGCTTTAACCGGCTTATATTTTTCGTTTCAATGTAAAGAGCGTTTTCGTTTAATGGAGTTTTTATTTTTAGCATCATTTATTTCAGTTGTTTTGTTTTTTATTTCTGATAAACTACGTTTTATTGTTGTGCCCGTAATGGCCATTTATTCAGGCTATATGCTTTCTGTTGTACCGCGTCTTTTTAATAAGTTTAATAAACATCTTTTAATTCGTGGCGCTCTTTTTTTTCTAATATCAGCACTTCTTATAAATGTCAATATGGCATTTATCCCACATGCTACTAGTCGTTATGTCGATTTAAATAATTTAGGCGTTGCACTTCGTAGCAAAGGAAGAATACAAGAGGCCGAAGCTGCTTTTATTGAGTCAGTAAGACTTAATCCGAATTATAAATACGCCTATAATAATTTGGGCAATTTATACCAGTCAAACGGAAATTATGAAGCCGCCTTAGCACACTATTCAAAAGCTTTGAGTATTGATCCTAATATGCTAGATTGTAATGAAAGTGCTGCCTATGCGCTGATGTCTCTGAAACGCTATAGCGAAGCTGAGAAAGTTTTTGAGTTTATAATTAATAATAAATATAAGAATGAGACAATTATTAAATCACTTTCATTTTGTTATTCTCAAAACGGAAATAAGGAAAAAGCACTTGAATTATTATCAAAGGAAGGGAGTTCTGATATCGCTTTAAATATTACTAAGGCTGAGTTACTCATTGAAAGTGGTCGAAATAACGAGGCTTATCTATTATCAAAAGACCTTTGTAAAAACAATACTTGTTCAGCCATCGAGTTTAAGGATTTAAGTTCTTTAATGAATAGTTTACATCGTTATGATGAAGCTATACAGCTTGCAGAGAAGGCTATTGAAGAGCAGCCCGGATTAGGTGATGCCTATTATATGATAGCCTTTGCGAGTATGAAAAAGGGCGAAAAGCAAAAAGCGATCGATAATTTTTCTTATGCTTGCGATAATAATACTGAAATTATTCGCGCTTATTATTATTTAGGCAATATGTTTTTTTTTAATAATCAGTATAAAGAAGCTGAAGCAATTTATAAACGTGGCATCCAAAAAAATGCCAGTTTTGCCGATTTGTTCTTCAATTTAGCCGTAGTATACATCAAACAAAATAGAAATTCGGAGGCATTAAAGATGTTGCTAAAAACAGTGGAGCTAAATCCTGAGCATAAAGATGCAGCAAATTTATTGAAACAGCTGAAATAGAAAAAGCCTCCTATGAAAATTATTTAAAGATGGAGCGAGATAAAACACATTTCGAATACACAATTGCGGAGAAACATAAAAGGACAAAGATTTTGTGAAACTTTTAAAAAAAATATAAAAAAATATTTCGATTCCGCATAATTCTACACCATTGAGATATATACTATTTTTTAATGAAAACAAATTGCTTATATATCGATGAAAGCAGGACGCTGAGGTGACTAAGCCACCTACTTTGGTATTTTAGTATGAAATTTGTCTTTGGTGTATCATTCTGCAGAATCAATTAAATTAAAAGCTGTTATGATAAAACTTTTACCTTTGCTTCTTTTTGTTACTATTAGCTCCTATGCTAGTGATACAATATTTGTTGATGATAATTATGCTGATAGATCAATGTTATTTGACAATAGCCTTCTTTTATTGTGGGGCACTAATCTTACACCAACATCGGCTTTTGAAATTAAAAATGTAACAGATGGTGCTGGTCTAGCTCTAAAAAGTATTTGTGCTACAGTTGCAGCTTCTCCATATTCAACTTATTATGATTCAGTGAGTCACAAACCATCATTGAAAACCGCTACATGTTACGATTATATTTTACAAAGAAAAATTGATCGCTCTGCAAAAAAGATTACAATTGAATTTGATGCGATTTGGAATAAATACAACATACCCCGTGGAGAGGCTGGTCGCGTTGTTATCACACTTGTTATTAATTTTACAACAGTTGCTCCTAAGTTTGGTGATATTGATAGTGCACATCAAGAACGCTTTGGTTATCCTGCATATAATTTACGAATTTTAAATAGTGGCTCTTCCAGTAACCAAACTTTTATGGTCTATGGCGGTGGTAAAACGCCTAATGGTGAGTTTGAAAAACGCACTGAGAATGGACGCACTTATTGGCTGCCTGGCTTTAGTTCTGAGGCAGGAGGGACTTCACCAGGACAACCAGACTCTTCAGATTACCCTTATTTTCCTACCAAGAAAAGTAATAAGCCTTTTATTCAGGCTGCCTCTATTACTGAGTGGCGACACTTTACATGGATAATTGAGCCTGAATATATGCAAATATTTAAGCGTGCTACAAATGAAAATGAATCAATGAATGAATTGGTGTCGAGTATGCTAATACCTAAATATGAGGGTGACAGTCTTGATGTTATTAACAAATTAAATAATGAGTATGGGACTAACATTTCAAAGATGCCGAAGTATTATAAATGGTTTTCTGAATTTAATTCGGTGCGAGTGTATTTAAAAGCTACAAGTTCAAATTTTGGATATATAGCAAATTTTTAATGCACTATGAGTGATGTTTTTCCTTCAAGTATTGCCTTATCTGATGTTGAGAGTTTAGATATTGATGTGTATCCTAATCCTGCCAGCACTTTTTTTACTGTTAATAATATAGCTTCTTTATCTGAAATATCTCTAGATACTATTTTTGGTCAATTGATTTTTAAAACACAATCAAACCAAACATCAGAAACAATAGATGTATCTTCGATTCATAAAGGAGTTTATATTCTAACTATTAAATCAGGTACATTAATGCGATCAGAAAAGATTATCATTCAATAAATTATCTTTGGACGCATACAAAAAGTTAATAGTCGTTTTGTGCTAAATTTATATATTATTGAAAATGACTATCCGTTTTTGCACCCAATGAAAAATAATTACCTTTGCAAGTAAAAAATCCAATGAATTTACTTGATTTTAGTACTTATTTTCCCCATGAAGAAATCTGTGTTGAGCATTTTAAAATGCAACGTGAAAAAC
>JBBRXJ010000035.1:0-34184 GCA_038248505.1 Bacteroidales bacterium
ACTGGATTATCAAATCTTGAAAATTTAACCGTAAGATTTATTGGAAATGACTTTAATCTCTCATGGGGGAAAGGGGGTGATTTCATTATAAGTCATTATGAAACTGTGTTTTAACCAAAATATAGCCAAAAAACGCTATCCAGCATTACAAAAAAATTAAGTTGCTAATCTCGTTTTTATTTGCGATTTTTGGGTAGTAGATCGCTTTACACACTTTTTTAGGACAGTATCGAATATCCCGAACAGCATGGTCATTAGCCAACTCGATGAAGATGAAAAAAATGCACTGGTAAAAATTATAAATTCGATGCTTACCAAAAAACGAATGAAGGATTTACTGGACGGTAAAGTGAACTTTTAAGGTATAAAAAAGCCCTGCATTTCTGCAAGGCTGGTGTCTATTTTATTTTAATATATAACATGAAAATTCTACTTTGTTAATGTCTTCAACAGCCGTGAGTATATTAAATCTATCTGGTATATAAAGTTTATTTTCAAATACTATGTAAGGGCTTGGAACTCCTTGTTCAATTTTATAATATATGTTTTTTTCTTTGTCCACTAGTTTTTCATATGCTACCCAAGGTCCAATCAATGTATTTACTGTTTCCAAATGGTAATTGCTTTTTTTGTTTTTAGGCAATTCAACTAACATATTTTGAATATCAATTTGATATTCACCTGGGTTTTTTAGATATAGTATAATATCTTGAGGCAAATTATTAAAATTCAGTTTGTCATGTTTAAGATCACTTAAGTTATAATAACTTTTATTACATCCACCTAAGCCAAAAATCATCAATATAAAAACAACACTTCTCATTTATCTTCAGTTTTTTTAATCCAATCATTTAACCGATTATGAGAATTATGAAAATCTCCAATATAAAGCCCCATCATGTGTCCTTTAATTAGACCTTGAGGGTTATCAACTTTAATATTTTTTTGCATTTTCAAAAGTCCTACCTGCTGATCCAAATTCACCTGTACCTTTTTTATTTGAAGGGTCGTCAGGCAATATAATTAAAGTTTTTCCGCCATTTGATTGAACTGGATCTTTTGAATCATATACATTTACATGACTTACTCCTCCTGTAGCCTTTTCAGATAATTGATAATCTTCTCTGACGGGTGTATTTATAGTAAGTAAATTCAATTGTACATTATCAAATTCTTTCATATCTGCCATCATATTCAATGCTTCAATAGATACATTGCCGCCATGACTCTGACCAACTAACGTAATCTCTCCGTTAAATGATTCACTTTTCATTTGAGTTCGAACATGGTTTATTAATCCTAATGCAGCTTTTGTTCTTGATTGAGCATAATTACCACCTGACCAACCATAAGAATTGCCAAGTTTATTATCTCCGAATAAATTATTTGACGCATTGGTAATGCCTTTTAAGTTTTGCCATGTTTTGTTATTAGACCAAGTGCCGTGTACAGGAATGATATCTCTACCATCGGGGTCTATGACGTTTATAGGGTTATTTGCAAAGGCAGAGTAGCCTGACATACTTGGATAACGCTCTGCGTGGGGGTCAACACTTAACCATCTAACAAGCCTTGGGTCATACATTCTAAACGTGTAACTGTAAGAATTTCCATTTCCTTTGATTTCGTTATCCATTTCTTGATTTCCAAAACCGTATCGATATGAGCCTAAATTAAAACTTCTCTCAGGCATTAACATCCCGCCTGTAGAGTAATCATTACCAACTTCCATTATTGAATTATTGGTTAAAGAAGAAATCCTTGAGTTCGTAAACATCATTGGCATTCATCTCTGAACTGTTGTTGAAGAAGCCATCTATTGCGTCTAATACTTCTTCAAATGAGATGTAGCCATCTTCATCGGTATCAACAGCAATAAATTTATTGGGTACTTTTTTATTAGTAAGCTTTGAGAAGTATTTACTGTTAATGGCACTGCGTAATATCAGTTTTACATCTTCGCGCTTAACGCCTTCTGAATTGAGCATGTTTAAAAGATCGTTCACTTTCATCTCAACTCCATTATCATTAACGAAAGCGCCCAGCGTTGTGTTCTTTTCTAAATCGAGGTAGTCATAAATTCCATCTTGGTCGGTATCAAAAGGACATCCAACTGAATCGACTTCAATATTATTAGGTGTTCCAAAACACTTATCATTACGGTCGAATACCATGTCATTGTCTTCGTCATCAAACATAGTTGCATCAAATTCCATATCCGCAAACAATTGTTTTATCGTCATTGTTTTTGCATCTGAAAACAAATCGTAATGTAGTGTAATGTATGTATAGGAATAGCCATCATTTCCTTTCTTTCCAATAACGCCTTTGGTATTTTTAGAACTTACATGGTCGAGCAAATCGGTAAGCAAATAATGATATGAATATCCTAATTGAACATAGGCACGCTGTGATACAACAAAATTAAATCCAAACTCGACCGGAAAACCGATTGCCGACTGCGAATAGCTCTTTAACCCATAGTCCACCGTACTTCTTAAATCGCTTTCATAATTATAATCGCGAAGTACAATATTGCCTTTTTTGTCACGCAAAGATCCATCTGGATAATAAATATATAATTCGCCATTGGAATTTATTAAATCGGATTTTGAGGTAAATGACATATTCTCAATACCTAATGAGATGTAGGGATGTATCATCTTTTTAGTCGGAATAAAATGCTCAAAACTATATTGCAGATTTAATCCAAAGGTAAAAATATCTGATCTAAAATTAAGATTGGTTGATGGATCCATATATGTATACTGGTCACCGCCTACTTGTCCTAAAAGAAGAATGAAAAAATTTGTCTTAAAAAAATGTTTATTATCTAAAAAGGTAGAAATATTAATTTTCATTGCCCGGTTACCAAGCAATGGTGAGCCAACTCCATTTTTAAGATCACCGTAATACCGCATAATACCAGGTCCAATACCAATTACCGGCATATAAACAGGGTTCTCAACCTCTACTTCCTTCTTCAATAGATCTTCGTAAATATCATCTTGAGCAAAAAGGAAACTACCATGAAATAGAAATAAGATAAGATATGTGAGATGCCGCTTCATGCTTTTTTTACTTGTACCATTTTTGATTTGAAATCATAAGCGCTTCCTGAACGGTTATGCGAGCACCCTCATTATATGCAGAAACAAAAGCATCATCAATGTCCGTAGTTTCCCAAATTTTGGAACGGTAATCACGTGCTTCTTTATATTCTGTAAATGATCCTATAGAATATTTATACCATCCTTCATGTTGCTCACGTTTTATCTCTTCTCTAATATTATGCTTTTTAAAATAGATACTAATGCGAACGGGTTTATGCCCTGCCGCTAGCTGAACGCGAAAATACACGCCCGTTTCGGGTTCTAAGAGATATAACTTATCATAAGCTGATTTTGGTACTACTTTTTTTAGAGGTATGGGGTTCGGTTTTTCTTCAACAGCAATAACTGCTGTTGTTTCGGCTATTGCTTTTTGAACTTCGGCAGATTTTGTTTCTTGCGTTTTAATTGCAGGGGTTGAAACCGTTTCCGCTGCAACAAGGACATCTGTAATTGCAGTTTCAAGTGGAGCTTCAACAATTGCTATACTAGTAGCATTAGGTGATTTTGCAATAATCTCATCCAATTCTTCTTTAGTAATCTTTGTTAGATCAATATTTTTCTCAACAATAGGAACGCTTTTTGTAATACTTCCATCAATAAAAGAAAAATTACCATTAATTTTTAATGTGGTGGTTTTAGCTTCTGGTTTTGGTAACAAACGATAGGATACTACAAAAAAATCCTCAGGAGGTAAATTCATCCAAAGAAATTTAATTGTTTGATTTTTGAAGGTAAAAATACCGCTCTTGCTATCTACACTTTCAGCAATAAAGCCTGCAGGTATCTGTTCTTCAATCTTAGCGAACTTACCTCTATCTGATTTTCGAACCAAAACATTAACCAAAATTTCTTTTTTATCACTTGATAGTTTTGGTGTTTGTCGAATACAACTCACAGCAGCTTGTGTAGGTGCCAGATTAGGGATGGTCATGCGCTCAAAATCTTTTATATCTACAATCATTGATGGATCAATATCGGGTGATGGTAGTATGCGAATACTTGCTGGAGTAACATCAACGGATTTACGTTCATTGCTCTCAATATATGAAAAATTTCCACCAATAGCGAAATTTCCTTTTAAACGCTGATCAACCTGTACAATGTAAGAAAAGGAAAGACTGGTTTCAATGGGCATACGTAGCCACATCAGCTTAATGGTTTTATCTTCATACCTAAAATCGCCATTAGCCACACTCAATGGCTTGGCAGTTAAACCCGCTGGAAGTAATTGTTGAAATCGCGAAAAACTCTCAATAGTTCCCTTATTTACGGTAACCATTACCGTAAATTCTTTACCTGCTTGAATTTCAGAAGGCACGGTCATGGTAGTAGTCACAACCTCTCCAAAAAACAGACTGCCTAATGAGGCTGCGCCTATAATGTTGAGAAGTATGATGATTCGTGCTATCATAATTGATGTCTTGTTAATAAAACCTAAATGAACATTGCCTTTAGAAGTTCGGAGTATGCGTATATTTAGCGTAAAAGCTCTTTATCGAATTAACAGCTTCATCTGCCGTATCAACTAATGAAAACATTTCCATATCCTCCGCACTAATATTTCCTTCGGCATCAAGCACCGTTTCTTTAATCCAATCAATCATGCCACCCCAAAATTTCTTGCCTACTAAAATGATTGGGAATTTAGCAATCTTTCCAGTCTGAATCAAAGTAATAGCTTCAAATAATTCATCAAAAGTTCCGAATCCACCTGGCATAACAATAAACCCTTGTGCATACTTTATAAACATTACTTTACGCACAAAAAAATAATCGAAGCTTATAAGCTTATCTGAGTCAATAAATAAATTGGGCTCTTGCTCAAAAGGCAAGGTAATATTGATCCCTACAGAAGATCCCCCGCCTTTTTTAGCTCCCATATTAGCAGCTTCCATAATACCCGGACCGCCACCTGTTATAACACCATAGCCTGCTTGTGTTAATTTATAAGCAATATCTTCAGCCAATTTAAAATATTCGTTACTTGGCTTGGTGCGCGCCGATCCAAAAATGGATACACAAGGCCCAATACGACTGAGTTTTGTGAAACCTTCCACAAATTCAGACATAATTTTAAATGTTTGCCAAGAATCATGCGTTGCAATCTCTTTCCAATCTTTACTCTTAAACGCCTCTTTTATTCGTTCCTCATTCTTGCTATCTGTATACATCGCTAAGTCATTAATATGTTGATAATTAACTATATAAGATCATATTAGCATCTCCATTACAACAAAGATATTAATAATTTGCAAAAAAACCAGAGTTTTCGCATATTGCAAGCAAGCTCAAGACCATTATTTACTAACCGCTCTTTGCTTGTTTTCTAAACCGACATGTTAATAAGCCCTAATAGAGGACTGTTATTGATGAATATGGCTAATTTTAAAACTTTTAACCTCCTCGTTTGTTGAGATATTAACGATATAACTTCCGGTGCTTAATGGTATTTTTCGTATTCCTGAAATACGCTCCTGTAAAAGAAGCTTTCCGGTTATGCTACGCAATTCCGTTTTTAAGGCTTTGTAGTCTTGATTATCAACAACAATATGATAACCATCACTAAATACTTTTAATTTCTCAGATTTAATTTCATCTTCAGATGTCGTTAGAGATATACTAATATCATCAAGGTAAATCCAATTATAACGCGTGCTTGAATTGTCTTTTTGCTCAATCGATAAAGTAATATTTTGACCACTCCATTTATTCAAACTAACAACGATATTTGCCCAATTCAAATCACTAATATCACCACTAAAAATAGTGTCTAAAATTTGATTCTTGCTTTCCATTGTATCTACCCAATATTCAGGTCTTACATAGGCTGATACACTCATAAAGCCAGAGGCTGCACTGTGTGCTCTTTTAATCCAAAACGACAGGCTTGATGGTGAAATTGGAACATTAATTTTAAAAAACATTTTATTCTCAATTGCAGTTGATACGGATGAATTAAAATACAAACTATAATTACCTGAATGTTTATCGATATTAGTTAAGCTAACATCTCTAAAACAAAGCATTTCAGATGGAATATCGGACTCAAAATCGCAGGTATACGGATAAGATAAGTTAGGGCTAAACGAAGGTTTCATTTTTATAAGCATACGCTGATCATAGGTATAATCGCGCGTACTTGGCGTTAAATCGTTCAAATAAAAAAAGCCATTGTAACTACCACCCCAACCCCAATTTATATGATAATAAAAATCATCTTGATAACCATCAATAATAAAGGCATGACTGCTTGTTGCATCAACATTTTCACCTGCATAAATTATTGGGTGATTATTATCAATCTCAATATGCATAAGGGAATCCCATGATGTTGAAGTATAATTTGTACGATAGATATAATCGGCATTAGGTACATATTTAAAATAATTGGGTAATACCTTTCTTATATTTGCTGTGGTTGCTGATGAATTGCTTAAAGTATAAGTCATATTTATTGCAGCGCCACAATGATACATTAGTTTAGCCACTTCTGCTCTTTTCTGCAGATTAGTTGTATCCTTAACTACAACAGGCATCATGCTCCAATTATAAGAAGCATTTCCATAGTTTACCCCTAGCAATCCATATGTTGCTTCGGTATATACATGCTTATGAAAACCCGACATTGGCCACGAATAATATTTCATTAACTGAGCCATACAAGCAGCAACACAACCGGTTAATGAAAGGCCAGGACAAGAATCATTATAATAAGGATTTTGATTCCACGTTGTTGTAAGCATAGGAGAAATAGATGCTTTAAGACCTTTTAATTGAGTACTACTTAATAATGAACTCCACTCCTTGGTAACATCGCTATTCACTTTTGATTTCAATTTTCGTGATGCAATAATTTGACGTGCATAATGATTAAAAAGTGTTTTAACAAAATGTGGTGCATTTTCTAAAGAAATTACTCCTTCATCAGACCATGCTAGTATTGGTACAACGCAATTTTCAGCAGATACAATAACAGAACCCGTATTTGTTTCAAAATGATATGCAACCAAATTATTATCAATTTTAATTGGCGTTTCAGTTAAAATAATTGCGGTTGATTTTAACTGATCATTTTGTTTTATAAAATTAAGGGCTACTTGTTTTGCAGTCTGAACATCAACAGTGTCGGCGATACCGTTTACTGAAGATAGCAAAAGAGCGAGAAATATAATTATAACTTTCATCATAATATTATTTTTAAAAATGTAGATTCATAAGAAATAGCTAATAATTTTTATCTGTTTTTTTATGCGTAAATGTCTTTTTTCCTTTTGAATAATCATCTACTATCTGACCACTTCCTTTAAGAATATATTTATAGATGGTCATCCCTTCCAATCCAACAGGACCGCGAGCATGAATTTTATTTGTACTCACTCCAACTTCAGCACCCAGTCCAAAACGAAAGCCATCTGCAAAACGGGTACTGCAATTATGAAAAACATCTGCTGATTTTACCAAACTAATAAAATGCGATGCTGCATTTTCATCGTTTGTAATAATGGCATCGGTATGACAGGAACCGTACAGGTTTATATGCATAACAGCTTCATCAATGGAGTCAACGATTTTCACCGACATCATATAATCGAGATACTCATTCTTCCATGTATCGTTTGTTGCTAGCGTAGCTTCAATCAGTTTACAAGTTCTATCACATCCAAAAAGAGTTACCTTATGTTTATCTAGTTCTTTTTTTATCATTGGCATAAATTGAGTAGCAACACTCTGATGCACCAATAGTGTTTCTGCCGCATTGCAAACAGCAACGTATTGCGTTTTTGAATCGTTCACCACACGAACGGCCATATCCATATCAGCAGCTGAATCAACATAAACATGACAGATACCATCGGCATGACCAAGCACTGGAATATTCGAATGATCTATAATATATTTAACAAATTCATTCGATCCTCTTGGAATAATCAAATCAATATATTCATCGAGTGCTAACATTTCGTTAACATCAGAACGTGTTTCCATTAAGTTGATCCAGCCCAATGGCAAACCGCACTTCACGCTGGCCTCTGAAATTATTGCACTTAGTATTCTATTCGTTTCAACGGCTTCACTTCCACCTTTTAAAAGAACCGCATTGCCACTTTTTAGTGCAAGCGCAGATATTTGAATGAGTGCATCAGGCCGCGACTCAAAAATAATTCCAACAACACCAATTGGGCAAGTGACTTTATATAAATCGAGCCCTTTATCTAATTCCATTGCTGAGAGAGTAGTTCCAATTGGGTTAGGTAAAGCAATTATGCTTTGTATTCCAACAATGGCCTCATCTAATTTTTTATCATCCAGATTAAGTCTCTTCAATAATGGAGCCGCAAGATTACATTTTTCAGCTTCTAGTAAATCCATTTTATTTGCCTGAATTATTGCAATACGATTTGCATTTAATGCATTAGCAATGGCTAATAGCGCGTTATTTTTTAACACATTATCAGCTGCTGCTAGTAAAACAGAAGCCTCCTTTGCTTTTTGAGCAATCTCTTTTATATTCATTAAAAAAACATGTAAATTAAAAAATCTCTTTTATAGTTTCAAGTGAAACGCCCAATGTTTTTCGAGCTATTTCATCTAATGCATTTGAATCGCCTTCAAAATGAAAGGTGCGATGCGTATGCGACACTTCCTCCCCTACTTTTAATTCTCTAGTTGCTGATGATGTTTCAAGTTCATAGAATGGACCCATCTGCACTCCATCCTCTACCGGTCCATCATTATAGCAATTTACCACATCGCCATTAAATGGATCATCCTGTAGTTTCCAAAGTGAATTAACATAACTCGTTTCATTATTATAATCAAACTGCACTATGGTTAATACATTATTGTCGGAGTCATAGCTACCAAAAACTGGCATAACAATTAAGGGCGGAATACCTATTTTGCCACGTTGTTGACCGTCTGCTTTAAAAAACAAAACGCCATCCCTCACAATCAATCTATCGGCGGGCACCTTGCCAAAATAATTATCGCGTATTTGAGTTGCAGCCTCCTTTGAATTCTTAAACGGAATTACCATAACTGTTTTCTCCGATGGTTTTAACATTCCGAGTATCCATATAGATAGAAGTCCTTTTTCTTTAAACCAATTAGCATCGCCTACATTCGTTATTTTATTAAAACTTTGATAGGCTACATATTGCACATTATTACTCAGATTAATAGCCAAAATAAGTTCTACATCGGCTTTGGCAAGAATACTAATTGCTCTGTTAACATCAATTATAAAAGTCGTTCCAAAATAATTCTTCAAACAAATTCTTTTATAAAAAAGTGCTGTCATGTCATCAGATGCCGATAAATCGAATGATTTAGTATCAATTTCAGCAGGCGTATTCCAATTTGCAAAATCAAATGAGTCGCCCTTCTTAAAAAAAATTGAAAACTGACCTCCTTCAGGCCCCAACCAAAAGCGTTCTTCGCCACCTACTGCATTAATTTGTGCCAGTTGTTTTTTTGATTTTATTAAATCATAGTTAATCCAGCCATAGCTTTTCCCTTCAATACCACCAGAAGTACTTGTCATTACACGACCCTGATAATCTTTTACCACAATAATACGCGCTTTACCTGAAGTGTCTTTCAGTTCAATAATTTCCTTGTGTTGAGAAAGGAAATCAAAATCACTCGCATAATTTTTATTCATAAATTCAGATTCTTTCTTTTATGTTTTTATATTGTTGCATGCTATCAAAAAAAAATAACAGACATAAATAACAAGAGCGTCTCACTTAAAAATAATATATGACAAATGTACTAAAAACAAACTACTAAACAAAATTAGCGCAACTAGATAGAAGCATGAAAATGCATAAAAAACCCAGTCTCTCCATATCTATTCCTAAAAAATGAAAAGCTAAAAACATTATCATAATACGTAACCAAATCGAGCCCTATACCTTGGCTATATAAGAATTGGTTTAGCATGTAATTATTGAGTATTAAAGCTTGGTTTTTATAGTCCGTAACATATCCCGCATCGGACCCAATATTAAGATAAATGGCATAATGCACTTTATTAAATTTCTTAAAAAAAAGAAAAGCTAAGCGTGATACTCTCGTTGATAATAATTCATATTTAAAATTGGTTTTTATATGCGCATAATCATATCCATCAAGCACATAGTATTCATATCCACGAATAAAATTCTTACCAAAACCCATACCTTTTTGCAAATAGAATGGATACGAATCAGCAATACTTTTATTTGCAATAATAGCACCGGCCCAAAATACATGAGGTAACAGCTTAGTATAATAATTCAATCCAGCTTTAATCGTTGTAACACTCAAGTTATCCTCAAGCGGAGTACCCAGTCCGTATTGTCGTATTTCGCCATTATACAGAAGTCCAACGAGCGGATAGTATTTTGAATCGCGTTTATCATGTGCAAATTGATAGGTTAGATATGCAAAGCGCAATTGGGAACGTGAAGTACCCAAAAACTCTGAATTTAATTTTAATATGGTGTCCATTATATTCACCTCTTTAAAATCAAGTAAGATAGAATGCTGATTGTATAATTTTCGTCTGTAATTGTAGCTAGCAGAGAACTTCCATGTTTGTATCGCATTGCCAGCATCTACTTTAAAACCCATTATTTTATTGTTCTCAACTTTATAATCAATGGCATTATTTTCAAGATATGATAATGCAAATCCGAGAGCATGTTTACGATTTTTATCTGCAAAAACATTTCGATATGACAAGGTATAACGGGTGTTATAACCAAAAGTAGCATCCATCTGAAGTGTTTCATTTCGGCCCCTAAAATTTTCTTTCCTAAGACCTAAACCATAATCGAGTCTTGAGAAATCTCTTGTTTGTAACCAAGCACTAAAATTACGTTCTGCATGATCAAAAGTAAGGTTTGGCCACAAATACCATCGCTCTTCAAGCAAAATAAAGTAATCATAATGAAGACTATCTTTAGTAATTCTCTCAATGGTAACAAAATTAAATAGTGACAGGTTTAGCAAATTTTGCCTACTACGTTCAGTCTGAATAGCAATATTAGAATGACTTATATAATCTCCTTGTTTAAAAGTCAATTCGCGTAAAATAATTTTTTCTTTTGTAACACGATTGCCTTTAATACTAATACTACTAACTACAATATAAGCCGAATCACCCTGCGCTTTAACGATATTAAAACATATATTGAATACAAGAATAAATGTTATATATATTTTTTTCTTCAAAATATTAATAATGTAAAAATGTATTAAGTCTTTATCTATAAGATCGCATTACAGCCAATATTCGAACAATTTATAAATAATAAAATAAATCGATCCTTATTTTTATTGCAGTAATTCAACAAATTAACTATATTTATTTCATAAAACCAAAAGCTATGCGTTTGAATCAATTAACATTCGGGTTAACTATAATAGGCATTTCATCATTAACTGCCTGTAAGCAAAAGGCAGATGAGGCTATACAAAGGCCAAATATACTGGTAATTTTAGCCGACGATATGGGCTATTCAGATATTAGTTGTTACGGATCTGAAATACCTACGCCAAATATCGATTCGCTTGCTGCTAAGGGGGTTCGCCTAACTCAATTTTACAATGCCGGGAGAAGTTGCCCATCACGTGCGAGCTTACTCACAGGCCTTTACCCTCATGCTGCCGGAATGGGAGACATGGTTCATAATCTAGGCATCCCATCCTATCAAGGTTATCTTAATAATCACTGTGTAACTTTTGCCGAAGTATTAAAACAATCAGGATACAACACCTACATGAGTGGCAAATGGCATGTTGGGAACAAACCAGATCAATGGCCTACGAAACGTGGATTCGATCGATATTTTGGTCTTATAGGCGGAGCAAGTAGCTATTTCGATTTACTTGCTTACCGAAAATCCGCTAAGGGCAATGACCAAATATTGGCTTTGGATGATAGCATTTACACTCCGGCAGACAGCGGATTCTACATGACAAATTTATTTACTGATTATGCCATTCAGTTTCTTGATGATGCGAATAAAAAAGAGAATCCCTTTATTATGTATCTTGCCTACACTGCGCCACATTGGCCATTACACGCGCTACGAGAAGACATTGAATTATTTCGAGGTAAATACATGATTGGCTGGGATAGTATTCGAGTACAACGTTATCGACGTATGCTGAAGCTGGGTATTATCCCTCCTAATACAGTACTAAGTCCGCGTGATGAGAACGTGCCAGCTTGGTCCGAAATTTCTGAAAATGAAAAATATTTATGGGATACTAAAATGGCAATTTATGCGGCAATGATTTATCGTATGGATCTTAACATTGGGCGTGTGATAGCAAAATTGCGTGAAATGAAAGAATTAGAGAATACCCTAATTGTATTCCTCTCTGATAATGGTGCATGTCATGAAGTTCTAAGAGGTGGAGATATAATTGAACGGAGAGGAGAACCTGGAACACAAATGTCGTTTGGTTCTTACGAATATCCTTGGGCTAATGTGAGTAACACTCCTTTCAGAATGTATAAACATTGGATGCATGAAGGCGGAATCATTACACCCTTCATCGCTTGTTATCCCTCCTTAATTAAAGCGAATACAATAAATAATGAATTGGCGCACATAACTGATTTAATGCCTACATTTATTGAGCTAGCACAAAGCAAATATCCTAAAAAATACAAAGACAATACAATTAATCCACTTGATGAAGCGCTAAGTCTAATTTCGCTTTTTAAAGCTGGAAAATATAAGCTCGACGATCCGCGAGGTTTTGAATGGGAACATGAAGGAAATAAAGCGATACGAAAAGGCGATTGGAAAATGGTATCCAAATGGGATATTGAAAAAAACAAACCAGGTGAATGGGAACTCTACAATATTAGCAAAGACCGATGTGAGTTAAAAGATAGAAGCAAGGAAAATCGTAATCTAGTAAAATTTTTAGATGATTGGTACCTTAAATGGGCAGTACGAAATGGAGTACTCGACTGGAATGAAGTTAAAGAAGTTAATAATCAATAAAATGAGTATGTATATTTCAGACTTCCATATGCATGGGGTCCTACATGCATTTGGCCAAAATTTCTCCACACATAATAGCGCAAATAAAAAAGCATCACTTTGATATTATGACCCACCCAGCGGATGGAAATGGCTTGTTGAAAAAATGGGGATTGCACCCTACTCTCAAGCAAATTTAACTGCTTGTGCGAAAAAGAATGTGAAACTGATTTCAATCTCTTTATATGTTCCTGAGTATCTTTCTTTAAAAATGATCTTGGCGAAGGAAGGATTGCCACAGGTTTTGAAAAACTTCTACCACGTTATGGTAAACCTCGAATACATTACATTCAATCTACTACATACAATTATTTTACCGATTTACAAAGACAATATGAATTTGTTCGTTCATTTAATAATACAAGCGAAAACGATAAAACCTTTAAATTAGCAGCTAATTCAGCAGACATACTAAACGAAATACAATCAGGCAAGCAAAATATTGTTGGCACAATTAATATTAAAGGGGCACATAATTTGGGCTGTGGTTACCCCCGCTAAATGCTTTAAGCACAGGAGACCTAGATGTACTAAAAGGGAATGTAAAACAACTAAAGAGATAGGAATACCGACCTTTCTATCTCACATTCTGCCAGCATTTTTACAATCAATTAGCTGGGCATGCTCGCAGTTTACCCATTATTCCCGATTTGCTTACTGGACAAACAATAGGAATTAACACATGAATAACGACAGCGGGTTATGAAATACTAAATACCTGCCTCGATAAATCAAACGGGCCAAAAATACTAATTGACGTAAAGCACATGAGCATTCTTTCACGTCAGGAATATTATTCTTTGTTGTATTCAAATTACAGCTTTGAAAAGATACCTATCATTTATAGCCATGGTGGTGTGAATGGCTTTAAATCATTCAATAATCCAGTAGGTATAGGATCTACAAGCCTTTTTAACGAATGGGATATTAATCTCTTTGATGATGAAATTATTTTAATAGCAAAAACGAATGATATCATAGGCTTGAATATTGATCAGCGTGTAATGTCATCTAAAAATGCCATTCATAAATTTAAGAACGACAATCATTGGCAAGATAAAATGATTCGGATGAAAAATTGGAGCGGACTAATATGGAATAATATACAAAATATTGCTGAGGTACTTGACATATAAGGTTTACCAGCATGGGATTTTATGTGTATGGGAACCGATTTTAATGGAGCTATTAATCCGATAAATTATTTCATATCAGAAGAAGATATGCTGCTTTTCATTACCTATCTTCAATTACACATTTCAGAATACATCAATGATTCATCTAAATTAATAAACTCAAATAAGATATCGCCAGAGGTCATAATTAAAAAAATCACATCAAAGAATATGTTGCGTTTTTATATGGCAAATTATTGAATAGAGGGAATGTAATCGTATTATAATTTGCATATCAAAATTTTATTTTGCTTCTTGCCAGACATGGACCGCATTTCGGTAACAAACACAATACACCTTATTTTGCATGTAGTAGTTACACAACAGGCATTTCCATATTAAACTACAATTAACTATTCTATTCAAAAAACAGAACACAATGATTACTAAACATATTTAACAACAGAATTACATTAGCTTGCAATATTATCATATTCTTATTCGTTATATACTAAAAATATGCCATATACATTAGAAATAGGAGCAAAAGCCCCTTGGTTTAACTTAGCAGCTACCGATGGTAAAAAATATGCTTTGCCAGATTTTTCATCTAACAAATTTTTTGTGATTTTCTTCACATGCAATCACTGTCCTTATGTGATAGGAAGTGATGAAGAAACGCGTAAAACGGCTTTAAAATTTACTCCTAGAGGAGTACGATTTATTGGAATAAACTCAAACAGCAAAAAAACTTATATAGAAGACAGTTTTGAGAATATGGTAATGCGTATGGATGAATTCAAATTTCCATGGCTATATTTATATGATGAAACACAAGAAGTAGCTCTAGCTTATGGAGCTTTGCGTACACCGCACTTTTATGTCTTTAACGAATCGCGTCGCTTGGTATATACAGGACGCGCCATAGATAATCCGCGTGACCCATCAAAAATGACAATAAATGATTTAGATCGTGTGCTGAATGAGCTAACTACAGGAACACGTATAAGCATTCCGAAAACCAACCCGATAGGATGTAATATAAAATGGTTAGACAAAGATGCACATTGGATGCCTGGTGATGCTTGTGATTTGGTATGAGAAGAAGATGTTTAATGGAAGATAGTTGTTAGAGTTTTAATAGAACATTGTAATTATCGTTTCATTCGGTCTAGGCAAAAGGCGGCGTATTTTGAATCGCTTGGACGTTCAACAACTAATTTGAAATATCTCTCAGCCTCTGGATAATCACCTGCATCATCATAAAATTTACCAATGAACCATGCAGCAGCACTTTTATAATAAAAGTTCTCCGAGCTGACCAATTTTTTCCATAGTTCAATAGCAGAAATAGCAGAAATAAAACTATAAACCGACCAAGAATAATATAGATAAAAAGATTCTCGCTGCGGCTGATTATTTGAATTTAATTTAATCTTACTGAATAATCGAATAGCATATTCATAATTATAATGATAAGCCAAAGTACTTGCTAAAGTGTAGGCGGGCAAAAAACGATCACGATGCTTATCATTGAAAATTGAACAAATAATGATCTTAAAATTATCATCCATTTTTATTTTCATAATTTTTTCAAAATCATGATAGTTATCTTTATAATCATCTAATAAAAAAGTTGCGAGCTCTTTCTTGCTTTTGTCAAGATGTTTTATTTTTAAATATTCAACAAGCGATTTTTTATAACTACTATCATTTTTTAATTGCCAAAGAGCTTTATACAATAAATACTCCTTATCATCTCGTACTTCAGATAATACCGAGGAGTATATCAGAACCTTATCAAAATCTAAATAGTATCCATAAATATCACACAAAAAACTTAAAACATCTGGGTTTTTATCGTCTTCAAGCATAGCCCTATGAATATAATCTTTTGCCTTTTCAAGATTTCCCCTATTATACCATTCTTCAGCTAAACTGGCTAATACAGTTCCATTATGAGGGAATAATTCTACTATTTTACCATATACTCGCAGGCCTTCCTGAAAACGATCGCGCATTATTATATTACGAGCGTAGGCGCACATACTCTTGGCAAGCGACTCACGATCGGAATATTTCTCCTTTAAAATAGGCAAATAAGCTATAAGTGCAGAAGACATTAATGAAATAGAATACATATTACAAATACCAAAATGTAAATCCTCACGCTCCGAATCAATAGTAAGTGCCTTTAACCAATAATCGGTAACACTTCGTCCAACAATAGTTGGAATTACCGATGCATTACTTCTATCATAGGTTGATGAGGGTTCAAATACCGACTCATTAATAGTATTCGAAGCATTTCGTTGGGGCTCAAAAAAAACATATTTACTATATATCACATTACCTTTAAGAATAAAGGCATCTGCATCGTTAGATTTTTTTAAAATATACTCATCAACCAGTTGCTCCGCCTGCATGATACCATCTCTAGTAAGCAAATCGCTGACCTCTTTAACGATTTTTGACTGAGCTGAAAGCTTCAGCAGCGAGAAAAACACCATCCCGATGATCCAAAATCTCCGCATTATAGGTTAGTTTAAATGCCAAGATAGTAAAAGAAGATGAAATCTGCTGCGGCCGAGAAGAGAAAAGAAGAAAGTAGTTAATTCAATTATCAGAAAAAATACTCTTGCTTACGCTCCCTTTTTGTTTATTCGAATCAGGGGAAAAGCTTTTGAAAACAAATTGACAATAATTCGAGCCATCCAAACAATAAAATAAAAGAAAACACACAATGCTAAAACCACATGAAACTGGCTGAATAACTCATACCAATTCGATTTGTAATAAATAATGGCATATACATTAAATAGAAAGGCCATAATAAAACAAATTACTATTATTATGGATTCTCGTTTCTTAAACTGTGCTGATATTATAGTATCTTTCATGTTTACGAACATTTAATAGTATCAACCAAGAATTCTTTTGGAAGATATAATGTTTTCTTTTGCCTCATAGCCTGATATCCTAGTAATGTTGTTATACCTGAATTATAGCCATGTTCAGCTAATCCTGGCAGTATTTTATTTAAGCGTATTGATTGAGCAAACGCCTCTAATTGCATACTGCTATCATTAGGTATTGGATGCTCATTCACTAAATAGCGACCATTCTTTTGCTTGCCTAACTCAGGCACCCAACTAGGGCCGCCAATAGGAATCGTTTGAAATGTTTTGCGCTCAATATCATTTATTAACTGTTTTATTGCTGGGGGAGTAGGCGGATGCTCGGAATACAGCTTTCCTGATTCCATTTCCAAAGTGCCCTCATTACCCATTATCTGTTCTTCAAGACCATAAAAAGCATTGCTAATCACCGAATCAAAAATCAGATGCACATTTGATGGATACTTATAAATAACACATACATTATCTTCTGCTTCGCGACCATCTTTCCAGTAATTAATTCCCCCTGATCCCATGGCCATTTCAGGCACTTCATTCAAAAACCAATTGGCCACCTGCACCTGATGTGAGGCTAGTTCAGTCATAAGCCCGCATGAATATTCGTCGTATAAACGCCAATTTATTTTTCGTTCCAATGCTTGATTTGGCACTTTGCGACGCCAATCATTATTGCGATGCCAATATGCACGCATCATGGTAATTTTTCCAATTTCACCTGCACGTATCATTTCATAGGCGCGCAAATAATTCATATTAAAAATACGCTGATGACCTACCTGCAATGCTTTTCCGGTTTTTAAATGACAACGAAACATAGCAGCACATTCTTCCATCGTATAAGCCATACTTTTCTCACAAAAAACATGCATGCCAGCATTCATGGCATCAATAGCCATTGTAGCGTGCAGATGTAAAGGCGTTGCAATAATTACCCCTTGCAACCCTTTATGTTCAAGTAATTTTCGGTAATCCGTATAACCCTGTGCTTTATTTTGACATAGCTCAAGTCCTTTTTGTAAATTAGGCAAATAGTCATCGCAAACAGCCACAATTTCAATACCCTGTATTGCAACTGCTAATGTTTCAAGATACAAACCTCGTGAACCAGGCCCAATGATTCCAATGCGTACCGTTTCAGATGGTGCTTCTTCAGCCAAAATACTCATCCAAGGTAATGACGCCAACAACAGACCACCACCACCAGCTAAGCTGAGGTTACGAATAAAATCTCTACGATTTGTTTGTTGTGAATTTGACATCCTAGGATTTATAATTATTAATACAAAACAGTTGATTTGTATTGTAAAAATATAAAAATCAATGAGAAGAAGGACGGATGCGTTCAAAAAAAGAAAAATATATAGATATTGTCAAACAAACAAGACGCGAATATCTAAATACATGAATATTAGATATCTATCGCTCTAAATTAAAGTACTCATATTAAATTGACCTTCCAACATAAAGAAATTGATGCGTTATTCCTACTAATTCCTCATCTTCAGATGAGGATCGTAAAGTGTTTATAAGTGCTAATCTTTGCTCTTGATTTGAAAAATCGTTTAATTTATCATTAGAGTAAAAAGATCCAACTCCTTCTATATTCCTTATACGAAGAGTTTCAAATCCATTTACAAACATTAATTTCTCAACATCTTTAGGCCAACACCGATATTGAGGAACCTCAAAACCTTTAAATAAAGTATGTGATGTAATATCTGATTTAATATCTTTATATAAATCATTTTTGTTTATATTTTTAGAACCTTGATCAAAATTACCAGCGTTATTTAAAAGCGGAAAAGGACTCATAAAAACAGCGAATATATAGGCTCTCGGCTTGAGTATGCGTTTACAATGATTTAAAGCAATGTTTCTATGCTCTTCGTTTACTAAGTGATAAAGAGGTCCCATTAATAAAATTGCATCTGCTGAATGATCTGCAATCCAATCTAATTGTGTAGCACAGGATACCTTATTGAAAATAATATTTTGCTGACAACATGAATTTTCCATTCTATCAGAAAAAACTTTTAATGATTTTGCTGAGAGGTCAACAACTCCAACATTACAATTACGTTTTAGCAAATATTCAGCATATCTTCCTGGACCCGACCCAACATCTATTACGGTTTCACCATTAAGGATGTATTGATCGAGTAAATCAATAATTAATTGAAATTCAGCTTCACGTAAGGGAGATTCTGTTAAGCGATTAAATTCATCCTCTACCCCTGCATCATATGCTTTTGCAATAACTTCTCTATAAGGCATCTCTGATAAATTAATTTATATAAGGAATGACTAAAGCTCGTCCATTATGAGAAATAGCTTCCAAATTACCATGATAAATAGTTTTTAGAAAATTGACATCCCAAGCATTCACGGAGGGTTCAGAACGAATTAATTGCTTGTCCTTAACAAACAAAAAATCGTCACCATAAAGAAAAGCAAGGTTAGGGTCGTGCAACACAGCAACGATAGTAAGTCCATCATTTGACAGGGTCCTCAACAACTCAAGAACTCTCGATTGATTGCATAAATCGAGATGCGTGGTTGGTTCATCAAGCAATAAAACTTTTGGGTTTTGTGCCAATACCCTTGCAATCATTACCAATTGTTGTTCGCCTCCTGAGAGCTCGGTATATACTCTATTTCTCAAATGAGAAATACCGATTTTCTCTATGGCGACACTGGCTGCTTGTTTATCGCTTTTCTTAGGAATAAAATTAACATATCCTGCACGACCAGTCAATACAACATCTTCAACGGAGAAGGGGAAGATTGCTTTGTGATGTTGATTCAAAAAGCCAACAATCGTTGCCCTTTTAGCATAAGAGAGTTTTAAGGTATCGTTTCCAAAAATATGAACATCGCCCATCTCATAAGGAAGCAATCCAGCAAGAATTCGCAAAAAGGTAGATTTACCACTCCCGTTTTTTCCTAAAATAAATGACAATTTACCCTCTTCAATAAAAGCATTCACATTATCTAAAACGTGAGAGCCATTATAAGCAAACGACAAATTTTTAACGGTAATTGCTTTGTTTATCTGTCCCATCCGATGTTTGTTTTTTTCATTAAAAAAATAAAAAATGGTGCACCAAGTAGCATGGTGAAAACTCCAATGGGTATTTCAAATCCCGAAATTGTTCGTGAAAAATCATCAATGACAAGCAGAAACATACCTCCAAATAAGAAATTCAGGGGTATTGATTGCCTATTATCAGGCCCAATCATCATGCGAACCATGTGAGGAACAATAAGACCATAAAGCCCAATAATACCAGCAACAGCAACAGCAGATGAACTTGCAAGTGTAGCAGCAAGTAGTATAATAAACTTATTTTTATCAGGATTTATTCCAGAAGTACGGGCCTCATCGTCGCCCAAAGCAAGCACATTTAAACGCCAACGATAAATATATAATACTACTACACCAATAGCTATTGGAACTATAGATGTTTTTAATTTACTCCAATTGGCATTATGAAGATTTCCCATTGTCCAATGAACAATAGATTGCAGTTTAAATGGATCGCTGAAGTATTGAATAATAGTAAGTAAAGCGGTAAATACCCCTGAAACAACAATTCCTGAAAGAATTAGCGAAACAATAGAAACATTCTTATTTTTACGAGCCATGTAATAACTTAAACCAACAGCCAATAAGCCAAATATAAAAGCAGATAATTGTACCGGAATAAATACAAAAGCTAATGCTAAGGCAGCACCAAATGCAGCACCCGACGATAGTCCAAGAATATATGGGTCTGCAAGTGGATTTCGGAATATAGATTGAATACTACAACCTGACACAGCTAAAGCCCCTCCAGTAATAAATGTAAGCAAAATACGAGGTAAACGAACATCCAAAATAACCGCCTTTAACAAGGCAGTATTTTCAGGTACTGTATGATTGCATAAACATAAATTGGACATTGATTTTATTATTACATCCATTGAGATGCTCTGTGAAGGGCCAATAAATAATGAAACCAATATAACAGGTATTGGTAAAGAATAAAGCAAATATTTTAATATTCGTTTGTTCATTTTATAAGTTTCTCCCCTTTTTTACCGTATAATTCAAGCAACATCTTGCGATTTTCATCGTCTAAATTTAGATTGGTAAATATAGTCGGATAACACCACTTAGCCAACATTTTTACAGCATAAGGAAATTTCAACGTCCACAAGTCGCACATAAAAACCGATGGCAATTCATATACCTGTTTGTTTTGAATAGCTTTAATATATTTAAACTCTGAAAATAATTCAAAATTATCGTGATCTTTTGCCGTATTATACCAAAAAACCATAAGGTCTGGATTCCAATCTATGAGCTTTTCTTTATTTATCACAACATGTTCTTGTTCAATTGTGCAACTATTTTTAGCACCTGCCAGTTCTATCAACTCATTAACAGTACTAATTGTTCCAGCAGTCTCAAGTAATCCTTGTGGCCAAACGAAGTAAACGGACTTAGGAATATTGATTTTTGTTTTTGAATTAATAACTAAAACTTCTGCTTTTGTATAATTAATAAGACTATCGGCTCTTGGGGTTTTCCCTGTAAGTATACCGAAATCTTTAATTTCTTTATATACATCGTTGAAGTTTTTTAGAAATACACCATAAACAGGAATACCATGTTCTTCTATTGATTGAATAGCTTCGGTTTGCGATGCCCAAATAATTACTAAATCCGGTTGCAAAGCAACAATATTTTCTATACTAACAAAATCCCAATTACCAGGAGCAGGAAGTTCCTTGTTTTTTATACGTTCATCTAATGCAGCGTATTGAGATGCTGCACTTTCATTATAGATAGCAGACGAAACACCTATCACACAATCTTCGGCATGCAACATATACAAACCCGATAGTCCGCTTTCAATTAAACAAACAATTCGAGTAGCTGGTTTGGACAGATTAATTTCCTTATTCCTGAAATCAGTTACCTTAATAGAAAAATTTGAGCCAATGGAGCTAATCCCCCTTGGCTTGCATGCTGTATATGCTAATAAAATAACTAAAAATATAACATTCAGTTTTTTTCTGATATTCATTATATTTGAATTAGAATGTAGCTCTTACTCCAGCCATCATAGAAAAACCTGGGTCACGGAATTGCCATGGCATCTCAAAACGATTATCTGTAATATTGTAAAGATTAATAAAAGCATCTATTTTACTAGTAGCGGTATTCACTATTGATTTATTCATATTAATATTAACCAACTCGTAAGAACCATATTGAGTTCGTCCTGATTTTGATGTTCCATCGTATATTTTACCAGCAAAATGAACATAGGGACTTAAAGTAATTTGCCATGGCAACCAAGCAGTAATACCAAAATTACTCACATTATCAGGAACAAAAGAAACGTTTGAGCCGTTTTGATCAGCATCATATTTATTTAGAACTTCTGTTTCAAAATGTGTATAGTTAGCGAACCAATACAAAGATTTGCTTATTTTCTGTTTACACTCTAATTCAAATCCTTTCGCAATAGTTTTACCTGCATTAACAGATTTTGATTGCGATGGCGATGCTCTTACCGTATTTTCAACAATTGCATCGGTAATTGAATAGTAAAATAATCTTGTAGAGAATGAAATGCTACTTCCAATTTTATAATCAAAACCGAAATCAATTCCAGTACCTTTTTCAGGTTTTAAATTTGGATTTGGAATTTGGCCATTGGTGATTGTATCTGAATCAAGTATGGTACCACCAATAGATTTAAACCCTGGAGACATGAAACTAGTTCCAATATTTAAAAATGGTGAAATGTTATCTGTAGCTTTATATTTAATACCCGCATTCCAAAGCAAAACCTCCCATGAACGAGTTTTATATATAGGTGCAGTACCACCAAGTTTTAAAATATCATTGCTTATAGAAACATATCTTAATCCACCTCTAACAACTGCTTTATCAATCGTTAGTTCTTCTTGCATATAAATACCAATCTGCTCTGCGCTTCCATCGTTTCCTGTCATTTCATCTGCACCTACCAGTTTTGCTGTAGTTAAATAATCAGCAGTTTGAAAATCTGCCCCAATAGTCAATTTACTATATTCAACCGGTTTAAAGGTTAAAAAGAAATCAGCTGGAATGATAGATTGTCTTACTTTATCTGTTTCTCGTAAAGTAATATCTTTATTTGCTGTTGAATAATTATCCTCTTCCCGGGAACGATTGTAATCTCTATAACCAACTTTAAAACCTATTCCAAATATGTTGGTAATGTCGCCTGAATAACCAAGATGCATTAATGTATATGAGTGGTCAAAACCTCTGTTGGGTCGTCCGACATCGCCTGTGTGTAAAGTATGATTAGCAAAAAAATCTAACTTCTGATTTTTTGCAGAATCAAAAAGATATGTACCTCCAGCAAAAAACTTCATTTTTTGATATTGAGGATTATCAATCATATTTAACCATGAATTTTCGCTTCCGTAGTTTGTATAATCTGACTTTTCAATATTAAAACTTCCCATAATATGTAATTTCCCAAATTGATTTTCGTGAAACAGATTGCCATTTATAGTATTATACGTACCATATGCAGCAGAAATATTGGTACTTGGGTGTACTATTCTATCTTTCAAAATAAGATTAACAGTACCGGCTAGAGAACTTTGATTTCCGGCAAAATCCTGAGATAGATAATTTGGATAAAGAATTGAAGCAGGTCCACGTTGAACCTCAATACGATCAAGTGCATTCAAATCAAGCGCCATAGGGTCAACAAATGCATCAATAGGCAAACCTTGTAACATATATGTACTATATTTTGGTCCAATACCACCATAAGTTCCCCAGTTTGCATCATTACGTGATAAAGTACTAACTGAAGCACCAGGTTTATACATTAAAGCTTCAGAAATATTTCGGTTGCCCGTTACTAAAGTTCCAATCTCATTACGATCTATTATATCCACTTTCTGGGTAATATTTCCTATTGACTGAGGGGTTTTTGAACCTGTAACAACTACTTCTTCTAAACAAATTGTATCTTTTATGGTTTCCTGTGAAGAGACTGCTAAAAGTGATAAAAACATTACACCTATAAAAATTATTACTTTCATTTTCATTTCTCTTTTCAATTATATTATTAGTAATTTTGTAATACTATTAAAGTAAAAAATGTGATCTTACTGATTGTTAATTTAAGTGATTTTTTGAAACCAATTTTTCTTTATGCAATTCAATCATTTTCATTAAAAATACTTTTTTGAACTATCACCAATTAATATTACTTCGCACAAAAAAATAATAACAAACTAATAATACACAGTCAATTAAAAGATATTACTCAATTGATTCTTCTATAAATACAATGCAAATATATAAAAAAAACATATAATAGTAACACGTTTTAACTAAAAAGTAACACTATGGCAGTAACTCGCTTTGGAGTATCTCTGGATGAAGATATTATGATTGCTTTGGATAAATTTGTAATTGAAAACAAATATCCAAATCGCTCACAAGCCATTAGGGCTTTGATTGAAAAAAATTTAGTTGAGAAAAAATGGCAATGCAATAATATTGTTGCCGGAGCTATCGTAATGATTTATGATCATCACAAGAATGAGATAGTAACAAAATTAAATGATATACAGCACGACTATCACGACATCATATTATCCTCACAACATTATCACCTCAGCCATGAAATCTGCCTAGAGATAATTGCCGTAAAAGGCCATGCTAACAAATTAACAGAGCTTTCAGACCATGTATTAGGCATGAAAGGCATTAAACATGGAAAGTTGGTAATGAGTAAGACAGAGTAGAAGAAAACATGCTACATTATTTTTAGTATTTCTTGTTCTTCATGTTCATTTTCTTCCTCTTCGTCCTCCTCCAATTCCCATGCAAAAGGTTTACGTTGCGGTCCCTTCTTTCGATAATAAAATGCCAAAGCTAAACCAGATATAGCACCTGCTAGGTGCGACTCCCATGATATTTCAATTCGTATAGGAAACAAGCCCCATACCATACTGCCATACAAGAAAAGAATAAGAATTGAAATGGTCATTAAAGGAATATAACGTCGAAAAATACCACTGAAAAACATAAAGAATGCATAGCCATATATTAAGCCACTAGCACCAATATGTATGGAATCACGTGCCGTAAGCCAAACAAGAATACCTGTTAATAACCATACTAAAAGAAAAACACGCCATGCTAATTCTCTGTAAAAATAAAAAAGCACAATGCTTAGTAAAAAGAATGAAACCGAATTATCGAAAAGATGATTCCAATTACCATGAGCAAAAGGACAGAGAAAAATACCAGGCAAACCATTAAGGGTTCGAGGGATAATTCCCATGAATGAGACATTATAAGAATATAAAACCTCAGTTATCTTTACTATATACATAGCAAAAACAAATACGCTTGCAATAAAGAGACTATATTGCCAACGCACTTTTTCAATCTTTTCTTTATTAATATTTTCAGGTGATTTGCTCAAAATATTTGCGAGTTTAATAATTTACGTGAAAAATAGTCAATAATCTACAAAATTATTTGAATACCTTTTTAAAACTTTAATTATTGACAGCATTTTTCTTAATTTATCAATAGCCATTAACCAAAATTTACAAGTTTGATGTATGAATGTGCAAAATCAAACAATAAAATTAAGGCCTTGTCAATAGAATTTATTTTTAATAATTTGTTATCCGTTTTGCATAAAACACGAGGCAAACTACAATCGTAAGCCTAACACCATTACATCATCAATTTGCTCCATCATTGAACCATCTGAACGACCTTCTTCTCTCCTGCTTTTAAAATAGTCAATCAAAACAGTTTTCTGATCCTTCATTGCTAAGGATACATTTCTATTGATTAGGTCATAAAATCTATGCGATCCCATACACTTGCGATTAGCACCGCCTTGTTGGTCCCTATATCCATCCGAGAAGAGGTAGAATATATCGCCTCTGGAATATTCAAAAACCTGCAAGTCAAAATCCTCCATATAAACATGATAGTCTACTGGCATTCTATTGCCTTGTAAAACATTCATTGTATAAACAGACTTTTCGTCTCCATTAAAAAACAACATCCGTGTACCAGCACCCGCAAACTCAAACTTAGAATTATTAATATCAATACAACAAATAAATATCTCCATACCATCCCTTCCCTGCCCTACCGAATTATCTTGATGTAAAGGACTAATTATGATTGAACGCATACTTTGTAAAAAAATTTCAGGGGAATAAATACCTTGCTCATTCACCAATGTATTTAAAAGATTAATCCCCATTATACTCATAAACGCACCAGTTACACCATGACCGGTACAATCAGATGCGGCAATTATAACTTTATTAACATGCTCGTTTTTAATTTGAGTCATCCAATAAAAATCACCGCTAACAATATCCTTTGGAATGTAAAACACAAAGTGATCATCAAAAATCTGATTGATAAGGGAAGCATCAGGCAACATTGAACTTTGTATTCGTTTAGCATAACGAATACTATCTGTTACACTTCTATTAGATCGTGATATTTCATCACGCTGATTGGTTATTTCATCGCGCTGTGTCAATATTTCTTCGTTTTACGCTTCTATGTAACTATTCTTTTCAATAAGCAAATCATTTTTACGAGCTGTTTCATTAAGCAATTTAATAATTTGATTCTGATAACTTCTATTTATTATTTTTAGATATAAAAACCCAATAATAAGAACACTCGCTGATACCAAATAATTAAGCATCTCATACGACTTACTAAAATAAATTGAATGTTGCTTTATATTTGGTAATAATGCGGCTATACTCTCAAACGACAAATAATAAAGAAGAGAAAGGTCAATACTTAAAATAATAAATTTTTTCTCCGATAAAGAAAAGAAAAGGGAAAACAAAAAAAAATGTTAATCAAATAATAACTACTAACAACATACTCATTCTTCTCTCCTGAATAAACAATAATACCCATTATGCAAATAATACCAGAAGGAATGGTCGTTTAAAGAACACGAGTTATAGTTACAAAACCTTTACTGTTTAATGCCAAAACAGAAACGTGTAATAAAACATAAAAAAGAGTAAGATGGCTTGTATATACTGACCAATAAACAAGAACAGTATAGTATAAACCATTACTAGCAACACCCACGAAAAGACAAGCTGAATACAAATCATTAAATTAATCTTCAATGTATCATCCATGCCTTCACGAATACCTAAGCTTGATATCCGATTCCAAATATTACGATAATTATGATTCATGAAAAAATGCTATAGCTCAGAAATAAAATTACTATATAATTTAATGAAAATTAACCAAAATACAGTAAACAGAATTTACTACTCTGATATTCTGATGTGTAAGTCTACAAAAAAATAGGTGCCACACAAACTTTTTATTGACGTATCGTTAAGCTGCGATACTAAGTCGTGCCTTACTATTAAACCTTAGGAAACAAAAAAGGGACTGACTTACGTCAAATCCCTTTTGAATAATATAAAAAAATAAAACCTTAAACGATAGGCTCCATTGCTTCCATAGCAGCGCGAAGTTCTTCCCCAATATATTCAATTGGGTGATTTCTGATTTCGCTATTAACTGTTATCAACTCCATATTGTCAACATGATTATCGCAACCATCGTCAAAACTCTTTCCGATAACGTCGGTATCAATTTCTTTCATGAAGTCAGCCAAAAGTGGTCTGCAAGCATGATCAAATAAGTAACAGCCATATTCAGCGGTATCAGAAATAACACGGTTCATCTCAAACAATTTCTTACGTGCAATAGTATTTGCGATAAGAGGAGTTTCATGTAATGACTCATAGTATGCTGATTCTTCTTTAATACCGGTTTCAACCATTACTTCAAAAGCAAGCTCAACACCAGCTTTTACGAAAGCAACCATTAAAACACCATGATCATAATATTCTTGTTCAGAAATATCCATGCTACCAGCAGGGGTTTTTTCGAATTCAGTTTCGCCAGTAGCAGCACGCCATTTTAATAAATCTTTATCACCAGCAGCCCAGTCCTTCATCATGGTTGATGAGAAAGCACCCGACATGATATCATCCATATGCTTTTCGAAAAGAGGACGCATAATCGCTTTTAATTCTTCAGCTAAAACAAAAGCTTCAATTTTTGAAGGATTCGATAATCTATCCATCATATGAGTAATACCGCCTAATTTCAAAGCTTCGGTAATAACTTCCCATCCATATTGAACAAATTTTGAAGCATACCCTTTTTCAATTCCTTTTTCAACCATCTTGTTGAAACAAAGAATTGATGCGGTTTGTAATACACCACATAAGATAGTTTGCTCACCCATTAAGTCTGATTTTACTTCAGCAACAAATGATGAATGCAAAACGCCTGCTTTGTGACCGCCTGTACCAACGCAATATGCTTTAGCAATTTCTAAACCGTCATCGTTAGGATCATTTTCACGATGTACAGCAATAAGTGTAGGAACGCCAAATCCTCTTAAAAACTCAGCTCTCACTTCAGATGCTGGAGATTTAGGAGCTACCATAATAACGGTAAGATCTTCTCTGATTTGAATACCTTCTTCAACAATATTAAAACCATGTGAGTATGATAAACAAGCTCCTTTTTTCATTAAAGGCATTGCCTGATTAACAACTGAAGTATGATGTTTATCTGGTGTAAGATTTAAAACTAAATCAGCAGTTGGAATTAATTCGCTGAATGTACCAATTTTGAATTTGTTTTCGGTAGCATTAACAAAAGAGGCATGTTTTTCATTGATTTCAACTTCGCGTAATGCGTAAGCAACATCTAAACCGCTATCTCTCATGTTTAGTCCTTGGGCCAAGCCCTGAGCTCCACAACCAAGTACAACTATTTTTTTACCTTTTAATTTTTCAACGCCATCTGAAAATTCAGACTCGTCCATAAAATCACATTTACCTAATTGTTCAAGTTGAACACGTAATGGAATAGAATTGAAATAATTTGCCATTTTTTTATTTATTAAAATTAGTATACAATTTAAAATCAAAATTAGCCTATACAAATATCTTAAGCCGAATTAAATCAGCCGCAAAGTTAAAAAAATACCTGAAAAAAAGATAGCCTATTGTAATTACAAGCTATCTTTCTCTTTAATTATCTTGATTATCAAGGTATTTCTTTGTTTTCTCAAGATCCTCAAGATGAGATGTCAGCTCTTTATCATGTTTGGTGATTGCAATACGACCTGAACGACAGAATTGAAGTATGCCAAACGGTTGTAATTCAGCAAAAAGCTCATGAGTTTCCTCACGCGGACCCGTCTTTTCAATGACCACAAATTCTTTATAAACCGATAAAATACGAGCATTGTGCTTTCGTACCAGCTTCTCAACATTACCCCCAATGAAGTTTTCGGTAGATACTTTAAACATAGATACCTCAGTGAGGATGATTTGTTCGTGGGTATAAAACCTTGCTCTCAGCACATCTACTGACTTCTCAATCTGTTTTACTACTTTCTTGGCCATGTCTTCGGTTACATTGATAACAATGGTAAACCTATGAATACCGGGTATTTCAGATGCAGAGACGGCCAAACTCTCAATATTTATGTGCCTACGAGTGAAGATGATCGTGATCCTATTGAGTATACCTACCGTATTTTCGGTAAACACAAAGATCGTATATTCTTTCTTTTCCATATTCGTCTGTATTTTTAATTTCTACTCTAATCTAATTTCAGAAACCGATGCACCCGTTGCAACCATTGGGAATACATTGTCCTCTTTCTCAACAACAACTTCCAAAAAGAAGGCATCGGCAGAGTCAATCATTTCCTTAATAGCAGCATCCATCTGATCTCTAGCAACAACTTTCTTTGACTTGATGCCATAAGCAGCTGCAATCTGACAGAAATCGGGGTTTATCATTTTTGTCATCGAGTATCGTTTGTCAAAAAACAATTCCTGCCATTGACGAACCATTCCCAAGAAACAGTTGTTGAGTACAACAATTTTTACCGGAATTTTATTTGCCATAATAGTGCCCAATTCTTGAATGGTCATCTGAAAACCTCCATCACCAGCAATCACAATTACTTGCCTATCTGGAGCACCCATTTTTGCACCCATAGCAGCAGGCAATCCAAATCCCATAGTGCCTAAACCACCCGATGTAACAACGCTGCGTGTATGTTTAAATTTAAAATATCGAGCAGCAATCATTTGATGTTGGCCTACATCGGTAACAAGAATGGCTTCACCCTTTGTTGCTTCGGTAATGCGCCGAACGGTTTCACCCATCGTAAGTCCTGGTTTGGTTGGATGAATGTCGTGCTGAATAATCTTTTCATATTCATGCTTAAAGGCCTCTTTAAATTCATGCAACCATGCTGAGTGATCATTTGTATTAACCTTTGCCGTGATAAGAGGAAGGGTTTCCTTAACATCTCCAACAACAGCACAAGTAACCTTAATTATTTTATTAATTTCGGCAGGATCTAACTCCAAATGAATAATTTTTGCCTGACTCGCATACCTAGTAATATCACCGGTTACACGATCATCAAAACGCATTCCAATAGCAATAAGTACATCGCATTCATTGGTTTTAATGTTTGGACCGTAGTTGCCATGCATTCCCAACATACCAACATTTAATGGATGGTTTGATGGAAAAGCAGAATTACCAAGCAATGTCCAAGCAGCAGGAATATTCGTCTTCTCAAGAAAAGTTTTCAATTCGGACTCGGCATTGCCCAATATAACACCCTGGCCAATCAATACCAAGGGCTTTTTAGCAGCATTAATAATTGTAGCAGCTTCATCGATTTTATGTGCTTCAATCAATGGTTTTGGAACATAGCTTCGAATGTCGATGCACTTTTCGTACTTAAAATCAAGTTTTCCAAACTGTGCATTTTTGGTAATGTCAATTAATACAGGGCCAGGACGACCGCTGCGTGCAATAAAAAACGCACGAGCAATAGCAGCAGGAATATCGGCAGCATCGCCAACCTGCAAATTCCATTTTGTTACCGGCATTGATATACCAACAACGTCTGTTTCTTGAAACGCATCGCTACCTAACAGGCTATATAAAACCTGGCCAGTAATACATACCAGCGGTGTTGAATCAATCATTGCATCCGCAATACCAGTAATAAGATTTGTTGCACCAGGACCTGAAGTTGCAATAACAACACCTACATTTCCGGTAACACGTGCATAACCTTGCGCCGCATGTATGGCGCCCTGTTCGTGGCGTGTAAGAATGTGCTGCATACGATCCATGTATGGTACCATTGCATCATAAACAGGCATGATTGCACCACCTGGGTAACCCCACATAATCTCTACTCCTTCATTAAGCAGGCTAAGCATAACAGCTTCAGCGCCTGTAATGTCTTTCTTCTCCTTAATTTGAGACTCGTCGTTTGTTTTTTTATTTGCCATATTTTATTTTGTTTTTCTTTGATTAAATTGAATATGTTTAAGAAATAAACACTATTTTATCCGCTATTCGCATACCCTTCATGTATATTTATTATATCACTCTTACAGCGCCTTTATCAGCAGAAGAAACCATTTTTGCATATGCTTGTAATGCTTTAGAAACGATCCTTGTTCTTTCAGGAACAAAGGCTTTGTTTCCTTTCGCTTCCTCTTCTTTGCGGCGTTTTAAGAGATCAGCATCGCTTATCATTAAATTAATGCTACGTTGTGGAATATCAATTTCAATTACGTCGCCATTGCGAACAAGAGCAATATTGCCACCTGCAGCGGCTTCAGGCGAAGCATGACCAATAGACAATCCACTGGTACCACCTGAAAAACGGCCATCGGTAAGCAATGCACATTGTTTTCCTAAATGCATTGATTTGATGTACGAAGTAGGATATAACATTTCTTGCATACCCGGGCCACCCTTTGGACCTTCGTAAACAATAACCACAATATCGCCTGCTTTCACGTGTCCGCCAAGGATTCCTTCACAGGCATCATCCTGAGAAGTGAATACCTTAGCAGTACCCTTAAATTTAAAAATTGATGAATCAACACCTGCCGTTTTTATTACACAGCCATCCAATGCTATATTTCCGAACAGAATTCCCAATCCACCATCGGTATAATAGCAGTTTTTTAAATCACGAATGCAACCGTTAGCGCGGTCTGTATCTAATTCTTTATACATATTATGCTGTCCACCCATAGCAATATCTTGCATCTTGTTACCAGGAGCCGAACGATATAACTCTTTCGCTTCGGGCAATACAGTAGGTCTAACAATATCAAAAGCATCTAAAACTTCTTTTAAAGTACCATCTACACGACTAACATTTGTTTTGAGCAATCCGGCTCTATCAAGCTCCCCCAAAATTCCCATGATACCACCCGCACGATTGCAATCTTGAATGTGATAATGAGAGTTAGGCGCAACCTTACATAATACTGGGGTTTTACGTGATAGCTCGTCAATATCTTTCATGGTAAAATCTACTCCCGCTTCACTAGCAATTGCAAGAATATGCAAAACGGTATTTGTAGAACCACCCATGGCAATATCCAAAATCATGGCATTGCGAAAAGACGCTTTGGTTGCAATGCTGCGAGGAAGAACACTTTCATCACCTTCCATATAATACTTCTTGGTAATATTTACGATAAGCTCAGCACCTTTTTCGAAAAGATTACGACGAAACTTATGCGTTGCAAGTACAGTACCATTGCCTGGCAAAGCCAAACCAATGGCTTCATTTAAGCAGTTCATTGAGTTTGCTGTAAACATACCAGAGCATGAACCACAGGTAGGACAAGCAGCTTGCTCAACCTTTAATAATTGCTCATCGGTTACGGCAGCATCGGCACCCATAACCATCGCATCAATTAAGTCATATTGTTTATCGCCAATAACACCGGCCTCCATAGGGCCGCCAGAAATAAAAATAGTAGGTATATTGAGACGCATAGCTGCCATTAACATACCAGGTGTAATTTTATCGCAATTACTGATGCAAACAAGGGCGTCAGCACGATGTGCATTTACCATATACTCAACGCTATCGGCAATAATCTCGCGTGAAGGCAAAGAGTAAAGCATTCCATCGTGGCCCATTGCAATACCATCATCAATAGCAATGGTATTAAATTCGGCAGCATAGAAACCATGTTTTTCAATCATAGCTTTAACCTCTTGCCCAATGGTGTGAAGGTGTGTATGACCAGGGACAAACTGTGTAAATGAATTCGCTATGGCAATAATGGGTTTGCCCATTTGCTCTTCTTTCATTCCTGCAGCACGCCATAGACTGCGCGCACCAGCCATTTTGCGGCCCTGAGTGGTAACTGAACTTCGTAATGGAAATTTCATTTTTTATCTTTTTAAATATGTTCGTTTATATCAAATATTCATTTAAAAGTTTGCCGGGATAAGATTAGAACGTTGACTTTTGAATAGTTAATGCGATAAGGGAGTCATTTTCTTGTATCTATCGAGGCAGATTTACTATTGGGTATAAAAACAAAAAAACCATTCACGAGGTGAGAATGGTTCTTGTATTATTGCAATAGAGCCAACACTCACCTAGAATCAGGTAAGACCACGAGCACAACTACTAATATGTTTTTAATATAATTCATACAAGAACTTTATAATGCAAATATAGTGAAAAAATTAAATTCAGCACAAAAAAACAAAAAAAGTGGGTAAGCTACTTACATCGCGCCGCTCAACCGCCTACCCTTGCTTCCTTCCGAACCTGGGGGAGTTCAGCAGGAGCTAGCCGTATAAGACTTACCCGAGGCAAAAGTAACATTTTTTTTGATTGGATAAGGAAATATGACAGGAAATACTCATATCGCTGAAATAGTGATATATACTGAATATGATTATTAAAAGGCATCTCGAAAAACTACTTTCTTGATGCCGTTGTTTATACAAATGTAGATTTTTGTTTAATCAAAAACAAACTTTTACCCCCCCCTTTTATTATA
>JBBRXJ010000036.1:0-33697 GCA_038248505.1 Bacteroidales bacterium
ATGTTGAGCTCATGGTGTATTAATAAACCGAAAGGATGTTCGGCTGACGTTTCTGTCACTTGTGGCGGATTCAGTCGAAAACAAATGCTATATACTATTTATTGTTATATATGGACTCCGTCCATTAACCAGTTTTCATTTGAGATTTATTAAAGTATAGGTTGAAAAAATCAAGCATCAATTTTTTCAGATCTGAAAGCCCGTCCCAATCTCAAAAGTATAGTATCATTAGAAACGCATAAATGACCAGCAGCTATGGATGGCTGAAATCTCCAATGTATTATTGAATTTGGAGTAAGGAAAAAGAAAAACAAAAAAACCCGAAGTATTCGGTTTTTTTTGTTTTCTTATTATAAATTTTAGTTTGTTAATGTGAATTTAACAGGCAAGGTATACCACATACGAACTGGCTTGCCGCGTTGTTCAGCAGGAATAAATTTCGGTAATTTTTTAACTACACGTAAAGCTTCATTATCAAGAGCAGGATCAACCCCTTTTACAATTTCAGCTAAACTTACATTGCCATCTTTACCTACAACAAACTTAACATAAACGGTACCTTGTAGGTTATTCTCAAGAGCCATTTCAGGATAAACAATATTTTCAGCAAGATATTTTCTTAATGCAGCTTGACCACCAGGAAAATCAGCACGTTTCTCAACAATCACAAAGATTTCATCTTCAGCACTTTTTTCTTCGTCATCACTAAATTCAACTTGTGCAACTTTAGTATTGTCATCCGACTCAGCTGAGATATCAATCATATCATTTACTTGAGTGTTGTTGTCAACGATTTGTAGTATCTGAGCAACTTTAGGAGGTTCGGGCTGTGGTTTAGGTGCTTCTTCTTTACGCTCGGTATTTATAATTACATCTTCTACCTGCACTTGATTTGCACCACCTGCAAAGGCATTATCGGTTGATGGCTTGGTTGACCACTCAAAAGTATATAAGCAGAGACCTAGTGCAACAGCTAATCCTACTTGAAAAAACATACCTCTCTTGTGTTCAAGATTGGCTTTTTCTGATTTCTTAAGTTCCATAATCTTTTTATTTTTGGATGGATAAAATTACAATAATCTTCGGAAAACACAAGGAATACCAAGGCTTTTTATTATTGCCGTGCTAAAAAAGCATTAATTCATTAATAATTAGTATTTTATGAGTTGTTGGAGAACTGCTGAAATTAAAAAGACTTAACAAAATGTTGTTTGTTAAGTCTTTACAATAAGTGATTTATAAAATTCGCTTTATACTTTAAACTGTTTTACAGCTTGCATATCAAGGGTTACCATATAATCCGCAATGGTTTCAGCCCTTCGAATTAGCACAGTATCACCATTTTCACGCAATAAAACTTCAGCTGAACGTAGTTTGGCATTATAGTTAAACCCCATTGCATAACCATGTGCTCCTGTATCATGTATTACAACTAAATCGTTTGGTTCAACAAGAGGTAGTTTTCGGTTTATTGCAAATTTATCATTGTTCTCGCACAAACTACCGGTAACATCATACATCTGATCATGAGAGACAAGCTCTTTGCCAATAACAGTAATGTGATGATACGCGCCGTACAAGGCAGGCCGCATTAAGTTCTGCATACTTGCATCGAGTCCAACATAATTTTTATAGGTCTTCTTCACATGTTGTACTTTGCTTACAAGATAACCATAGGGTCCTGTAATCATTCGGCCTGCTTCAAGATAAATTTTAACCGGATCTAATCCATGCGCTACAATTATCTTATCATATAAGTCTTTTATTCCTTTGCTTACATAGTCTAAGTCAACAGGTTTATCTTCTGGTTTATAAGGAATACCAATGCCTCCGCCCAAATTGATAAACTCAAAACGTATGCCTAATTTCTGATGTATTTCAAGCAGCAATGTGAAAAGAATATTAGCCGTTTCAATAAAATAATCAGCATTCAATTCATTTGATGCAACCATGGTGTGTAAACCAAAGCGCTTTATTTCTTTGTCACGCAAGATTCGGTAGCCTTCAATAATTTGATCACGAGTGAAACCGTACTTAGCTTCTTCAGGATGACCAATAATGGCATTCCCTTTTTTTAGTGCACCTGGATTGTAACGCAGGCAAATCAGTTCGGGTATACCAGCGTGTTTTTCAAGAAATGAAATATGACTAATATCATCTAAATTTATGATGGCACCCATCTTTTTTGCAGCAATCATTTCATCAGCAGGGGTATTGTTAGAGGTAAACATGATTCCCTCGCCAGTGATACCAATCTGTTCAGACATAAGCATTTCTGGCAACGAGCTGCAGTCGGTGCCAAAGCCTTCTTCTTTTAATAATTTAATAATAAAAGGATTTGGACAAGCCTTCACGGCATAGTATTCTTTAAATCCTTTGTTCCATGCAAAAGCCTTGTTAAGTGCTCTTGCATTTAAACGTATGTTCTTCTCATCATACAGATGAAAAGGGGTGGGATACTTGCTGCAAATTTGTTCCAGCTTCTCCCGGTTGAAAGGCATCAATTTGTGTGTCATAAAAAATGTATATAGTTTTTAAAAGTGGTACGTAGCTAGTGGCGTCCTTATAAACAAAGGGACGCATTTTAGTGAATAAATTCCTCCGTTAATTCTTTACTCAAATGCCCTCTGGCAATTTCTCTTACTTCACCCGTCATTCGTATGTTATAATCATCATCAAGAAGAATGCATAGTTCACCTCCAGGCATTTTTATACTTACATCATTATCAACCAAACCGAGTTTTTTAAGCATTGATGCGACTGCGCAGGAAGAACTACCCGAGGCTAATGTATATCCTGCACCGCGCTCCCATATTAGTATGGCAGCATTTTTTCGATCAATTACTTTAACAAATTGCACATTTATACGGTTCGGAAACATTACATGATTCTCAATGATGGTTCCGTATTCCATTATTTCAGCTTCATCTAATTCGTCTGTTAAAATGATGCAATGTGGATTACCTACTGATACACAATTTATTTCGAAGGTTTTATCGTCAAGCAACAATTTTTCGCGTAAGCACTCAATATTATTATTTTTAACAGGTATTAATGATGAGTTAAAAATAGCTTTACCCATATCAATGCTTACCACGCGAGCTTTTCCATAGTGTTCCTCTACAACATGAGCATGAACAATGCCACCGGGTGTTTCAACTGTAAAATTTCTACTACTTGTTAAGCCTTCGTCATAAACATATTTGCAAAAAATTCGTAAGCCATTGCCACTTTTCTCAGCCTCAGAACCATCTGGATTAAATATGCGTAATCCAAACTCGGCATTATTTGAGCTTACATGCAATAGAATACCATCAGAGCCTACACCATAATGATAATCACAGATCTTAGATATTGATTTTTCATTTAAACTAAAAGAAATATTAGTTTCAACCAGAATAATGTAGTCATTACCCAATCCATGTGACTTAATAAAGAGATCTCTGTTCATCGTACAAATATTCGTTTACTGTAAAAATAAAAAATTGTGTTCACATTGACGGTATAGACTGGTCTTTATTTTAGAAAAAAAATGAAACACCAATAAAAAATCAAATGATATCGAATCAGATCTATGCTTATATCGAATATTATCTATAGAAGCTGAATTCCATGCGACATTTGTTGTATCTTATTCTCTGTCTCTAAGCGTTTTAAAATTCGCGTAACAACTTCTCTTGCCGTAGCATTATCTATAGCTATTTCACGATGCGAAATAGTTATTGTTTTACTACCATTAATCTCCGAAATGTTTTGCAGATATTTTAAAATACGGGCATCCAAACTTGTAAATAAAAGACCATTAATTGTGTCAATAAGATCGTTATATCGTTGATGGTATTGCTCATAGAAAAGAGCGTTAAAATCGGGGAAACGTTGTAGCCATTCTTTTAGTCGTGATGCGGGCAATAAAAGCAAGTTACTGTTTTCCTCAGCTTGAGCATAAATTTTACTTTGGTTATTATACAAGATGGCGGTAAAGGTCATAATACAGCTCTCTTTTGGCTGAATATAATAGAGAAGTAATTCCTTTTCTTCGTTCATTGTATACACTTTTACCAAGCCACTTAAAACAATAGGTAATACTTTTACAAATTGACCAGGATTAATTAAAGCGGTATTTTTATCAGCCTGAATGAGTGTTCCATACTTCTCAAATTCGTTGAGAAGTGTAATATTAAGTGATGGGAAAGCATCTTTAATTAGCATAGTTTAAGAATTAAAAAATAGAAAAATCATTAATATAAACCAATAACAATTATTTATAATCATTACGCATTATTTGTTGTGCAATGGCTGAAAATTATCAATGACATTTGTGCTGCAACTGAGACGACTTTTAAATAACATTAATTCTCAAGTCGTTTAAAGGCTTAAACTATTTCCCTGTTTTTAGCATTACAATTTCTGCACGTCGGTTTTCAGCAGCTTGATATTCGTTTACCTCATCAGGCCACATTGGGGAGCGTTTTCCTATACCTTCAATAAGCAAACGATCTTTGGCTATTCCTCGTTTAAGCATATACATTTTTACAATCATTGCACGATTTTTTGATAAGGTATCGCAGGCAAAATCGTTTCCTTGCAAATCGGTATGCCCTAAAATTAGTGCTTTTGTATTGGGTTGCGCATTTAAAAAGTCGACATATTTTAATATAATAGTTTTATCTGAAGTATCTAAATCTGATTTATTCAAATCAAAATTTGCCACACGCTGCGGAGCATGTAATGGCTGCAAAGTACGGTATTTAACTTTTAACGAGTCATACCAAGCCAGACCTTTATATGCATCAAACTCCATCTCTATAATATTGTATTTATCACCCACATAAAAACTCTTGGCAGCAGTAACATCCTGAATATTATTATTAACAGTTAGCTTTATATTGTGTTGCTGATCATTATTGGTATATGCAGGTTGATAAGAGATTTCATAAAAGCGACGACTAGTAATTAAAATATCTTCAAATAAACGATCCAAGCGATTTGGATTAAGCACCCGATAATAATTGCCATCGGTAAGAACAGACATAAATTGAAGTAATGTTTTATTAACATTATTGCCAAGAGATACAACCCGGAAACTAACTCCCATTTTTCGTGCTCGGCTTACTACTTCAAAGGGAGTGGTTGCACGCGAACCATAATATTGCATGGATGAATTTTCAAAACCATCCGTAAACATGATAAATATTTTTGGGTTTTTAGAGCTGGTATCAATACAATTTAAACCAATATCATTAGCCGCATATAAAGCCGTTGCGCCAGCCATACTATCAAAAGGAGTTAGGGCAAAGCGTTGTTTTAATAGTTCTTTATCAGCAATTAATTTTGATTCAACAACCAAACGATTATCAAATTTAACAATTGTTACACGATCACCTGAATTTTTTCGATCAATAAATGTACTGCATGCTTCCTCTAATTTTCGAATGGAACGACCATACATTGAACCGCTGTAATCTAAGACTAAAACGAAGTCTATTGAATCCTGATTGCGAAATATTTCTTTAACTTTAAATTGTTTTATTTCGGAATTATTTCCTTCTACATCTTCAACAATACGCTTAAAATATTTATTTGGTTTATTTATTCCACTATCAGGTACCAATCCTGAAATAAAGTAACCAGCGGTATCGGTAGCAAGCACATAAATTTTCATTTCAGCAGGAAACTTTGAACGATCGGTAGCAAAAATTTCAAAATCGAGGCGCTGCCCAGGGCGCACCATTGAAAGGTGTTTATTGCCTCGAATAAAGCTGCGTTCGATAACATTAATATCAGTCTTAGCATTCAGTTCAAATCCAGATGCAGTAGCCGTTAACTCATATCTTGTTGTAGTATCCGGAAAAACGGTATAACTTCCCTGAGCAGAGAATGTTTTCTCAATCCCTTTAATTTTAACAATCGAATTTAGTCCAACAACCTTCCAAGACAGTACTGCTTTATCGCCTTTCATAATAACAGAATTCGCTTTAAAATAAACTATATAAGGACGCGTTGCATTTATTGTATGTTTATGCTCTTCAACTAAACCGCCATTTCTATAAGCTCTAATTTTGTAGGTTGTAGTTGAATCTAATTTTGCAGTAAGAGAATCATGCGCTCGATATAAACTATCACCATTATTTATAGTAACGTATTTGGTGCGCTTAAACTTCCATGTTATTTTTGCCTTATCGCCTGCTTGAATTGAAGCTGTGCCTTTAAATGATTCTACTAAACCAACTTTTATGGTTAAGGATTTAGTCTGACTATATCCATTTCTATTTTTAATAAGTAAGGTGTAGGTAGATGTCGTATCTGGATTTACTAAAATACTACCACGTGAATCAAAAATACTATCAAACCCACTTATAAAAATGGAATCGGTAAATTCACTTGCCCACGAAAGTGTTACAGGCGTCTCATCATTAGTGCTATCAGGTAATACAAAGCTTTTTATGATAGGTGAATTAACATTCACTAGCAAACGTTTTTTAAGTGAAGCCTCATCATTGTCTTTCAATTTTACATATAAAATATATTCAGTACTTTTATTTGGATTTACGATACGTGAGCCTATTAATGGTAGGTTACTATCTCCCACAGCAGGCATCATTACACGATATGCTTTGGTGACATTCCAATTTAGAATGGTACTATCACCCTGAAGAATATTTTTTTGAGATGCTTTAAATGTAAATAGAACTTTTTTGCCTTGCGATTCAGCGGCAAGTGTAATACTCAAGAAAAATAGAAAAATAGAAATAAAGCGCATAAATGATGAGTGATAGCATAGGTATTTATTGCAAGATAACAAAAGATTGAGAATATAAATAGTACTTCCCTTAATAAGAACGAATAAAAAAGAGCCAGGGAAAATCCTGACTCTTAAAACCATCTAAACAAAGCCCTAAAGACTAGGTAAAAATTAATTAACTCACTTATTCTCAACTTTACACGTTGATAAGCCTATTAAAGCATACAAGGGACAGAAGCTAATCAGGCTAGTTAAAACAAAAACCCCAGCTAAGACTAATAATACAATACCCAATACTCCTGAAATAATTCCAGTAAAGTATAAAATAGCAACAACAGCAGCTACAGCTAAACGAATGATCTTATCAAGACCGCCCATGTTTTTTTTCATATAATTTTTTTTAAAGATTAACATTAATTAAAAAACAAATATATGCCTGTAAAAATTAAAAAACGGTGACTTAGGTCACAAGTTGTTAAATAACATACAAGGTATTTGTGCTATGGTAGCAGGTTAAATAAATGTATTTAATGCAAAACAATGAATTTTAACATTTTTACTGCAACAATTGTTTTTCTGTTCTTTTTTAAAGTTTAGCCCCTTTATGGCTAAACATACGATCATTATTTTATCAAGGCTTCCAACCTTGGTTATATAGATAATTCCCATTCAGGACAATATACAATATGTATAAAATAATGATTTTTATTATTTATAGACTTCAATTAATTAGACTTTGGTCATAGAATTTCACCAGCGAAATTTTTGTTTTATAGTAGTAGTTGATATGGAAAGGTTTTGTAAACATATATCAATCATCATTTTAGATTTATAATTGTAAGGAATTAATAAAAATATAATGAGATTTTGTATATTAGCAAAAACCTAAAAAATATGCAAGTAAAAGGAACGGCCGTTAGATCAATTTCTGACTTTGTAAAAAATAAGTATCCCGATCGTTTTGTTGAGTGGCTAAGCGCTTTGCCGCCCGAATCACAAAAATTGTTTCGTAATGGAGCGCTATCAAATGAATGGTATCCTATTAAATATGCAGCCATTGAACCCACCCGTATTGTATCAGATTTATTTTACACTTCGCTGCGAGATGGAGCATGGGATTGCGGTCGCTACTCTGCTGAAACAGCGTTGAGTGGTATTTATAAAATTTATGTGATGATGGCCAATCCGGGTCATATTATTGAGCGTGCAAGCCGAGTTTTTCAGGCTTACTATCAGCCTTGCGAGATGGCAGCTTTAAATAGAAAAAATAAATCGGTTGAAGTGGCTATCACTAAATTTAGTATGCCCGATCAAGTAATCGAATATCGTATTGGTGGATGGATGGAAAAGGCCCTTGAAATTTCGGGTTGTAAAAATATTAATGTAAATGTTGTACTATCAATGACAAAAGGCGAAAAGCAAACGCTCTTTCAAATTAGTTGGGAATAAAATGGCTTGGATATATTTATTAATAGCCAGTATTCTTGAAATAGGCTGGCCCCTAGGCTTAAAACTTTCACAAACTACAGCAAATAAATATTTTTGGATTGCTTTTGCAACCGTTGTAATGATTGGAAGCGGTTTTTTCTTATGGCTAGCGCAAAAAACCATTCCGATGGGTACTGCTTATGCAGTATGGACAGGCATTGGCGCTGTGGGCGCTTTTGTAACAGGAATTATTATTTTTAATGATTCTGCTACAATGTTACGCTATATTAGTGTGATTTTTGTAATAATAGGGATTATAGGATTAAAAATTTCTACCTAAGAAAATGTTTGAAATTATTAAAAAATATAATCTACAGATAATACTCGTTCTGTCTGTATTGATTTTATATACGCCTTCTTTAAAAAATGATTTTCTTACTAATTGGGATGATGAATCGTACGTGGTTCGTAATGCAGATATTCAATCATTCAATATATCAAATATACAAAAAGTATTTTCGTCGTATTACGTTGGGCATTACCATCCAATAACCATGCTCAGCTATATGTTTGACGCGTCAATTGATGGTTTAAATCCTAAAGTATTTCATACAACAAATATGCTATTGCATATTATTAATGTACTACTTGTCTTTGCTTTAGTGCTGCTTCTTTTAAAGAATCGCTTTTCGGCTTTTTTAGCAGCTTTGCTTTTTGGTATTCATCCAATGCATGTTGAGTCTGTGGCTTGGATTTCAGGTCGCAAGGATGTACTTTATACTTTATTTTTTATTGCATCACTAATTGTTTATGTGAAGTATGTTAGTTTAAATTCTTATAGAACATTGATAATATGTTTTGTGTTTTTTATTTTAAGTGTACTTTCAAAATCCATGGCCATGACACTTCCTGGAATTTTAATTATTATAGATTCTTTTTTGGGACGTAAATTTTCATGGAAAATTATTATTGAGAAAATACCTTTTCTTATCGTTTCTATCATCATTGCATATATTGCAGTTAAGTCTCAATCTGAACAAGCAATGAGTATTGCCCCACATCTGTCTATCATAAATCGCTTCTTAATGGTATTTTACAGTATTGCCTATTATCTCTTTATGTTTATTTTTCCTTTCCACTTTGCAGCTATCCAATATTATCCATCAAGTATTGTTGCTGGAGAAACCTCTTTTATATTTTATCTTATTCCATTTGCTTTACTCTTATTATTATTATTTCTTTTCAATAAAAAAGCAACAAGGGTATTAACATTTTTTTCAGTAAGCTTTTTTGTAATTTCGTTATCCGTAGTTTTGCAATTTGTACCTGTTGGGATGGCCGTTGTTGCTGAGCGTTACACTTATATTCCATACATAGGATTAAGTTTGCCTCTTATCTTTTTTATACATTCAACCATTTCAAATAAAGCCAAAAAACATTATTTAGTATATTTTTTATTGTTAGGCTTTGTATTATATTTCGGTATTGCCACATCAAAAAGAGTTAAACAATGGAAGAACAGTATAATTCTTTTCAGTGATCTTTGCACAAAGTACCCCGATAATTCACATGCATGGTGGTCGCTAGCTAATTCACAAAAAGAATACACCTTTTATGCTGATGCCATTCAAAGTTATAATACATGTATTAAGTTAAACCCAAACTACGACATGGCCTATTTTAATAGAGGTATAGCCAAGGTAATGTTAAAAGATTATAAAGGCGGCTGGGCGGATTATAATAAAACCTTGCTATTAAATCCGAATTACACTGGGGTAATGATAAATAAAGGTAATATTTTATTTGAAAAAAAGGATTATAAAGAGGCTATAAATGAATATGAGAAGGCAATAGAACTTGACGAAAAACACACATTAGCCCATTTACAAATTGGATTGGCTTTATCTGAAACAGAACAGTTAGGTGCTGCAATTCAAAAATTTACTCATGTAATTGATATTAATCCGATGTATGCCGATGCGTATTACTATCGAGGAGTGATCTATTATAATAGGAATCATAAGGATTCGGCTTGTATAGATTGGAAACAAGCGAGTATATTAAATCATATTAAGGCTAAGGAATTATTGAAAAATTATTGCAAATAAATAGCGTATTTTTTCAATACTCTATTTATACTGATACTTCATAAATATACACTTCAGCCACCTACTTTTGTACTTTAGTATGAAATTTGTCTTTGGTGTAGAATTATGCAAAATAGACATTTATATTAACACAACTATATTATGTTTTTAAATGTTTTTATTTTTCTACTGTTCTTCATATTTTATATGATTAGGCATAATTAATATATTTACTTCTCTATATTCACAAGTCGAATATCTTCAATAGTATAGAATGCCTCAGGATGATGCTGAGTGATGAGTGAAATGGTATCTTTAACCATATTGCGACGAATAACAACAAACAATACGGCAACTTCACCCTCATTGCCAAGGGCTTTTACGGAAGTAATATTATATCCTTTTAACTTAAGAATCTCAAAGAGTTTTGTTGCTTCATTTTTTGTTATAATTCGTATCATCTCATAACCCATTGCTAGTTTTTCTTCAATGGTCATCCCCACATAATTACCTGCTGCAAATCCTGCAGCATATACAAAATAATAGACCCAATTATCCAAATGTTGCATGATTCGACTAACGGCAGTTATCCAAATGAGCACTTCAACAAAACCAATAAGAGGTGCTATTTTTTTATAGCCTTTCGAAATAAAAATAATACGCAGAGTTCCTATTGATACATCGCAGATACGTGCGAAAAATATAAATACTGAAATGAGTAAGACCTGAAGTAATTCTGTGTCGTGAAGCATTTTTTTAATTTTAAGGAGTCAAAGATATATGAAATAGCCTAATTTTTAACTTAACAAATAGGGGTTTTAGATTTATTTTAAAATAACAGGATGGATGGAAGCATTATGATTTTAAGGTGCTTACCCTTAGCTCACTCTTTTGTATAAAATGTATAATTGAATTGAACAACATTGACAAGAAATAACCAGAGATAAGAATTTCTTAATAGTTATTATTTTGTAGTTTTATGATAAATATTTAAAAAATGTGATATGAAAAAAATAAATTTACTAGTATTGGTCGGGTTAATGGTTCTGTCCATGAATTTGCAGGCTCAATATAGCGAGGCGGCCTTTCAGTCGAGAAAAAAGACAGTATATGATATTATTTACAATAAGTACTATTGTACGGGATCAGGCGCTGGTTTTCAGCCATGTTATTCGCGACCTCCAGGTTACTTTGCCATAGGTACTGGCGATCCATTTCAATACATGGGTCCTAAACTTATAGTAGTTTATGAGCGCGATGGAATAACGGGTATAGCAAATGCGGATACTGCAAATTCTCGGCTTATAAGTCATTTAGAGCCTGATTTTGATTTGTTTCATTTTAATTATCCAGGAGTTGCTAAATTGCTTTATGCGTATCCGAATGCACCGGGTATTGTAGCAACAAAGAAAAAGTTTATTCAAAAAATGTTTAATCGAACCGATAGTTACAATGCGTTTACGGGAGAAGGTACCGAAAATCATATTTTAATGAGTCGTTTACCAACATATTTATTATGCCAACTTGCGGTAGATTCCTTTCCAGCCGATTTTCCATTGGCGTTGGCAAAAAAGGATTCTCTAAAGCGTTTTATCATGGAGACATCTAAACGAATGTATACAAGTGGGGTGGCTGAGTTTAATTCAGCAACTTATGAGGCATATAGTGTTTCTGCCTGGTTGGTGTTATATGATTATGCAAAAGATCTGGATGTAAAAAAGGCAGCAAAAGCCGCTCTTGATTATTATTCGATGGAAATAGCTTTGCATTATTCACAGGGCATACAAGCAGGTGGCGATATGCGAGGCAAAGGAACAACAAGTTCTTTAGATTTAAAAAGTAGCTTGGCATGGTTGGCATGGGTCTGGTTTGGTGATAGTCCGAGGGATGTTTATAATGTATCTGCAAGTTTTAATGCAGCACCTATGTCGCAATGTATATATGCTGCAGCTAGTACATATAGACCTTCGGGTGTAGCAGAAAAGTTGGCGAAAAAGAAACTTACGCTTCCTGCAATGTATTATAATAGCAAGGGAAGTTATTTGTTGGATAATCCTAATTATATTAAACAAACAGTCTATTTAGATAGTTCCTATGCTTTAGGGGCAACTTATTTCCCCTATGGGGGTTGGGCTGGCGGTGACTGGCAAATGGTAAGTTGGAAACTCATTTCGAGAGTAGATAGTTCAGCAAATAAAAATGTGCAGTTTGTTTCAGGCCAAGGAATGACATATTATTTAGGTGGAAATTACAGAACTCCTTTTGATCAATTTGCACAACACAAAAATGTAATGATACAACTAACAAAAGTTCCAAGCAATGCTGCAGCTATTGAAACATCCATTAGTGCAATTTTTAATACATGGGCTACCAATTGGGATGTTAATTTTGTGAGACGCTTCAGTGCTTCAGACGCCAAATATGGTGTTAATGGAGGTTTAAATGCTTCATCGGGACGTAAAACTCCAGTAAGCTTTCAGAATCCTAGTGTGACAACTGGTTCGAGTTATATGGATATTATTGCAAACAGCGGCACAATAAATACAGCTACAGTTGGAAATATTTATTTTGTGGAGTTAGATAAAACCTATCTAGCAATTAGAAGCATTAATAATGCAATTCCTACCGTTGCATTACCTAAATTGACCGATTTTGCTGTGGTTGGTACAATGAGTGGTTATGTACTTGAAGTAAGAAATAAATCAGCATTTACTTCATTCGCTAATTTCCAAACATTTATTTCTGCAAATACTTCTATCGATAAATCTAAGGTTGCGTCTGAAAATAGAGTTATTTATACTTCGTCTTTGGGTGATGTAATAAATGTGCAGTATCAAACTAGTGGCACTTTTACTGAACCTATTTATGATTGGGGTTATGGACCAACATCAGGGAAAGTATTGCAAAAAGAACCCCCGTTTACGCAACCTACATGGCCTAGTGGTGCAGGGCACGGTAAAATAGCAAGTTGGACAGTTAATGGAAGTCTTGTTGATTTAAGTCAAACATGGGGTGTATATGATGGGCCGAATGCACGAATTAAAAATAATATATTGTCATTTAATGATGGACATGGCGATTCTCTGAGAGTTGATTATACGGGAAGTGTACCAGTTTTTACGCCAAATATTATTACAGATATACCTTATGTGTTGCCTGAGTCTGAATTGAAGGAGAGCATACTGAAAATTTATCCAAATCCAGCGAATGATGCAATTGATATTTCAGGCAGTGCGGTAGAGTTGAATGTGCCGATAGAAATTTGTAATTTATCAGGTCAGGTTCTAATTAAAGATATTTATACAGGAAGGCCAATTGGTATTAAATCACTTCCTACAGGATATTATATTCTTGTTGTACGTGGCTCAAAAGGCGCGATTAGTTCGAAGCTTTTGGTGGAATAATTCTATATTAAAAATTACAATTTTAATTTTAGGCCGAATACCTTAGGGTGTTCGGTTTTTTTGTCAGAAAAAATTGTTTTATTAAACCGTAAATAGACAATTCAAAATATTTATCTTTTATACCATATTAAATATTGATTTATCGTCGTTTCTCATTTCCTCCCCCTGATGGTCTTCCGCCTGATGATCTTCCACCCGAAGGTCTTCCTCCTTGTGATTTTCCTCCTGATGGACGAAATTTCTTTTCGGCTTTTTGTTGTGGGTTGTAACTTGGACCCTCGCCAAGTTCAGTAGGTATGATTCCTTTTTCGAGAATGATTTCGAGAAATTGTTCTATTTTGTTTAAACGGTGATGTTCTTTCTCCCCAGCAATGGTAATTGCTTCGCCCTTTGTTTCGGCACGTGCGGTGCGACCTATACGATGAACATAATCTTCGCAATCGTCAGGCACATCATAATTAATTACCAAATCAATATCTTCAACATCGATACCACGAGCCAGAATATCGGTAGCCACTAAAATATTTGTGCGTTTATTTTTAAATGAATGCAAGGTTTTTTCGCGTGCATCTTGTTCCATGTCTGAATGAATCTCTGCTGCATTTAAGTGCATACGCTTCAGCTCAAATGTAAGTTGTTTTACATTATGTTTTGTTGAACAGAAGATGAGAATAGTTTCAGTTTTACGGCTCGTAAGCAAATGTTTTACGATCTGTAATTTTTGACGGTCAAAAACTATGAATGCCGATTGTTTAATGCGATCGGGAGGCCGAGAGATGGCAATATTTATTTGCTCTGGATTGTGCAGAATTTTCATGGCCAACTGTCGAATTTTTGGAGGCATAGTTGCTGAGAACATTAAATTTTGTCGTTTCTCAGGCAAGAAAGAAATCATCTTCATAATATCGTCAAAGAATCCCATATCAAGCATTCTGTCGGCTTCGTCAAGTACTAAAAAATCGACATATTTTAGATTAACATAACCCATATTTAAATGCGTAGTCATTCGTCCAGGAGTACAAATAATAACATTTATACCAGAGGTGAGCGCTTGTTTTTCGCGTGCAAAAAGGGCACCATCTCCACCACCATAAACCGCAATAGAGCTAACAGGAGTGAAATATGAAAAACCATCCATCTGTTGTTCAATTTGAATGGCCAATTCGCGAGTAGGTACAATAACCATGGCACGAATATGATCTTTTGTGCCGCTTTGCATAATGCGGTTAATCATGGGTAAAAGGAAGGCTGCAGTTTTGCCGGTTCCCGTTTGAGCAGAGGCAATGATATCTTTACCAGCCATAATGGGCGGTATGGTTAATGCTTGTACTGGGGTAGCATTTTCAAAGCCAATGGCTTCAATGCCTTCAATTAGTTGTTCATTTAATTCTAATTCTGAAAATCGCATAAAAAATAGAAATGTAATTTGAATATTAATTTGTTAAAAGCTTCTTTTCATTTTGATAAAATAGAAGCCTGATATTTAGCCTAATGAATGCATTATGGGCGTTGCATTCAAGGACAATATGGCAAATATACTAAAAAGCATTGTGAATGTTGGTCATATTGAATAATTTGCTTGAAATTACTATAATATTGATGTTTATTCACTCCTGTTTTTTAACACTATTCTTCACTATTCGCTAAATATTTCGTACGTTTGAATAATAAAAATTCTTCACTTGAATACAGAAAAAAATATTATTAGCGTCAATAAAGTTTGTAAAACATTTAAAGATGTAAAAGCAGTACGCGATGTTAGTTTTACTATTGGACGCGGCGAGTTTGTCGCTTTATTGGGTCCAAATGGAGCTGGCAAAACTACACTTGTTGAGATGATTGAAGGCATTCAAAAAAATGATTGCGGAGAAATTTTAATAAACGGAAAACCATGGCAAAGTCATTCCCACGAGCATCACCGCATCATGGGTATTTCGTTACAAGAAACTCGGTTTACTGAAAAACTAAGCGTTGAAGAGACGATGAATGTTTTTGCGAGTTTTTATAATTTGGGAAAAACGCGTGTGGATGAAGTTATAGATGAAACTGGATTGAATGAAAAGCGAAAATCATTTGTCGTAAATTTATCAGGAGGACAACGACAGAAGCTAGCTCTCGGCATTGCACTTTTAAATAAACCAGAGATATTACTTCTTGACGAACCTACTACCGGCCTTGACCCAAACGCTCGACGTGAGTTGTGGGCATTATTAATGGATTTAAAAAACAAAGGTAATACTTCTATGATTCTTACCACACATTATATGGAGGAAGCCGAGTATTTGTGTGATCGTATAATTATTTTGGATCATGGAACTGTACTAGCAGAAGGCACTTTAGATCAATTACTATCGTACAATCAAAGCAATGAGGTGATTGAATTTGACTCAAGCGATCGTAGAAAAATTGTAAAAATACCATTAAGCCCGGCATTGATTCGTTATGAATATGATGACAAGATTGGTAAAGGTAAAGCCTTTGTAACACGCATAATGGATTATCTACCTGTACTTTTAGAATATGCAAAAGTGGAAAAAATTGAGCTGCAAGCACTCGAATGCCGACGTATGACATTGGATGATGTGTTTGTAATGATGACGGGACGAAGGCTTGCGGAATGATTTATTCGTCTCTGTGGTTAATTATAACAGAGAACGTCATGAAAATTATAGACGCAAAAAAAGGAAGAGAAATACCACAAATTCCAATAAGGACTTTGAGAATATACCTTGGTGCATTTAAAACTTGTTAATGATTGATGCTTCATATTTATTTTTTATTTTTCGTGTCAGTTTAACAGAATCTATTTTAATAAATTTAAAACAGTAAAAATTGAAAAATCAGCTTTGGCAGTTAATGTTAATTCAGTTCAAAGAGTTTTACCGTGAACCGGGTGCTTTGTTCTGGTCATTTGCTTTTCCAGTATTAATGTCTTTGGGATTAGGCGTTGCATTTTCGAGTAAGAAAGAGATACAACGTACGGTGGCGATAACAGAATGTCATCAGAAACAATCATGTAAGCTTGATAGTTTTTTACAGACCGATACGAAACTTATTAAACCAACACGCGATGGTCATCCTCGTTATGAAAAAACGATAGAGAATAAGCAATTAGGAAACACGACTTATCATTTTATCGTTACTAGTTGGAACGATGCAATGGTGCATCTAAAACGTGGTAATATTTCACTAATTATGACGGATGAGGGAGATTCAGTAAAGTATCATTTTGATCCTATTAATCCAGATGCTCAGCTTAGCTATCTGCATATTAGTTCGATGATAAAACATCAAAAAGTTTTTGAGCAGTCTGAAAATATTGTAGCGCTCGATAAGGCAGGAACACGATATATCGATTTTCTTATTCCTGGCTTAATTGCTATGGGTATCATGAGTAGTTGCTTGTGGGGTATTAGTTACGGCCTGATAGAGAAACGTGCAAAGAAGTTATTACGGCGCATGATAGCAACACCCATGAAAAAAAGTTTCTTTTTGATTTCACAACTAGTCACCCGTCTCGTATTTACTTTTCTTGAAACTGTAATACTCGTACTTTTTGCATGGCTTGTTTTTGATGTAACAATTCAAGGTAGTTTAATCGCTTTATTTCTTGTGTTTTTGAGTGGTAATTTGGTATTTATTGGTATCGGAATCTTAATTTCATCACGCACCTCTAAGACTGAAATTGGAAATGGTTTAATAAGTGCAGTAACTATGCCTATGATGGTATTGTCAGGAATTTTCTTTAGCTATTATAATTTCCCTGATTGGTCTATTACTGTTATTCAAAAATTACCGCTAACCGTTTTTGCCGATAGTATTCGAAGTATTTTTGTTGAAGGCGCTGGTATAGTTCAGGTGCTACCTGGTGTTCTTATATTAACTTTAACGGGCTTTGTATTTTTTGTTGTAGGACTGAAGATTTATAAATGGCATTAAGGGAAAGAGAAAAGTACGTCGCGGGGAAGAAAACGAAAGACTGCCCTTTTAATTGGTGAAAGAGTATAAATATAAGCGAAGCCCTTTAGGGCTGATATTAAGGTAGAAAGGCATATTATAAAAACAATGAGAATCCCGTATGGTACGAGTTATGATTTAGGGCTTGATTTTTACCGAAATAAATTACCTGACGGGGCGAAAATGTCCGATGAATAAGGGCAAAACAACAGGTATATAATTATGTAGAATCAGTTTTTTTATTGCAGTACAATTTCAGAAGTTTTTTTAGATATTATTTTTATTAAATAAAAATATTTTGTTTGATTAAAAGTTGTGCTAACTGTGTTATCTGATTTAACAGATGGAAGGCCTAGTTTTAATGGCCAACGAATAATTTGTGTGCCTTCAGTTCCGCTCGTATATTTGAGTTGATTGTTGCTGATTGTTGCATTATCGAGCCATGATGTGGAGGATATAATAGATATTCCACTTCCTAAATTTGGAATGATAAAAGCATCGCGTGAGACATCGGATGCAGGGAAATTAAAATTGATTGTTAATTTATTTTCGATGCATTCGTAAGCGTTATTTAAAATGCAGAGTAATGAATCGCCATTTAAATCAGTACTGTTTTGCCATTCATAGATCATTGGATTGTTTGAAAAAGCGATGATTTGTCCAGCAGGTTTTTTGTAGTTGATGAGTTCGAAGATGAGTGATGTGCTGATTTGCTGATTTGTTGATGGGTTGATTCGTTGGGTTTTGAGGCCGGCTACATAGGGCAAAATGAGTTTAGATTTATCTACTGAGTTTTTTACTCTCAGCATTTGTTCTTCGTTTAAAAGTGCGAGGTTACCCCAAAATCCGCGACCTGAGATGAGGCTTGAATTTACATTGTAGCGTTGTGCAAAAAACGGGAAATTATTATGTGGATAATTAGCATATGTTATTAGTTCATTTGGTATGATGTTGTAATATTCTTCCATAATTCGACGCATAGAGCGTGCCCGATAGTTGCTGTAATCATTGTATCCAGAGGCACCATTGTTCATCCAAAATAATTTTCCATACTGTAGTGGAGCGAGACCAACGATACAACGACCAGCTTCGGTGAGGTCAATTTCAACAACAGCTTTATTGTTGTATTCGTAAAGCTCTTTCATCAATTTGCTAATATACAAAGGTAGGAGATAGGCATAGCGTTCGTTTTTTTCTTGCGCTGTAGCTTTGTCGTCGCACCATAAATGTATTCCAGTGTTAAAGAAAAAAGTATTTAGTGCATCCCATTTAAAAAACGTAAAACCATTATCGACGAGATTTTTACAATCGGCCAAAAATAAATCGTAGAATGGCCCCGTCATACAAAAAGCGGGATGTCCCCATTGAGCAGGTGTTGGTGTGCCATCCGGGTTTCGCAATACCCAATCGCGATGTTGTTTGTATCTCTCCGACGAGCTATCGATTCCCATAGGGGATAGCCAAATACCCGGCTTCATTCCTAAAGCAGTAATGCTATCCACAAGTGGCTTAAGGCCATTTTTTAATCGTGTTTTATTTGCAATCCATTCGCCTTGCTTTTCCTCCCAGCCATCGTCAATAACGAAAATATCGGCACCAATTTTTGATGCGCGATGCATTTCGGAGTGTAAAATATCATAGGTCATGCAATCTCGAATGTCACCACCGAATTTAAATCGTTCGCGTTGCATACCCCATGTATTATAGTAAAATTCGGCTTTACGACTCTCCGTATTTTCTGAAATATATTTGTAGAGATAATCGAATTGTAAATCGTCAATGGTATAGTTTTGGTTGGAAGGAACAAATCCTATTGAGGTCCAAACACTTTGAAATGGGTGTGCTGCGTTTATTATTTCGTCGTTAAAATAAATGCCACGTTCGCCAAAAACCGAAATGTTGAGTAGCTTTGATTCGGGTTTAACAACTAGAGAGATATAGCGGAGTGACTCACTCGTTATTGGAGCAGTTGCTGCGCTTTGCAATTCATCTATAGAAATGACATTCTTGTTAAAACTCTTTATTTCACTAGTAGGGTTCAATCCTTCCGCTAAATCTTGTGAAGCATGTTCGTATGAAAACAGATAATCCATCCCATAATTATTTCGTAAAAATGTGATTGGTCCCTTCATTGCAATTTCTTTGCTGGTTGTAATGGATTGCTCTATATTATTGGGATGGAACATGTGACACTGCCCCATATTAAAATATGCTCCGCCATCGAACTTTCGATCATCGAAGGTGCTATTTTTATTCCAGTCAATCATTTCTTTTCCCCAATTTGCTATTTGTAATTCGTTTAAACGGCAGGATGGATCGTGGGTTAACGTGTATGATGGAAAGATGAAATGAATTTTATTATTTAATTTATTTATTGTGTAATTTATTGTTGTAGCAGAAAGTTCAATTTGCTCACGCACTAATGAACTGCCCGGAAATATCTGCTGGCGAATGCTAATTTGCAGCCCATTTACTACATCTGTTTTGCCCTCAAAGTACAAGGTGTATTCGGTACCGCCGTTTTGCATTTTACGCTCACTGTACTTTATGAATTGCCATATTGGCATTGCCGATGTGATGAGTTTTTTATTAATGACTAGTTCAAACCATGCAATATTGTTTTTTTGAACGAGTAATTCCTGATTGTTATTTTTGTTTAATAGAGAGTTTACGAAAATTGCAGATGGCTTCGTTTTGCTGCTTTGTATCTCTTTGCGGAAGACTTCGTTTTCAATCACAATTGAGTTTGGATTTGTGATAATTTCGGCAAATGCAAGTTGACTAAAAATTACAATACAAAGGAGTTGTAAGAAAGTTGATTTCATTTTATTTGTTATTATTTTGAATTGGCAAAGTACTAAATATTTTTGTTTTAACATGAAATAGAATGATTTGATTGTTTTACAAATGGGTTAAGTGACTATTGGTGTTATGATTTTAGAAAAAAAATAGAAAATGGATATATAAAAAACATTCGTAAAATTGATATAAGTTGATATCTTCTAATTAGCTCCATTTATTAGCTCCCCCTTTAGAAAAATATGTTTTTGATGAATTTTTTGTTTTTTAAATTTACGAATTTTAATTTTGTTTTAATCTCACGAAGCTTTTTTGTTTATATCAAATGCATAGTGTCACTATGTTCAAAATGCTCAGCGAAATTATTCAGTTATGAATAAAGTCTTTGAAATGCTTTTTATGATGAATGTATTTTTATTATAAATGATGATAATTAATGATAGCAGTTATTTCAACGATTATATATTTTTATAATTACATTTTGATTTATTTTAATGATTAAATATCGGTGCAAAAGTATTTTTTTAGAATAATTAGTTCATGAAATCTATTATTATTATTAAATAGTGAGTATTTTTGATATGAATATTAATTTAAAACGGAAAAATATGAAAAAAGAAAATCTACAATTTATGAGAAATCTAATGCTTGTTATTTTTTTTATAATAGGTGTTAACTCATATGGTCAGTGGGGATCATTAAGTTTAACAAAAGCCAGTGGTGGTGTTTTGAGTAATATCAAAACCATTACGGAATACAATGGTAAATTATACATTGGTACTTAGGATAGCGGAGTATGGTTGTCTAATTCGGTTAATGGTGGCGATTGGCAGTCGTATGGAAATAAAATTGCCATGAAAGTTACCTCCGTATGTATTGGAAAATTGGCTAGTTTTATTAATGCCGGCGATTCTTTATATCGCTTGGAAACAGGTATTTGGACAAAGAAAAATTTCAATGGTAAAAATTTTAAATGCGGCACTATTCTTGAAGATACTAAAACGGATTATATATTTACTCATTTGGATGGAAAAGGTATATATAAGTCGATGGATAATGGTGCAACATGGTCATTAAACCATGATACATCGATAGTAGAGAATTTAACTGGTCAATTGGGTCCAAAAGGTTTAAATGGTGCGAACTCGCAGAATATGAAAAGAATTTGGGACATTTATTATTACGATACTTTGTTGCTTGCGAATTCTAAGAATTCAATTCATATTAGTGAAGACGAAGGTGCTACATGGTATTTCCGTTGGGGCGATTTAGGCGTTGATCATGGTAATGGAAGTAATATACAATGGGTTTTTTATAGAAAGTATATGGGAAATCCATATTTGTTTGTTTGTACTGATGGCACTGTATGGAACGGATCTTCGCCCAATATGAGTAGAAGCAATAATTTAGGAGTAAATTATCAGTTATCAGATGTAGCTTATGGTCCTAGTTTTGCTATGGTGATTGCACCGCCACGCGAAAAATATTACGACTTAAAAGAATACACCGACAGTCTTTTATTTGTACGATGCGCAAATAGTGGAATGTATGTTTCTTATGATAATGGAAATATTTGGGCTCCCTTTAATTCTTCTGTTACAACAGCAGGTATGTCAAAAGTGATACAAGGAAATAAATATTTGTACTTAATAAAATCAGCGGAATTATATCGCTACGACCTTGAAACACAAATTGCATGGTCGGCTACCGAGCCATCGATTAGTAATTTAACAAATAATACTGCCGATTTAACAGTGAATGTTACTGCACCGGGTAAAGCGTATTATGTTGTTTTGCCATTTGGAGACCCAGCACCAACAAAATATCAAATTATAAAGGGATTAAAAGCCGACAATTCTCCTGCAGCAATGAAAGGTCATGTTGTAGTAGTAAAAAATATTGATGCTATAACGAATATTTTTGGCTTAACAGGAGGCTCAAATTATGATGTGTACGTTGCTGCTAAAAGTGAAATTTTAAAAGTAACTGGTGTTGTAAAAAAGATTTCTTTTTCTACACTTTCTGTTAACGTAAGCGATATTTTGGCAACAAATCAACTTACTGTTTATCCTAACCCAGTGGAGAATAATTTAACACTTAAAATTGTAAATGGATTTGAAGGCACTATTGATGTTACGATTGCTGATGTTTCAGGAAAAATTGTGAATACCACACAGATTGAAAAAAATGCGGAATCGGTAGAAAAATCTATTCTTTTATCGGAGCTTACTTCTGGCTTATATATTATGACCGTTAAACAAAATGGAGTAGTAGTTGCTTTAAAAATAGAGAAGAGGTAATATTCTTATTTAGTATTTTAAAATTCATGCAACACGTCAGGGATATTTTCCTTGACGTGTTTTTTGTTTGTTCAGTGATTTAAAAAAATCGATTCTGCATAATTGCCACTCTGAAAAAAATACAGATATTTTTGATGAACGCAGATGGATATGTTGCTACATTGAGCTTATCGAAATGTTTACTAAGCCCAAGGTGTGGTGAGCTGATGAAGAATGTCGCAATTCGCAGCGACGAACATTAAGAAGAAATTTTATCACAGAGAACACTTAGGTCACATTGAAGAAATCGGATAGGCAGAGTAAATCTACTTTATATGATTAAATTCATTCGAATAAATCAATGAATTATTTTCATAGAGTCTTACATAATCTACTTCGCCCATAGGATTCAAAAGAAATTGAAACCCTTTAATCGGGCCAAGATCTGAATTATTATGAAGAGTGTATTGATGCTTATTGTTTATCCATATTGCCAGACTATCTTTCATACTTACTAATTTCAAAGTATTCCACTGACCGATATTTACTGATAGACCTTTGAGATTAACTACTTCACCCAATTCAAATCGATTTCCAAAACGAATGAAGGCGCGACTATTACAAGTGGTATCGGTAATATTGGTTGAAATGGTTCCGTTTTCACAAAAGATGGATGTCTTAATAAATTCACAATAATGCAAATAATCAGGAGTATTGAAACCTTTAAACCGTGTTTCGTATATGAAATTTAAAGAACTAACAGGAATGGATTTTATTAAAATAAAATTTGCTTGATAGTTGAAATCCTCGGCATTAATATTTTTTGCTAATAAGTTTGTTTCGTTTATTGATAAACTAGTGTCGGTGCCAAAATATTCGCCTGATAAATCTATTGGATCACCTTCAGAAATAGCAATCTGGCGTAGCCAATTTAATGACTCAATAGCAATCTTTATCGTTTTATATACTCTGTTTTTATCGAAAAGCCTAATAGAATAATTATTCGAAATAGGATAATACCTATTTAACTCATGCTTATTTTTGTCTAATTTAGTAATTCTATCAATTTCAGGGTAGATATCAAAATCAATAAAAACACTATCCGATTTTATTTCTGTTATATCATAGTGAAATGTAACCGTTGATGAACCTTTATATGATTCGCTTTCGGCACGGAATTCAAATTCTGGTATGGAATAAAAGTACTTGTTGTAAACAAAAAGTATGCTCCATCCTATCATTATCAATAAAGCAATTGAGAATCCAATCCAAAAAATTTTTTTAATATTAGAAAGAAAAGTATGCCTGCGATTTAACAAAAAGCTTGATCTTATTACACTGGAGCTGTTTTTTTTTCTAAAATCGTCCCAGTTTTTAAATCCAAGGTAAAGAGCGATAGCATCCTTAGTGGAAAAATGTGGCTTATAATCTTCTTTATTTGTATATCTTCCAAAGAACCGTTTAAGAGTAAGATCGTTAATTATAACTCCAGAATCCTTTTCAATGTTTTTCTGCAAGTGTTGAAAATTATAATGAGTCCATGTATCGTAATGATCCCATTTTTCCTTCTGTTGTATCAGTTGTTTACAACGAGCTATATAATAGTTTTCGGTTTCCTTCATAATTATTAAAGGTATTGAACAAAATTAGAAAAATAAACGAACATAAACTGTTTGACTCTATAAATAATTGAAATATTGCAAATTATACCAAACTTATTTCTAAATAGTGCATAGGCTATTTAGAAATTTAAAGTGGCATTCGTAGAACGATTATCTGAACTGTGCATAAACTTACAATCAATAGAACTTAAGCTAATCAACTTTCTAGTAGTCCAATTTTTTTTCATCTGCATATGATTGTATATATGCAGATAATATTCAAATTAAAAAGATAATGCGCAGGATATCAAGCATATTCATTTTTTCATTCAAAAGACAGTATCTGTGAACATATAATGAAAGACAAATTAAAACAACATTAAAAGTCGCAAAACGACTATAAATAAAGGCTTTTAGAGCATGCAACATTTGTGCTAAAGAATGAGACAATAGAGCAAGACTTTTTTTGAATCTGTCTATATCTTTATTTATTGGAAATCAATAATATTTTTTTAAAGCAGAAAACTAGTCATTAATTTATAGATTATGAAAACACTAATTTCGCAGAACACTAAGAATAAAAGAATCTATTTGAATTCTTTATATTCAACCATTAGTGAAAGTTTATCCAGACTGTTGTTTGTAAGCCTTATTCTTTGGCTTAGTTTTTCTTTTAAAGCCTGGTCACAACCGGCAACAGCAGATTACTGGTATCAGATAAACGATGGCTTTGCAAAATGTTCACCCATTGGACAGTCTGCAGGAGTTGCAACATGGTACAAGGATAATTTCCGTGTATTAGGTTTTACTCATAAAAACGGGGAAGCTTATGCTTATGTAGAATTTTTTGCAACAGCATCTACAGATAGCTTTGGTAATCCTTTATCTACATGGAATGCACAAAGTTGTGGTAACGGAATGTATAGACATGATCAGGTGGCTAATAAATGGGTGCGGGTGGCAGATGCTTATCCAAGAAATAATGGCATTGATCATGTTGATTTTTTAACGAATGGATATGATATTATAGCTCTATCCGATAATTCGAATATGTATCGTTTGGATCCTACATCACCAACAGGATGGAAACTCGTTAATACTGCTCCTTTAAAAAACAAAGATTTTTACAGAACATCCGCATCTTCCGATGCAAGTAATTTAAACTATGCTTATACAGGTGGTGGTGCCAATGCTAAGATAAGAACTGTTTCTTATATAGGAGATACCCTATGGTTTGTAATTTTAAGTTACAATCAGGTAAAAGATCAGGGTATTATTAAATATGTTGTTCCTACCGGACAAATATTATTTGATTCTATTGGTGCATTTCCTGGTGATTGGTTAAAGACAAGTAATACTTGTGGTGGATCATTAAATCCAGTGCAGGTAGGAAATCAGCAATGTTATTCGCCAGATAATTTTGATGATTATAAAGTAGTCGATCATATTGCAGGTCGTTTTTCTTTGTTTGCAAGTTTCAGAGATGCAATTGACAGGGATTCTTGCTGGTATCAAACAGCAACACGAAGGGGAGAAAATAACACAGCCAGAGTATTGTGGACATGGGATTCGCAAAATAAGAAATGGTATAATATTTCAAAAGGTCCGGATTATCGAAATCAATTACCTAATTATTGTATAGGACCTGATTACGGAAGCTTATATGCTAGCTGGGATCAAAAAAAGTTGTTTTTAGTTATAACACAAGGTACTTATGAGTGGGCTGGTAGTTCCTGGGAGTTTAGAGTTGTTGGTGGAAGTGCTAATGTTGGTCCTGTTGTTCCGGTTACTGATCCTACAAATCCATTGATAGATACTCGTTTTTATCAATACAGCAGAGCAGGGGTAGAGTTAATAGATAGAGCTAATCGTAGTAAATTAGGAACAAATTTACCTACTCCTTCTTGTGTGTTTGATGCGTTAACAAATATAGTTACTCCCGATGATGGTAAAACAGTTTATATATCTATGTGGGCACAAAAATATCCTAGTAGATGTACTTCAGGGTCACCTCAAGCTGATTTAGGTATTTGGTGGATACAACCCGATCCATACAAAGTAGCTAGTGTTGTTAATTTACATATTGAAGGTGCTACTTATTTGGGAGGGAATACTGTTGCACAAGATAATATTCCTATTGGTGTAGGAGTCGGTACAGGTACTGGTGTTAGACATAATATTTATGTGGGTGGTAATTTCTCTCAAAATCTACAGGGTATTTTTAAAACAGGTTATCAACAATATTATTTTAATGGTGCAACGGCAGCTTCTAGAGCAAAAATTATTCGTTTAAATATGTATGGTGACACTATTATTAGTGTTACTCATATAGGAAATAACATGACTGGTTATGCCATACAGAATTATGGTTATAAAAGAATTGTTGTTACCGGTGATTCTGGTGTTGATTGTTTTGACTCAACCGGTGCAAATCGTTTGTGGCATGTTGATCATGCAAATCTTGCTGGCGGTGGGTATCCTAATAATAGTCAGTGCAGGGTAGATATTGATGATAATGGTCATGTTGTTGTAGCAAAAAATCAAACTCTATACTCAACAGATTTAGCAATTAATTCATGGGGTGAGGAGTGGTTGTATGTTTTTGACGAAAATGGAAATAAAATAGGTGGAGATAAAAAAATATATTTGAACGCTGGTGAATTTAATACACCCGGAGCATCAGCCATACATGTACATAATGCAGCTATATACGGAGGTAGTAATGGAGATACAGTTGTTGTAACAGGTTTTATTCAGGAGCATCTTGATGGAGTGAAATGTGGTGGTTTAGGAGGATTACCAGTTCAATCAGTCTTTGTAAATGCATATAGAGTAACTTCAGGAGGTTGGATAAAGATATGGCAAACCTGGGGTTTTGATGGTTCAAATTTAATAAAAGATATTGCGGATTCACGCGGCTATCATTTGAATGTTGGAAACGACGGTAAATTATATTTTCTTGGAATTTGTTCAGGAACTGAAACAGTGTATCGTTTTGATGGCAAACATTCAGCGTGTGAGGATGGTAATCCAGATTTGCCTCCATCTACAGTAATATCTTATGATACATATAATACTCCTTATAATACTTCAACAGCTTATCAATCATATTATTGTGAGTTAGATAAAAAAACAGGTATAGTAAAACGTGGACAGTTTTTATTCTCAAGAAATAATGCTGGTATAGGTGCAGATAACTATAGTACCCCTGCCGGTGGTTTTATTCATGCTGATGCAAAAGGTTTCTTATATACAGGAACATTAGCCGGCAAATATTGGGTAGGTAGAGATTTAGCTCATTTGAATGGAAAGTTACTTGGAAATATGATTGATAAAGATCCTACTATTTCTATCTCAAATTCTGATTGGACATCCCGAATTTTATGGGGTGGGTTTAATAAAGACGATAGCGTTAATGGAGGAAATCATATTACTGGCATAGGTATTAGAGATAATATTGTTGCCCTTACTATTGCACAAAAGAAAGGAAAGATGTACACTGGCTCAACTCACTTTGATCCTACGCCCGGAGTGGAAAAAGCAGTATGGAAAGAGTCTTGGGCTATGAATGCAAATCCATTTAATTATGGTGGACCTGCTAGCGGTCAAAACAATATTTATGATGCATGGTTAGGAGTTTGGTATTCCGATGTCTGGGTTGCTTCTCAAAAAGATTCTTTGGATGAACGTGAATATCCCAGTCAACCTGTTATACCTAGTTTATGTATAGAAAACAAAGCAGTTTTTGCTCCAGATATTCGAAGTGTATGCGTGGGCTCTCCGGTAACTTTTACCAATTTGTCTATTGGCGATTCTACCGGAACTAAATACGAATGGTATTTTGATGATGGCGCCAGTCGTCCGGATGGAACACTGGGTAAAGGTCCATGGACAGTGAGTTATTCAACAGCAGGACAAAAATTTGTTCGCTTAAAAGCAACAGCCTTAAAGTGTAGAATTAATAGTGACTGGACTGACCCGCTTGCTATTAATGTTATGCCTTCTAATTTATCGTTAACGTATTTAACAGGCCCTTCCAGTATTTGTGTGGGTTCTATAGCCTATTTCGAAACCGAGAGAATAGATGGTATTGATTCCTACGAATGGAGTTTGCCCGCAGGTTCTGTTATTACAAAGGGTACTGGAACAAATAAAATAGAAGTCATTATTGGTAATACAGCAGGTATTGTTTCTGTTCGTGGAAAATATGGATGCGGATATACTAATACAAAAACATTATCTATTACTTTAAATACAGCCAGTACAAATCAAGTGTTATTGGTAGTGGGAGAAGATTCACCTATATCAACAGCAGATAATATTATAAAAACCCGTTTGGGAACATTGGGTTATACAGTTTGGGTTAGAGATGATGATGATGCTTTGGCGGATGATAAAAATTGTGTAGGAACAATAGTAGTTTTAGGAACTGCTGATGATGCAAAAGTTTCTTATAAATATGCAAATGCAAATACAGGTGTAGTTGTTCTTAATGCTAATATGTTTGATGAGTTTGGAATGGCATCTGCAAGTTTAGCAGGTGAAGGAAGTATATTAGGAACAAATGTTAATGTTACAAATAACGGACATGAGTTGGATAATCTCATTGCAACCGGAAGTTTAGGTGTTTACAACGCTTTACCTGCCGATTCTTTGGCAATGGCGATTAATGTAGGAGGTGCAACTGTAACTCCTGGAAGTGGTATTACTTATCAGGGAGATTTATATAATACAACAAATAATAATCATTTTTCTACTGCTAATTCAATCAACGGTACCGGTGATGATGTTATTTATCAATCAGGGGTTGAGGATCCGGGAACATGGTCTATTCCTGCATCATCAGGGTATTATAATATTACCTTAAAATTTGCAGAGATACGAGGTGCTTATTATCAAACTAATCATGCAAAAATAAATGTAGAAATAGAAGGTTCTCAGCTAAGTGCAAATCTTGATATTATTGCTTCAACGGGTGCTCTTGATTATGCATACGATGTAACCTATAATAATGTATTGGTAAAAGATGGTTATATTACTATTAGAACATTGGATGGTTGGCATCCGTTTTTAAATGCAATATTAATTTATAAGTCAAAGTCCGCTTCGCTCAATTTTGGTGTGCCTTCTAGTACTGCCATTTCTATTGCACAGGATGTAAGCAATGCAGCTAGAAAAACTGTTTTTGCGTATGATCAGGGAGCAAAAATGGTTGGTTACAATACAGATAGTTTAATGGCACCTGCTCGTAGAGTGGGCTTGTTTCTGGATGTTAATGGAGCTAAGTATTGGACGGCAAACGGTATTCAGTTTTTTGATAATGCCATGTGTTGGGCTAATTATAAATGTTCTTCAAATACAATAACAGTTACTAGTCCTACTACAGCTACTACTTTCTGTCCCGGACAAACCTTTAATGTTACTTATACAAAAACTGGAACATATAATGCCGGTAATAAGTTCATCGCTACGTTATCAAATGCTTTTGGTTCTTTCGCCAATTCTACAGTTATTGGTACTGTTACATCAACCGCTAACGGAACTATAATTTGTACTTTACCCAATGTTGTATTACAAGGAAGTGGATATCAGATACGTGTTGTTAGTACTGCTCCATCAGCACAAAGCCCTGCAGTACCTGCTGTATCTCCATTTTTTACTATTAATGGAACAGCTCCCAAGCCATCAGCAATTGCAGGACCAATAGAAGTATGTAAATACACAAGCGTTGGAACATATACCGTAACTCCTGCAGCAGGTGTTACTAAACATTTATGGGAGATACCTTTGGGATGTAAATTTTTATCTCCTACACCAACAATGAATGGCCAAACTTTTATTACAACAACTAATCCGGTAAATTCAATTACTGTTGATTTTGGCTCATTGAATGGTGGAGAAATAGTCGTACGTTCTGTTACAGGATGCGATACTTCTGATAAAATAAATGGTGCTCAAAAAATAGTCGTTAATGTTCTTGAATACAAACCGGCTACTCCTTCAAGTATTAATGGAAAAAATAAAGTATGCAAAGCATATACTGGAGCTTATACTATTGCACCTGTAAATGGCGCTATAAAATATAGATGGACTCCTCTGCCCACCGGTGTAACATTTGGAACCGTTGCAAGTGACTCAAGTTTTGTTAATTTGAATTTCGCTGGTGTAGCAGGTAATGGAACGGTTGTTGCTATTACAGGAAGAGCCGTTGGCGCTTGTGGTGTCGGTAATCCGGTGAGCTATAATGTTACAGTTTATAATAATGGTGATGCAAGTATAGTACCTAATGCCGGAGCTATTACAACCATTGTAGGACTTTGTCCAGGTGAATATACGTTTAGCAGTATGCCGCCGGTTCAAGATTATATTTCGTATACATGGACAATAACCGGAGGAACAGGTGCATCAACAAATAATGTTATTGGTGTTATTTATCCAACTACCGGTTTAAAAACTATTTCTGTTGTGGTAACGGATGTATGTGGTACAGATGCAACACCGGCAACAACAACTGTTACACCTACAGCATCGGGTAAACGTGCTATGATTTATGCCGAAACAAAATCTCTGGATGCAAATCAAATATCTTATAAAAACCGATTAAAAGCATTAGGGTATGATACTGTTACTTATGGTAATAATCCGCCGAATCCAGTACTTTCTTCATCAACTTTAAAATGTTATGATGTTATTTTGGTTTCAAGTTATGTTAGTGAATTACCCATGCGTAATACTTTGTTTGGAGTTACCACACCAGTTATTGTAATGGGAGGCAGCGGTGGTAATGGTGATATTTATAATAATATGTTTATAAGCAATAGTGGAAGTAATGCTGCAGGTACATCAATAAATATTTTAGATAATGGACATGATATAACCTTTGGTATTCCAACTGGGCTTCAATCTATATATTCAGCAAGTACTAATATTTATAAAGCAACTAAAGTTTTAACATCTACAGTTCTTGCAGATGATTTGAGTGGAACTTCAACTATTTGGTGTTATAATACAGGCGATTATATGGCGGGTGGAGTAATTGCCCCTGCTCGTCGTGTGGGATTACCTTATTATGGTAAAGGAGTTGCCTATACAAGCTTAACAGCATATGGTGATTCTATTTTTGATCATGCTGTTTGCTGGGCAACCAATTCTTGTACTTTCAAAAAAGTTATTACCGGTAATATCCCTGTATTACCTTATATAGCAGGTGATACTATTACTGTATCTTATACCTTGCAGGGAACATATACTGCAGGGAATGTGTTTACTTTACAGTTATCTAGTGAAACAGGTAGTTTTTCTTCACCGGTTTCGTTGGGTACAATTACTTCTATTTTAGCAGGTACATTTAATGTACCCTTGCCGCCTTGTGTGGTTAGTGGTACAGGATATCGTTTACGGGTAACATCATCAAATCCTTCTGCAAATGTATTGTTTTCACCGGGCAACATTTTTAGTGTTACTGGAGATCAATTGGTAACTAAACCAATTACGCCTACTACACTTTGTGCAGGAGGAACTGCAACAGTTAATTATTCGCTTTGCAATACATCATCACTTTGCCAAACCGCCATGAATGATGATTTTAATGATGGAACAATAAATGCATTTTGGACATCGGCAAATCGTTCGTCAGGTGGAGCCCTGCCGACGGAGGGTTCAGGAGAATTAACTATTAATGGTGGTTCCGGTGATTTGTGGACTACTCAAAATGATATGTCAACTGCATATTTAAATAATGTCTCTGGTGATTTTGATGTGAGTGTTCAGGTTAAAAGTGCTGGATGGGTTAAGAAAGCAGGTATTTTTGTTACTAATAGTTATAATGCTGTTGGTGCAATGGGAACAGGATATCTGGCAATTACTGTAAATTCTCAAAATGCTGATGCAAGTTGGTATGTTATTAATATGTTTGTAGATAATGATAATAATGGTTATATTGATAATGCATTATTTTGTGGAGGAGGTACTGATTACGAAAGATTTGGATGGTATTCAGGAGCGTTCCCAAATGTTTGGTTACGCTTAACTAAAGTAGGTACTGTTGTTACAGGATATTATAAATTTTCTTTAGTAGCAACATGGACTGCATTTGCATCAAAAAATTTTGCTGCAAATATTAATGCTATTACTGATGTTGGTTTGTTTTCTGCAAATGGAACTGCAACTTTCGACAATTTTACATCAGATAAAACATCTGCTATTACAGGGAAAAATTATGTGTTTAAAGCACAACTTTCTAATAGTTCTGGCAGTTTTGTAACACCAACTGATTTAGCACCTACACAAGCATTTTTGAGTGAAAATGTCTGCGGTACAAATAAATCTATATCAGCAACAATTCCCGGTGTTACACCAACCGGTAGTAATTATCAGATTCGTGTTGTAGTAGATACAAATACCTTTGTAGGTGATCAATTAAAAATTAGTACAACCTCAATTAGTCTTTTAAATATTTCAGCAGCAGTAACAACTCCTGTGTTTACATTAGGAGCGACTTCCTCGCGTTGTCAAGGAGCAGGTACTGTTGTTTATGGAGCAACAGCAAGTAATACTACAGGCATTACTTATTCATTTACTTCAGGAGGAACAGGTTGCACCATAGATCCTTTAACAGGATTAGTAACATGGGCTGCGAGTTATTCAGGTACAACTGTTATTCTGGCTTCAGCAGCCGGTTGTACTCCCAAAACTGCAACACATACAGTAACAGTTAATGCATTACCAACACCAACATTTACTGCTCAACCAGGAGCAACAGCATGTACTAACACCAATGTTACTTATACCACACAAGCAGCTATGAGTAATTATTCTTGGGGATATTCAGGAGCTTTAGGTGTTGATTATTCTATTGTTTCAGGAGGTACTTCAACAAACAATACTGTAACCATACAATGGTTAACAACAGGAAGTAAAACAGTTTCTATTAATTATACATCAGCAGCAGGTTGTCCTGGAGTAAGTTCAGTAAATTCAACTTCAACTGCAATTGCTGTTGCCAATACCGCCGCTGCAGCATCAAGCACCCCGACACTTTGTATTAGCACTCCATTAACCGCTATTACACATGCAACAACAGGAGCAACATCAATAGGCGCAGCAACAGTATTGCCAGCAGGCGTAACGGCAGCATGGGCTGCAAACGTTATCACTATAAGTGGTACACCAACTGCATCAGGTACTTTTAACTATAGCATACCATTAACAGGTGGTTGTGGAACAGTTAGTGCAACAGGAACGATCACGGTAACAGCTAATAAAACAGTAGCTGCAGCCTCCAGTACACCAACTTTGTGTATCAACACGGTGTTAACAGCAATCACTCATACCACGACATTAGCAACAGGTATTGGTGCTGCAACAGGATTGCCAACAGGCGTTACTGCCGCATGGGCAG